>JAKPYU010000243.1 GCA_029568995.1 Candidatus Omnitrophota bacterium | reverse complement strand
AACCCCCACCTGACCTCCCCCGATCTTCGGGGGAGGAATCTGTGCGAGCCTTACAGTCCTTCGCCTATCGCCCGAGACACGATGCTTTCTTGGTCCCAATCACCGGCTCCGCCGGAGTCGCGCTCGCGATGACGGGACGGGGCACGGACGGACACGGACAAGCACGGACGGGGGAGGGTGATTCCTCCTGCTATCCGGTCAACCCCCACCTTACCTCCCCCGATCTTCGGGGGAGGAACCTCTCCCAGACTTTCTTTACCCCAATCACCGGCCTCGCCGGAGGGATGCTCACTATTTCTATCTATACGTAGAACAGAGGAAAAAAATTCATTGCCAGGGGTTTATTTTCGGAACATGGGGCGGATCACAGATCCGCATCACTCAATCCCCAACGCCTCACAAATCACCCCCGCCCGGTGCGCGTAAGTATGTTCCCGCAGCAATCGGTCCCGCGCAGCGACTTTCATTGCATCGCGGTGATCGGGCATGGAAGACAGCGCCTTTACCAAGTCCGGCAACTCCGCGTGAGATCGGAACAGGGCCACCTCTTTTTCATCCTCAAAGAATCCGCGACTGAAATCCTCCACCCAATCCGCCAAGAGGCATCCCCCAGCCATGATTACATCGAAATCGCGCGAGTTCAGACAGGTCGGGCATTGGTAGCTATGGATATTCAGCGACAAGTCGGCGGAGGCATACACATCCGCGACCTGCTCAAACGGAACCGGGCCGTAGAATCGGTTGCGATATTCCGGGGGCAGGATCTCCAGCCAGCTTTCAGGACCGAAGACCTTCAAACCATGGGGGAGCAGGCATTCCACAATCCGTTTCCGCTGCAGAAAGGTCGCCGCCACATAAAGGAAGAAATGCAGGATGCGGTCGGGATTCTCGAAACCTTTCGGTGTGGTCGCATGGTACTCACCGGCAACCTGGCGCATCTCCTCGACAATGGACTGGGGGGGAGCCTCATCGTGCAGGATCTGCTGGAATGGAATACGCCGCTCCTGGTCTTTCCGCTGCGAAATGCGATGCAGGCAGGTCCGCGACCGGTCGGATAACCGACTGAGATATGGACCCATATTCTGGATGCTGCCGACATAGGAAATAGGAGAACTCCAGTCCTTGCGTGGGGATCCCCTCCGCATGACCGCTGCCGCCGCAGGCAGAAACACAACCCGTCTCGCACCGCATCCCTGCATTGCCGGAATGTATGTCCGGTCCGCACAGAAAACGTGGTCCCAGTGCGAATACCCCATTTGGGGGTCCTCCGTGCCCGATGCGGTCAAATCGTCCACAATCCAGATCGCCCGAAACCGCGCGATATCCCGTTCCGCACTGGGCGAAATTCCCGCTTCTCTCAGAAAAGCCGAAGACGGCCCGTTCAAGAACAGATAAAGATCGGGAACCGACCGGATCATGGATGCCGCAAGGCGAAGGCCGGCGGCGAAATCCTCTTTGACCAGCTCGCAGCAGGTCCGCCAGCCCCGCTCCTCGAATCCTCTCAGCAAGGCTCTCAACAGCGGCAGGTGGATATAGGCTTTGGGAGAATGATACGACCAGACGAGTCCACGAGACTGGAAGCGGCGATTCATGAACTGATCCACGGCACGGTCAAACGCATCCTGATCGGGCCGAAGCGTCTGCGACAGCGAGGAAACCAGGGCGCTGTACTGTCCGGCTTCCTGGGCATCATGAGGGATCACGCCCAGCATGTACGCGGATTTCTCCGGCGGAACAAGATACAGGTAGTTTTTGCGGCAGATGGACACCATTTCATCCATCGCATTCCGACCCAACGCCCACAGGGTATTCTCGGACTGTGCAAGGGAAACCAGGTCGAACAGCGTGGCGGCAATCAGGATACGCACCAACTCCGGCTCGACAATCAGGAATCCCACATTCGGATATTCTCCCCCCAGGCTCAGGATCTCACGACACACATCCCCGATCCCGACTCCTGCCAGAATCACCAGGCGTGCACCCCCTGTCACCGCTCTTCGAAGAGCCCCCACCTGCGCCGCACGACGATCCTCCAGGCGATCCGTCGGCAGCAGCATCCGCTCGTCTTCCTCCTCCACCACACGAACCCAATAACCGCTCTGCGAATCTCCCGCGACCTCGATCCGGTCGAGGTACGCCATCGCCTCCGTGAGCGGGTCAATCAGCCCCGGATATCGGCTCACGAGCGCGCGCACAAAAGCATGACGTCCCTCGGCGGGTCGCGAAAGAAGCGGTTGCCAACGTAATGGGTCCACCAAACCAACCTTTCCGGGTATCCGGTCCTATTCGTCCCGATACCATGAAAAGGGGCCGGTCGTCCGACAAACTCAAGAACCGGCCCCTTGTGGATTCTCTAACAAAAACCGCACAACGTCTCAAGACAGCCGATCAGAAATGCCAGGGTTCACGCATCGGCCGCTCAAGAAGTTGGTTCGCCTCTCGGTCATGCACAAACATCTCCTTGTCGGGATCCCATTCCAATTTCCGCTTCAGCTTACCGACGATATTTGCCAGGTGACATAACGTCACGGACCGATGCCCGATCTCCACATCGGTGATTGGCAACTGGCGGGACTTCATGCAGTCTACCCAGTTCTGCATGTGATCGTCACTCTTGTACAGCCGCACTTCATCGGATCGGATCGGCTCTGCGATGATCTCGTCGGGAGTCGCCTTGATCTCACCCCGTTTCACAAAAACCTGGCCTTTCTCTCCGAAGAACGTAATGCCGTGCTCGCCATTGTAGAAATGGATGGGAATTCCGTTTGCATAGGTGAACGTGACATCCCAGGAGGTCAGAGTCTCGTAGAAACCGGGAGACGTTTCGCCGGTGCCCTCGACAAATCGCGGACCGGTGAGATCCGTGCCGAGGCCCCATTGGGCAATATCGAGGTGATGTGCGCCCCAGTCCGTGACCATTCCGCCGGAATAGTCGAAGAACCAGCGGAAATTCACGCGCGCGCGCTCCGGGTTGTACGGAACAAAGGGGGCCGGTCCCAGCCAGAAATCCCAGTTCAGTCCGGGTGGAATCGGCTCGTCGGGAACCGCCGTTCGCTGCGGCGCTCCGCCGATGCAGACGTCGATTCTCAAGAGTTTCCCGATGCGTCCGCTGCGGACCGATTCGCACGCGAGGCGAAACTTGTCGTTGGACCGCTGCTGACTGCCGACCTGAAAGATGCGGTTGTTCGTGCGGGCCGCACGTACCATTCTCCGCCCCTGCTCAATGGCCAGGCTCAGCGGTTTCTCGCAGTACACATCCTTGCCCGCCTCGCAGGAGTCAACCGCAATCAGGCCATGCCAGTGATCCGGCACGGCGATAATCATCGCGTCAATATCGCTGCGGTCCAGTATGCGGCGGTAGTCTTCATATCCATCCACCTGCTTGGGGACTTTGGGAGCCAGTCGCCCGCTGCCGCCCTCTCCCTGAATTTCCTTTCGCTCGACCCCGTAAAAATCATCGCATTCTTTCATGCCTCTCAGCAGGAAAGATCGGTCCACATCCGCAACCGCCGCCACCTGCAGTTCCTTGCACCGGAACGCATCATGCAGCAGGTCCATTCCTCTCCAACCCAGTCCGACAACCCCCACAACAATCGTATCCAGGGCCGAGTCCTTGTTCTGCGCCAGAACCCGGTTGGACACGATCATTGGAGCCAGCCCCAATAGCAGGGCTGATCGTCCAGTGATCTTCATGAAATCTCTTCGTCCATACGTTCTCTTACGCGGCATGTCCTATTCCTCCTGTCCGAAGATGTTGATGTGCTGTATCAAGAATCATGGGCGAGACGCCCGTGCGACGGCTTCGCCGGCAGGATGCCACCCCCCTTAATCCCCCCGTAAACGGGGGGAGGAATTTCTGCTTCCTCCCCGTTCACGGGGAGGGCCGGGGTGGGGGCTTCGGTTCCCAGCCTGTGATCTACATTGCCCAACCTAAAACTCCATTTCGCCCTCTTTTCGAACCCGCTCAATAAACGCCTGCAACGGCTGCGGGCCTTCATCGCCTGTCTCCCGCCCGCGAACGGACACCGTCTCCGATTCCTCTTCTTTCTGACCGATCACCAGCATGTACGGCACACGTTCCAGACGCGCCGTTCGGATTTTGGCACCGATTTTCTCATCTCCCAAGTCCGCTTCGACCCGAACCCCAGATTGCTGGATCTTTTCGAACACTTTCCGTCCATACTCCACCGAGGGCGTACTCACCGTCAGAACCTTGACCTGAACCGGCGACAACCACACCGGAAACTTGCCTTCGTAGTGCTCGATCAGAATGCCGATGAATCGTTCAAAACTGCCGAAAATGGCGCGATGGATCACCACGGGACGTTTTTCGGAATTGTCTGCGTCAACATAGGTCAAATCGAATCGTTCGGGAAGATTGAAGTCGAGCTGAACCGTCGCGAGCTGCCAGATTCTTCCGATGGCATCCCGAACCTGGAAGTCGATCTTCGGACCGTAAAACGCTGCCTCGTTCGGTTGGATCTCATACGACATGCCGTGCGCTTTCATCGCGCCTTCCAGTGCACTCTCCGCGCGATCCCACAGGGCCGGTTCGCCCATCGCCTTTTCGGGATTGCGAGTCGAGAGTTTCGCCCAGTAGGGCAAGTCGAACGGCGTATAGATCCGATGGACCATCTGAAGGATTCTGCCGATTTCCTCTTCGATCTGAGCCTCCGCCAAGAAGATATGAGCATCGTCCTGACAGAACTGGCGTGTCCGGGTCAATCCGCCGAGCACTCCCGCCAGCTCGTTTCGGTGGAGAATCCCCTGGTCCGCATACCGATAGGGCAGATCGCGGTAGCTGTGTTTCGCGCTCTTGTACATCAGCATGTGTCCGGGGCAGTTCATCGGTTTCAGCCCGAATACCTGTCCGCCCTGCTCGAAGGTGAACATGTCCTCCTGGTAGTATTCCCAGTGCCCGGAGGTCTGCCACAGCGTTTTCTCATAGACCAGCGGAGTACGAACTTCCATGTAGCCCTGGCGCAGGTGGAATCGCCGGGATTTCTCCGAGAGAATGTTATAGAGAACGGTTCCTTTCTGCAGCCAGAAAAACGCGCCTGGGGCAACCGGATGCTGCTCGAACAGCAGAAGTTCCTTGCCCAGTTTGCGGTGATCGCGTTTCTGCGCTTCCTCTCGCTGATGCAGGTAGGAATCCAGGTCTTCTTTTGTCTTCCACGCCGTCCCGTAGAGACGCTGAAGTTGCTCGTTTTTGGCATCGCCTTTCCAGTAGGCGGCAGAAACCGAGAGCAGCTTGAAATGCGCACACTCTCCCGTTGAGGCGACATGCGGTCCCTTGCAGAGATCGGTAAACTCGCCGCTGTGGAAAACATGGACCGTATCCCCGGCGGTTTCCTCGGCTTTCTCCTCGATCAGGCGCAGTTTATAGGTCTGGCTGCGCTTCCCGAAAAAGTCGAGCGCCGTTTCCCGATCCCATTCCTCGTGCACAAAGGGATGGTTCTCCCGGACAATCTCCTGCATGTGCGTTTCGATTTCCGCAAGATCGTCCGTGGTCAGGGACCGAGGCAGTTCCATGTCGTAGTAGAATCCCGGTGGATCCTCAACCGGAGGCCCGATGGCGAATTTCGCTTCCGGAAAGACACGCTGAACCGCCTGCGCCATGACATGCGCGGCGGAATGGCGCAGTTTCCAGAGATCATCCCGATCCGTCTGTGTTTGCTGTGCGTTCGGCATTGCCGTGCTCTCCTTTCCGAAACACACGAATCTGTTTTCGATTCCGTCCAGGCTCAAAAATAAAAATGCCCCGGTCCGTCCGAAGGACGAAAGCCGGAGCTTCCGTGGTTCCACCTTCATTGGTCGGTGGTTCTCACCACCGGCCCACTCGGCGGGCACTGCCATGCCCCGTCCTCTTATACGGCCGGACTCTGCCGTCGCAGCCTACTGCCGATTTGATCGGGTTCGGTGCGCTGCTCGGGAGGGGTTTTCCTGTTGCCGGGTTCCGGGAAAGGCTCTCAGCCACGGCCTTTCTTCTCTGTCGGCCCAACCAACCGTACTCGTCTCCGTCATCACATTTTCAATCAGTATTCTAAAAGAAAATCTAACGTTCCAAAAGAGTCCGTCAAAAATCGTTCTTCCAAACCTTTCCGTTCATACACTGCCCAAGGTCGCCATCGCATCCTCAGTGGAGGTATAAATCGGAAACACCTGGTCCAGATGCGTCTCCCGGAACACACGATCCACATGCGGAGACAGGTGCACAAAGGCGATCTCACCGTTCTTGATTCGCTTGTAGGTGCTTAAAAAGGTCGCGAGAGCGGAACTGTCCAGACTGTCCATATCCTGACAATCAATCAAAAATCGGGTTTTGCCTTTCGCGATCAGACGATGCAGGGTGGTCTGCAGCGTGGAGACATCCTCAAATCCCACGCGGCCGGTCAATCTCAAAATCACGGTGTTTCCTTTGTCGACCTTCTCAATCTGCATGGTTTTCCTCCGGGACAGTGCCGCAGAATCCTGGTCTCCCAATCGAAACACCCTATTGTACATCATCCATATCGGGAATGACAAGCATCTTGTCACCTTTTATTTGGCCCAGAGACTCTTGACCTCCCATGGCCAAATTTCCCATCCGTTCCTTTTCTTACTCCCTCTCCCTCCTCCGGGAGAGGGTCGGGGTGAGGGTCTTCATTCCACCATGCTACAATCCTCAAAAATCTCTGCCCCCTATGGAGGTCCTCATCGTGCGTCAATCGTGTCTGCTGTTTTCGATGCTCCTGGCAATCTCCGCGAGCACAATGGCCGATCCGGCCATTCGCCTGATCAAATTATTCGAATCCGGCAAAGACGGGTATCACACATACCGCATTCCCGCGCTGGCTGTCACCGAAAAGGGGACGCTGCTTGCGTTCTGCGAAGGCCGAAAAGGAAGCCGGAGCGATTCCGGGGATATCGACCTCCTGATGCGCCGAAGTCTCGATAACGGCAACACCTGGGAAACCGTACAGGTGATTGTGGACGATGACGGGAATACCTGCGGGAATCCGTGCCCCATCGTGGACAGGCGGACCGGAACCATTGTCCTGCTTCTGACCAAGAATCTCGGTACAATCAACCAGGAACAGATCAGCAACGGAACCGCGCCGCCGCGCTCCCCGTGGATCACCACCAGTACCGATGACGGAATCACCTGGAGTGCGCCGGTGGAGATCAGCGACCAGGTCCGCAAACCCGGTTGGCGCTGGTATGCGACGGGGCCGTGCCACGGAATCCAGATGGCAGATGGAAGGCTTGTTGCGCCGTGCGATCACACCACATCGAACGCTAACAGCGACATGCACTCCCATATCATTGTCAGCGATGATGGGGGCAAAACCTGGCAAATCGAGGGAATCCAGGATGGCTGGACCGATGAATCCACCGTGGTCGAACTCGCCGATGGCGGACTGTATTTGAATATGCGCAATTATCGCGGAACCAATCGACGGGCCTGGTCCATCAGTCGCGACCGGGGAGTCCATTGGTCTCCGGTGGCAGAGGATGAAACGCTGGTCGAGCCGGTCTGCCAGGCAAGTGTAATTCGCCTGAGCACGGAAAAGACCCACGGGAAAAACCGCGTTCTGTTCTCGAATCCCGCAAGCGTCCGCCGCGAGAATCTCACAGTTCGCCTGAGCTACGATGAGTGCGAGTCCTGGCCTGTGGCAAAGACTCTCTGGCCCGGCCCTTCCGCTTATTCCGACCTGGTGGTCACTCCCGACGGCAGAATCGGCTGCCTGTTCGAATGCGGCGAGAAGGAACCCTACGAAACAATCGCCCTCGCATTCTTCACCCTGGATTGGCTTACCGACGGCAAGGATCGGCTGTGACGCGATTTGTCTCAAGAGTTGCAAATCAACAAGGAGTCCTCTTCATGCGCACACTGAGAGCAGCCCATTTTATCCTGATATCCGCCACCCTCCTTCTTATCGCCCCGGTCTGTGACGCGGCACCGGCAAAGCGGCTGAACAACCTGGTAAGCGAACTCCTTCGCATCGAGTCGTTCACAGCCGAGAACAACGACGAGATCGTATTCACCAATCCCAGGAACGGCTGGATTTATATGGCGCTTGATGCCACGGGTAGCAAAATCGCCGTAGACATCCTCCTGCAGGAAAAAGCCCTCCTCAAAAGCGATGGCGAATCCACCGGGCCAGTCGAGACAATGCGACTGCTGCCCGAAGGCGAACATTGCCTCACTGTCCAAAGCGCCGGTAAAACGAAAGTGAAATCGTTCGTTGTTCGAGCCATGCCGGAAACACACTATGTGCGGTTTCCGCAGGAACCACGTTTCCCCGAACTGGGCGAGTTCAGCTGGCCCTGGTTGAAAGAGCACGTCCTTTCCAGCGTAAACACCGTCGTGGGATTCCCCGATGGGGCGAGTCAGGTTATTGATGAATGGACCGGAAGCGGGCGAAAATTCATCTCGTATGCCAGTCTCCCTCACGATAAAGATCTCACCGGCCCCAAGGCATTCGACTACTGGTACAAGAATCCGGGATTTCAGGACCCCCGCCTTTCCGGTCTGATCGCCGATGAGTTTCAGGGCCGTCAGCACCCGCTTTATCCCGCGTGGATTGAGGGAATGCGTCTTCTGGGAGAGAAAGCGCGGGGAACCGGGCAGGCGTTTTACGCCTACTGCGGTGGGCCAGGTATGTACAGCCGCCCGGAAACCCGCCAACTGGTGCGCACGGTCTTCGATGCCGGATTCTACATGGCCTGGGAACGGTACCATCACGAAATGCCGACTCTGCCGGAAGCCGAGACGTTCATGGAGGGATTACTCGGAAAGGAAATGGCGAAATGGCGCGCCACTTTTCCCGGTTGCGAAAAACAAATGGTGCTCGTACTCGGCATTTTCGCCACCGGCCCGGACCTGGATGTGCAGCCGGAGGTCAACTACAAAGTCTGGATGGACATGCAGATGCAATACCTGGCCACCCACGCGGAATTTGACGGACTATTCGGCGTTCACTGGTGGTACTCCGGCGCGGCTAGTGAAGAAATACTACGCTGGGAAAGCGTCCTGTACCGTCATTACTGCATTGAGGGCGCGACAGACCTGCTCTCAAGCCGCTTCGGGTGGACCTACATGCTGCCGCATATTCAGAATCCCGATTTCTTCCATGAGCTGGATGGATGGCAGTCCGAACCGGCTTCCACTGACAGCATAAAAGCCGGATATCTCGAACGCTACGCGCAAATTGAAAATCGCTACTGGCATCGGGGAGAGTATCCGGACGAGCCTGCCGGGAATACCTATTTGTGGACCAAACGGCAAACCGAACGTCCAAACATCGTTTCCCAGGAAGTTCAACAGCTCGTTCCGGGAAATGTCTACACGGTACAACTCATCACGGCGGATTACCAGGACGTCATTCATGGGCGCTCGGAGAAAAAGCAGCACGCGGTTTCGTTAGTCGTTGAGGGCGCGGAGATCATCCCGCAGGGTGGTTATCACAGTATTCCGGTGTCCAGTTCCTGGTCGCATCCCCAACTGCCGTTCGAGAACGGACCGGCCTGGTTTAATCATCACCGGGTCATGTTCAAGGCAACCGGAGAAACCGCACGACTTGTCATTTCCGACTGGGCATCCCCGAACGATCCGGGTGGTGAAATCGGCCAGGAGATCCTGTACAACTATGT
>JAKPYU010000234.1 GCA_029568995.1 Candidatus Omnitrophota bacterium | reverse complement strand
CGCAGGCAGCCGATCTCCCCGATGTGCTGTTCCGCAAACGGATCGTTCTGCCAATCCCCCTGGGCGACCTCATCCACATACACCTCACACACCACGCGGTTCCGCCCTTTCAGATCGTCGGACACACGGTTGATGACATCCCGAACCGTGGCTTCGCCGTCTTCTAGGACAGAGAGGGGTTGATTGTCGAGAAAGAGATCCATGACGAGTTCTCCAATCCGGACGGGAATCTACCTGTCTGGAATTGCCCGGCCTGCAAGTCCGCTATGCATGAAAATTCTGAATGGTAATTCGATACTCGTCGCTTCCATTCAGAATCCGGATGAACGCAGCCACCCGGTCTCCGGTAGTGTAGACGATCCGATCCATCAGCAAAACCGTTTGTCCGGCTTTTTTCCGAAGTAATTTGGCCTCATGCTGCTCCAGAGTGGTGGTGGCAAACGAGTCTGCCGTGCGTGCAATGGGCACACCATACCGATGAAGCAGCAACTCAAAGAACGAGTTGACGCGCAGATCCTCCAGGGCCAGTCCCGGACAGAGATCCGCCGATACGTACGAGGTCTCCAGGAGAACCGGGGTCCCCTGCACCAGTCGAAGACGGGCCGTCTTGAACACCTGCCCGGCTTTCTCGGCGGAAAACAGCTGGGCAATATCGGATGGCGGGGTCACCATCATTTTCTGGACCACTTCCGTGGTCCATTCCAGGCCGTAATCCAGCACCCGTTCCGTAAGAAGGGTCCGCAGCACGATCTCGTCGATCTTGGCGGCCCGCTGCACAAAAGTTCCCTTGCCCGCGATCTTGATAATCATTCCCTGCCGCGCCAGTTCCTGCATCGCGGCCCGCACGACTGCGCGACTCACCGAATGCTGACGGCACAGTTCTTCCTCGGTCGGGAGTTTATCGCCCTCATGGATTTCGCCGGAGCTGATCGCAAGGCTGACGCTCTCCACCAGCTGGAGGTAATACTTTCTGGGGCTGGATCGATCGATAAGGCGCACGGAGATGCTGTCTGTCCTTCCAGGTTCCCACCCGAATATCATCGGGGATAATCCAAGCCCCCCGCGCGAAGAAAATCGGGTTGTTCCGCTGCAGTTAAGTCACACAAAGCACTGCAGAGTAGCATATTAGTATAAGCAGGTATCCCCTCTCCCGTCAACGCGCAGTCCCGTCGGATTTCGAGAATCCTATGCGCGGACAATCCGGTCGGCAGTCCAATCCACCGGCTTTGACTATTGGCCATTCCCAAGGTACGCTCCTGTGCGTAGCGTGGAAACCGGACCGGACTTTGGAGGATATCGTGGTTCGCAGATTCTTATTGCCCATGATGGTGGTGGTTCTTCTCGCATTCGGGGGCTGCCTGAAAACCGTGGCACTGATCGAATCGACTCCCCCCGGAGCCGAGGTCTATTACGACACCCGCCTTTTACCGGAAAAGACCCCGACAACCATTGATGTGGCCTGGTACGGCGAGCATACGGTGACCTTCGTCCGGGAGGGGCATCCCCCCAGCAAGTATGTGATCGACATCGAGGCTCCCAAGCACCTGTGGATTCCGCTCGATTTCTTTGTGACCATTCTTCCATTCACGGTGACGGATCGACACGAGTTCCATTTCGATCTGGATGAAACCCAGGCAAAGGGGGAATAGAAAGTGGCTCGTTCGCGTTCCCGCTCCCAGGACAGAGACGTTCCGGCCCCATCCTCCGGCAAGTGGATTGTCCTGTTCGGGGGATTGACCATCCTGGCGCTGATGATTATCGGCTGGGTCCTGGTCAACGGCGGTTTTGTGCTGCCGGACAAGGGGATTTTCCGAAACCTTCTGTCCAGCGAAGCGGGCGAGAAAATGACCGTGGATGACTTCAAGGCCACCATCGAACAGTACGAAAAGCGCATTCAAGACCTTCAGGAAACCCACCAGAAAGACATTTCAGCGATCAAGGAACAATACCAGCAGCAGGTTGATGAACTGAACATGCAGGTGAAGATACTGCAGGACGAGAACGACCGCCTGCGCGAACCCGCGAAATAGAGCCTCTGGTTTTATTCTCCCGCCTTCTTCAACTTCAAATCGACATCCTTCGCATTCGCTCCGAGTTGCATTCGCGGATCGTGCGGACTGTACACGGTGATGGAGCCGACCAGGTCCCGGACACCGAAACTGCTCTTGTCCTCCAAGGCCCACAACACCGGACGATAGACCTCGTCATAGACCGAGCAATCCACAAACTCCACACCGCCGTGCTTTTCGGTGATATCGCTCTGGCGCAGGTGGATCAGGAGCGGCACACGCGGACCGCCATCATCGCTGTGCCGCGAAATCCAGCAGTTCTTCCATCTGCAATTGACAAAGCGGACTCGCACATTCTCGGCGGATTTGTCGAACACTTTTGCGCCTTCTTTGCCGGTGTTCTCCGCCGTGCAGTTGATGAACTCCACCGTTCCCTTCGGGCCGTCATCTTTCACCGCGCCGACCGCCATCCCCGCCCAGCCCATTCGCCCATAGTCCTTGAAGGTTTCCGGTGGAAGCCCGGCGGAATGCCCCATGCGGGATAGGCAGTTCTCGAACCGAACGGAAACCGGCTCGCTTTGGCTCGTAAGCGGCTTGAGATAAACCAGAATGGCGTGGCCCTCGTTGTTCTCCATGATGCAATTCCGAATGACACAGTTCACCAGCCTCTCATCCGCGCTGTCCGGTTCCAGGTCGATTCCCGCTCCGGGAGCCGTGCCGGCGGTATCGGACAGGATGCAGTTCTCAATCAGCAGATTCTGGGCGCTGGTCACGCTGATTCCCTGCCGATGATTGTCAAGGCAGACACAGTTTCGAATCACGACATCTTCGGACCAGCGATTCTGTCCGCTGGAGCCGACATAAATCCCATCGCCGCCGCTGCTCTCCACAAGCAATTCTTCCACCAGCACCCGCTTACATCCCATGAATCGAAGCCCCATTCGCCATTCGGCTTTCTGGTAGGCCTCGCTCTGGTAGTCCTTCTTGTGCATCCGTAAGGTCGCGCCGTGTCCTCGGATTGTGATGTCGGTCTCATCGTTGGCGCTGAACAGGGAATCCCCGCCGCCTTTGAACTCGCCTTTCTTCGCGAGAACCAGGACTCCCGGCTCGAAGACAATCTCCAGATCGCTCCGAAGTTTGACCGGACGCACAATCCACGGGTCACCCATATAAGGAATAACCAGATTGGGAACGCCGGAGTCGATGGCCGCCTGAAGGATTTCCGTGGAATCCTCCTTGTTGAATCCCCACCAGGCAGCACTCGCTGTGGTCCGTTTACCGGCGAGGACTTCCTGTACGGCTTGTTCGTCTTTCGGAATCGCCTGTTCGGCGGCAGTACAGAATCCACAAAAAACAGCGGCTACAGTCAATAAATATCGCGTCATTGTGTCAACTCCGGAATCTTGAGTTTCAATTGATTGAATCTTTTATCATACGGGACGGATCTCATTGTTCCATGGAAGACAACACCGCCGGGCCGGCGATTTGACAAGGCGGAGAAATTCCTCCCCCGAAGATCGGGGGAGGTTAGGTGGGGGTTGACCGGACAACACAAAACGAAATTTGGGGGAGGTCAGGTGGGGGTTGACCGGACAACACGAAGCGATATTTGGGGAAGGTCAGGTGGGGGTTGACCGAATACCATAAGCCCCAGGCACGGCGTTCTGTTTTCATCGTCCCCTGCTATGCTACGTTCTTGTTCGCCGTCATGCGCCGGGAATCTTCCATCATTTCACAAGGATGAAAAGTCATGAGTGAGTTGGTCTATCTGTTCGCAAGTCTCGCCGACCGTCATCGGGACGGGGTCACCAGCCTGGATGGGATGCGCCTGCTGTCCGATACGCTGCACCCGCTGGGTGTGAAAATCACCTGGATTGTCAGCCCGCAGTCGGCACGGATCGCCCAGACGGAGCTGACTCAGTGGCATGGCGATTTCGGCGATGACATTGCGATTGCCACACCCGCTCTTACCGGCAGTTTAGACGAAAAGAAAGAACAGATGGCCGCAACGCGGGATTCGATTCAGAAGGCACTTCCCTGGGCCGACCTGACCATCGCCGCCTGGGGACATCAGGACCCCCAAATCGTGGCCGTGCTGGAGGATCTCGGATTCCAGGGCCTATGGGGATTCTGCTGGGAACAGATCGAGATCGACAACATCACGGACCGGGGCTGCCCATGGGGATTCTACTTTATGGATCGCGATGAACGTCTGCGCCCCGCCCGTCACCAGGGTAAACCGTGTCGCGGCGTGGTCGGGATGGAATGGACCGCGCGCGATCTCTTGAAAAGCTTTCACTCCGGAAATCCGTGCATTTATTCCACGGACCCGAACGATGTGGCGCGTGGCAGCATCTGCTCCTGGGAAGACATTGAATACTGGAAAGGGGTCGCCGACAACTACATTCAAAACACCCGATATAACGATCATGTTTTCCTCTTGCAGCATCAGGAGGCCCATGAATCGGAGCGGTCGGATCTCTGTCAATGTTACACCGTGGAAGACATCAGGGAATCTGTAATCATGCTGGACCGCTTTGTGCGGCATCTCAAGAACTTCCCCAACCTCAAAATGCTGACCCTGCAAGAGGCGGCGCGGCTCTACCGTGAGCGATATGACAAAACTCCCTCGTCCTACATGCTCTGGACGGACATCCCGACTCCGCCGCCCAATCCCGATTACACCTGGAGCATGCCGACCGGCCCCTGGCCGAAAACCTTCCTGTTCTATGACTGCGATACACAAATGATGTTTATCGAAAACAAAGTGGAGCCGGTTTGTATCCGCAATTACCATCGGCCCTGGAAGCGCGAAGAGTATTTCGCGGAACCGTTCATTCCAAGAACAAAGCTGGTGCGGAATGTGCGCTATCATTGGGACCGTGAGATTGAAATCGAGGTCACCAGCCCAAAAGCGATGCCGTTCGGTCTTGCGCTGTGGGGAGACTATTCCCTTTATCAGCTCGGCGATTGTCCTGGCCTGATCGAGGGCAAGATGCTGCCCCATGAGCTGCTTTTCCTGCGGTATGACTTGCAGGAAGGGAAGAACGTCTTTCACATCCAATTGCGGGGGAAATAGCCTGATGGGCTACCGCAAGAAGCGTAGGGCGGGCTCGAGCCTCTCTGCGGGCTAGCCCACCGATCTGATGAGATTTCTCCCTTCGGTCGAAATGACAGGGGCTTTCATGTCATTCCGAACCTCCTCCACTGTCATTCCGAACGAATGTGAGGAATCTCAATCAATTCTCTACCTTTCCGAAACGACCGCATGGAACGCTTCCCGTATCCATTGGTAATTCCGTTCGCTCATTCCCAGGCATGAATAATCCTCAATGTATGCAATGAATCCGCCATTGAATGCTCCCAGCGTATCGCACAACCGTTTCGCATAATCGAAAATCTCCTGCTTTGTGCCGGAGATCGCAACCCGCTGGTGATCCACCGAACAGCAGAAACACACCTGCCCGCCGAACTCCCGCGCCAGACGGTCCACACCCAGCAGGTCCGGCTGAAGCAGTTCGATGACATCCGCGCCGATCTCGATCAAGTCTCCAATGATAGACGAAACCTGTCCGCACGTATGAAACCAGACCCGCTTGCCGTGGGAGTGAATTCGTGCGAATTGCTGGGCATATCGGGCACGAAACACCTCACGCCACAACGACGGCGCAATGATCAAGTCGTTCTGAGTGCCCCAATCATCGCCGAAGGTCACAGCGTCAATTGGATATTTTAACACCTTCTCAATCAGGGCATTTTCGAAATCAAACACAAGATCCAATGTTCGTTCGACAAATCTACGGTCGGTGTGCAGGTCCGCAAGGAAATCCTCAAATCCGCGCAGAAATGTGGCCTGGTTGAATCCGGTAATTCCCAGGCTGAACCGGATAAACCGATCTTCGGTCCCGCTCGTGAGATGTGCCAGGTCGTCCAATCGTCCCGCCGCATGCGGGTCGGGCGGAATGTATGTCGCCACGCAGTCCCAATCCCGCAGCGGATTGGACCGTGGCTGCCCCATCGTCTTGTCCAGGACTTCCCACACAAAGCCCCATTCGCTTGCTCCCGGCTCCGAGGGCACGAAATCCTTTGCGGAAGAGTAAGTCACTGACACAGTATCCGAGAACTCGAAATCCCGGTTGCAGTAATGGATCGGAATGCGCGACGGACCGGTACGGTCGATGGCACGATAGACAATCTCTCGTTTGGTCACGATGATCTGCTCCGCAGGTGGACTTCTGAGGAGAATATCATAATGCCGCGCAGGAGAGCTGTCATTCCGAACGAATGTGAGGAATCTCAGAGTGGGCTTGAGCCTCTCTGCGGGCTAGCCCACCACATTGTCTTCTTGGGACATTCTCCAATCCCTTGTCCATACAGGAAGTCGAGACAATAATCACGATACGAGGGGACCAACTCGGAGGAAGAATGATGCACCAAATGGCCGTATTTTCTCTCCTGTATGCAATCGCCATATCCAACATGGCCGCAGCGGACTGGCCCACCTACCGCGCCGATGCATCCCGCACCGGATACACCGCCGAAAACGTGCCCGCCGATCTGCATTTGCAGTGGACTTATCAAGCGAACCATGCCCCCTGCCCGGCCTGGTTCGCACCGGACTCCCGCATGGAATTCGACCATGCGTATCAACCCGTCATCTCCGGAGGAACGCTGTTCTTTGGAAGTTCGGCGGATGGGAAAGTGTACGCTCTCGATGCCAAGACCGGCCGGGAGCGGTGGTCGATTTTCACCGACGGCCCCATCCGGTTCGCCCCGACAGTCTGGGAGGGACGGGTGTATGCGGTCAGCGATGACGGCTGCCTGTATTGCCTCAACGCACGAAACGGAGATGTGATCTGGAAACATCAGGGCGCACCCAGTGAGCGCAAAGTGCTCGGTAATGACCGCATGATTTCCCTCTGGCCCGCGCGAGGCGGAACTGTGATCGCGGATGGAATTGTCTATTACAGCGCGGGGATCTGGCCCACCCAGGGGATTTTCCTGTATGCCCTGGATGCCAAAACCGGGGATGTCCTCTGGTGCAATGATTCATCCGGCGGCATTGAGATGAACCAGCCGCATCCTACAGCGCGCTCCAAAAGCGGGATTTCCTCCCAAGGCTATCTTGTGGTGGCAGGAGAGAAACTCATCGTCTCCACCGGACGGGCGATTCCCGCCATGTTCAATCGGCCGAACGGCGAGATGCTGTATTTCCATCTTCAGAAATACGGACAGCAGGGTGGGTCGGAGATCGCCGTCTATGATGAGTTCTTTCTGAATCGCGGATTTGGGTATCAACTTGCGGATGGAGAAAAGGCGCTGGATCTGATCGGCCCTCAGATGGCGGTCACACCGAGCGGGATCGTTCAGGCCAACAACAAGAAAATCAATGCGTCCACCCTGGTTCTCGGCGAGAAGACGGATAAGCGGGGAAACAAAATCCCTGCAAAGATGTTGCAGGAACGATGGGGGATTGACTCGGGTTGCGCATCCGTATCCCTGATCGCCGCAGGAGACAAAGTGATCTGCGGCGCTCCGGGAAAAGTCACGATACTGAACGCCCAGGACGGGGCAACCGTATGGTCGGCTCAGATTCAAGGGAGACCGTACGGCCTGGCGGTTGCGGATGGAAGGCTTTATGTGAGCACGGACCGGGGAGAAATTCACTGTTTCGCGGTGAAAGAGCGGACACCGGAAATCGTATCTCCCATAAGAACAGAACAGAAATCCAAAGAGATTTACATTCAGGCTGCGGAGGCAATTCTGAAAAAGGCGGCTGTCACGGAAGGATATTGCCTGGATTTGGGATGCGGGGATGGATCGCTGACTCATGAACTGCTGAAGCGCTCCAATCTGTATATCTGTGCGGTGGATTCGGACCCGAAAAATGTCGAGCGGGCGCGAAAACGTCTGGAAGATGCAGGACTCTACGGCATCCGGGCAACTGTGCATCTTGCCCCCCTGGATCACACGAATTTCCCGGATTATTTCGCCGATCTGATCGTATCGGGCCGCTCGGCTTCCGGAAAAATGAAATTCCCTTACGAAACGAGTTTTCGGATGCTGCATCCTTATGGCGGAGTGGCCTGCATCGGGAAGTCGGACGACCTGGATATCCGGCAGCGTGGGCCGCTGCAGGGCGCGGCGAACTGGACCCACCAATATGCCGATGCGCAGAATACCGGCTGCTCCACCGATGCCCTTGCGGAAGGCCCCCTCGGAATGCTCTGGTTTCGGGATACCGACCATCTCACTCCCAACCGTCACGGGCGCGGCCATGCGCCGCTTTACTATGAGGGGCGCATATTCAGCATGGGAGTCAATTCGCTTCGGGCAATCGACGCTTACAACGGTCGGCCCCTGTGGGATTACCCTCTCCCCGGCATACAAACGCCCTACCACCAGGAACATCTCATGGGAACATCCGGCACCGGAAGCAATTTCTGCATGACCAAAGACTGCATCTATGTCCGCCTCGAAAACAAATGTCTCTGCCTGGACCCGGCAACCGGCAAACTTCTGCGAGAGTTGACCGCTCCCGAACATCCCGATGGCGATCCGGGAACCTGGGGATATATCTCCTGTAGCGGAGATACGCTCTTCGGATCGCTCAGCAACACGGATCACACGGTCGGCTATCGGTTCGGCAAGAGCGACATGAGCGGGATGTATACCGAATCCTGCCTGCTTTTTGCGCTGGATGCAAATACGGGA
>JAKPYU010000222.1 GCA_029568995.1 Candidatus Omnitrophota bacterium | reverse complement strand
AGAAACAGTTCGTGTTCCTTCCCCGGTCCGGCCCACATCCCCAAAGCGCCCAATCCTTATTCGGTACAATCGGTCCGTAGGAATGATAGTCGTAATGCCTGGAAGGTGAATCGTTGACTTCGGGAAAAAAGACATCATCGGGGACATTGGCCATGTAAGCCACCGGCGTGGTCAGGCGCATGAGTTCCTTGTAAGGATTCCCATCTTCCCATTTCCAGACACTACCGTGATCCAGATGATACATTTTGATCGCATCGCCAATGGCTTTAATATCGGCACGGGATCGCGAAACAAGGGCCTTCACGCGGGCATTCGTAAAATTCGGAACCGCGATGGCCGCCAGGATACCGATGATAGCAACCACAATCAGCAGCTCGATCAGGGTGAATCCGTCTCGCCGGGGGTGTGGAAAAGAACGCACGAATAGAACCTCCGCGTTGAGAGTTAGATGAATTCCGATAGACCTGGAAGGTATGGTAATGCCGGGACCTGCTCCGTCAAAGTCTTGGGCGGGTCACAGATCCGCTTCTGCGGTTGTGCCACCCGGATGACATCTTTGCAGGAATGGCACGGATAATCCGTGCCAATATGGCGCAGATTTAACAGGACCTATTGTTTATATCTATCTGATAATAAATAACTTAGGCATCTGGCATGGCGGATGCTTTTTGATTGGCCAGAACGGAAAAACCGAAGAGTTAAAGGAGGTAAAGACCATGAACCTGATACCCTACCAAGGACGAGGATTCCTTTCACCGTTTCGTACGCTGAATGCTCTTCGGAGCGAGATGGATCGTTTCTTTGACACTCCGTTGTTCGGCGAGGGCGAGCATCCGTTCTTCGGAAGTGCCTATGCCCCGGCGATTGATGTATCCGAAGAGGCCGACAAGATCGTGATCAAGGCAGACCTTCCGGGCATGGACAGAGACGGGGTGGATATCTCCATTACGGACAATGTCCTGACCCTGAAAGGTGAGCGGAAACAGGAGAAGGAAGACAAAGGCCGAAACTGGCATCGAATCGAGCGCAGCTACGGTACCTTTGCCCGCTCCGTGGTACTTCCGGGCACGGTGGATCATGACAAGGTAACCGCCGAGTACAAGAACGGGGTGCTTCTGATCACCGCTCCGAAAACCGAGGCAGCAAAACCGAAACAGATCAAAGTCGAAGTCGCATAACTCCGGTTGGTTGGCGTTCTGGTTGAGATCCCGGGGGCGCAGGGTGCGTCCCCGGGATTTCTTTTTGAGCATTGTCTTTTGATTCTTCTGAGTCGGGTGTGGTAGCATCTGGTTCAGAATGATGGATCGTGAAATTGAGGCTGCATATCGTCATTGCCTAGGCATTGTGCGGGGCCATTACGAGAATTTCCCGGTGGCATCGTTTCTGCTGCCCCGAAATATGCGTCCAGCGGTGGCGAGTATCTATGCATTTGCACGCGGGGCCGATGATTTCGCGGATGAGGGGGACATCGACCCGGAACAGCGGCTGAAGCAATTGGATGCCTGGCAGGAGCAGCTGGAGAGATGTGTCGGAGAGCTCCCCCCTCGCCATCCTTGGAGAGGGGGCCAGAGGGGTGAGGAAAGAGAATCCCCACCCAAACCCTCCCCAAGTATGGGGAAGGCTCTTTCGGATTCAAATCCTGTTTTTCTGGCGTTGGGTCAAACCATCCGGGAATATGATCTTCCGGTGCAGCTGTTTCGTGACCTGATCGCGGCGTTCCGGCGGGATGTGACGGTCCACCGATATGACACATGGGAAAGTCTGCTGGATGATTATTGCCGATATTCTGCCAATCCGGTTGGCCGGCTGATCCTGTGCCTGTTCGGGTATCGTGAGGAATCGCTTTTTGCTCTGTCCGACTGCATCTGCACAGCGCTTCAGCTGGCGAATTTCTGGCAGGATATCTCCGTGGACATGGACAAAGGGCGCATTTATGCTCCGAAGGATTTAATTAAGAAACACGGGTATACTGAGGAGAAGTTTGTGCGGAGAATCGACAACGCGAATTTTCGATCCCTGCACCGGGAGTTGGTGGATCGAACGCGGAAGATATTCCTGGAAGGGGCGCGGCTGCCGACTCTGGTTCGGGGGCGTCTGAGCTGGGAATTGCGGGCAGTCTGGTTGGGCGGGATGCGGATTCTGGAAAAGGTGGAGAACCGAGCGGAACCGTTTCACTGTCGCCCGACTCTGCGATGGAGCGATATTCCTTCAATTTTCATGGGGATGGTGGCATTTCGGAGAACCATCGACCGCAGTCTCAGGAATCATGGCCAATAACACATACAGCGCGACTCACACCCGGAAAAGCAAGAGTAATTTCTATTACGCTCTTCGGTTCCTTCCAAGGCTGAAACGAGAGGCCATTTATTCTGTCTATGCTTTTTGCCGATTTGTGGATGATGCCGTCGATGAGGCAGACGATGAGGCGGATGCAGAGCGAAAGATCGCCGGTTGGCGTAGCGAGATCGGCAATCTATTTGACGGCAATCCCAGCCATCCCGTTACCAGGGACCTTCAAAGCACGCTGAAACAGTTCCCCATCCCGCGAGAGTATTTTGAGGAACTCATCGCGGGTGTGGAAATGGATGTTCGATATGCCCGGTATCCCACTTTCGACGACCTTCTTCCGTACTGTCACCGCGTGGCATCCGTGGTGGGACTGATCTCCATTGAGATTTTCGGGTACCGGGATGCGCGTGCGAAGGACTTTGCGAGGGATCTGGGGATTGCGCTTCAACTGACCAATATCTTGAGAGATGTCGGCAAAGATGCGGAGCAGAATCGGATTTATCTGCCCCTGGAAGATTTGAAACAGTTTGGCGTAACAGAAGAGGAGATTTTGCAGAAGCGTTCGAGTCCGCAGATGCGGCTGCTGCTCGAAAAGCAGTATCACCGGGCGCTTGATTTCTATCGTCGTGCTTCGGAATGCGCGAAAGAGATGGCGGACCCGCAGATGTTCCCCGCGCAGATTATGGGAGCGATTTACCGTCGGATTCTCGCGCGGATTGCGGAGCAGGATTTCTCCGTGTTCGGCGAACGGATCACCATACCAACGTGGGAGAAGCTTTCCATTGCGTTTCAAGCCTGGATTGCCTCCCGGTATTTCCCATCGGCATTATGGCGAAACGCATACTGATCATCGGCGGGGGAGTCTCCGGCTGTTACCTGGCCGCGCTGCTTGGAGAGTGCGGCTCAAACGTGACCCTTGTGGAGCGCGCGGCGCACTTGGGCGGACGAGCCGTTGTCCTGCGGGACCTGCATACCGGCGACCTTTTGGAGCTGGGACCGCATCTGCTGATGCGATGCTATTCCTCCTTCTATCGATTTGCCGAGAAGATCGGCGCAACCGGAAGACTGCAATTTCAGGCCAGTCTCAAAATGCCGTTCCGCCTCTCGTCGGATCGGACATCGCACTTCGCCTGCCCGCAGTTCCCTGCCCCGCTGCACGTGGCCGCTGCGCTGTTGCGATTCTCTCGATTATCCGTCTGGGATCGACTTTCGGGTTTTCGGATTGGACCGGAGCTGCTGCGCCGGAAATGGTTTGGGGCAGATCCTCTCGATAGTGAGACTGCCTGGGCGTGGTTGCGACGATGCGGACAGACGCCGGAAATCTGCCGGACCCTGTGGGAGCCACTATGCGAGGCCGCGCTCAACTTGCCTCTCGAAAAAGGGTCCGCCAAATTGATGGCGAATGTGCTGGTGGAGGCATTCTGCCGGTCGCGGAAGGACTCCTCGCTCGGATGGGTAGCGGGAGGAACCGGCAATATGTGCGATACGGATGCCCGTCAATTCATCGAATCGCGCGGGGGCATGCTTCTCACCCGAATGAACGTAGAGCGCCTGCTCTTGAACGCCGAACAAGTGACCGGTGTGGTTCTCTCAACGGGACAGCAAATCGAGACCGATATGGTGGTTTCGACAATGGCCCCCTGGGATCTGCTGGCTTTGCTGAAGCGAAGTGGCTTGCGCAATTCTTCGGCGATTGAGAATGTCTCGAGATTCGAGCCGTCTCCAATCCTCGCACTGAACCTCTGGCTTGATCGTGAAATTACCGACGAGCATTTTGTTCATCTCGAAGGCGGGCGATTTCAGTGGTTGTTCGATAATCAAAAGCATGTGGGAACAACCCCCTCTGTATCTCCCCCTTCGACAGGCTCAGGACAACGCCCAAACTTGGGGGAGATACCTGTTCGCTGTTATTCCCTGCTGATCAGTGGGCCGAGCG
>JAKPYU010000208.1 GCA_029568995.1 Candidatus Omnitrophota bacterium | reverse complement strand
GAATATCCGTCCGAATTGGCGACAGAGGGCCGAGGATCGCCTGGAGCACGGAGTTTTGTGTCTCCTCCGGCTGACACGACGTGCATGGCGGTTCATTCGAAAATGCCCGGGTCCCGGCAACTCCGGTTTCTATGGCATGGTCTACGCTGTAGCTCTTCTCCTGCAGATACTTGAACCCATCACTTCCATGCGCAGGGGAACTCAGGATCGCAGCTGCAAGAAAGCCGAGTGTTACGGAAAATAATCCTTTCATCGGAAACCTCTCTTTCTTTTCGAAATCTCGCCTGCTCGGTTTATCGGGTCATTTGGGAGGAATACACCTGATCCCGTTCGATTTTGTGCGGCCCCGTGCTTTACGGTGCCGAGTTCGATTGACTGTCGATATAATCTCCGCCTTGTGATAGCCACAAAACGGTCACGCCACGCGTCCGGAAAGCATCTGAAGGATTCCTGAACTTCGGCGAAATCGACCCTATATGAGGTTGATTATGGGAATCGACTGATCTGATAGGCATGCAATACATCAACGCAAGCCTCGGTTGGGTGTAGAATGGATCTATACGAGCAGGAGTAGCTTACTCCGGGTTCGTTTTTTTTTGCCTGATTGCGTGAGACTCACCGACTCTTGCGCAGAATCTCACGGTACAGCATCTCCTCCGGACTCCTCCCTTCCGTCCCATGTGTTCTGTTCCGGCTTGCCTGGTGGCCCCATAAGCGATGAACTCAAGCCGGTCGGTCACGGTGGCCCCCAATCGGTCCCGCCAGGCCGTCTTGTATTCGTTTGGCGTTTGATAGCCCAAGCTGCTGTGCGGGCGCTCCGTGTTGTAATCCCTCCGCCAGCGTTCCACGATCACTTTCGCCTCTGCCAAACTGGTAAATACTTCCATATTCAAGCACTCATCGCGAAACTTGTCGTGGAAACTCTCCGCACGAGCATTCTGCCACGGACCCCCGGCTCTATATAGTGCGGCCGTAGTTCGAGGTAAGAGTAGATGCTAAGATATTGAATTGTATGGATTTAGGAGAATGGGCCACACAGGAATCGAACCTGTAACCTGCCGATTAAGAGTCGGATGCTCTGCCTAGTTGAGCTAGTGGCCCGGATAAAAAACAGAGGATTATAGTACCGTTTCACGGCCTGCTGTCAACAATGCCTCTGCATGCGGGATATTATCAGCGGCGTGTTTTAGCGCAATTGGGACAATACCAGAGATCATCAACGCATTGCCATCCGAGAGCCTGCACGGCCTCCAGGCTTCGCCCCTGAAAGGCCATTCCGAGCTGGTCGAGCGGGGTTGCGGGATCGAAGAAAATCTGCTGGGAATGTTGAGCGGTGCAGTCGGGCGCGGCGCAAGCGACATCGGCTTTGACGTGTATGGCAAGACTTAATTGGCCTTTCACAGCCATCGTCCACCTCATTTCGACCATTCGGTCATTGTTTTTACGACTATAGGGGGCCAGGACCACGCTGTAAACCATGCCCGTGGGGGAAAGACAAGACCTGGCGGTGTTTCGCAAATAAAAGGCTTGTTTTCTTGACGATTGGGGATTTGAGGCGCAGAATGAGCGACTGTAACATGAATTTGGACTTTATCGCCCCCTTTGAGAAAGCACGAATTGATGGATCTCGATCTGATACGCCAGATAATTGCACTTGTGGAGAAGGCGGAAATATCGGAATTGGAATTGGAGGAAGAGGATCTGCGTGTGGTGGTGAAGAAGTATGCAGCCCCTGTGGCGGTATCCACGGCTCCTCTGCAAGCCATCGCACCAGCCCCATCTCTGCCCGCCCCGTCTGAGACAAAGCCAGGCACGGAGCCGGAAACCAATCCGCTTGAGGATGTGAATGTGATTACCTCGCGCATGGTGGGGACATTTTATCGTGCATCTTCCCCGGATGCGGAACCGTTTGTGGAGATGGGAAGCGAGGTGCGGGAAGACACGGTGGTGTGCATCCTGGAAGCGATGAAAGTGATGAATGAGTTGAAAGCAGGATTTCGCGGAAAAGTGGTGGCCATTCTGGTGGAAAACGGGCAACCGGTGGAGTACAACCAGCCGTTATTCCATATTCGAAAGAGTTGACGAATCCGGCCCCCGGTATGGGTGTGCCGTCCGGGATCATCCATGTTTACAAAGATACTGATTGCCAATCGGGGCGAAATCGCCTTACGCATCATCCGTGCCTGCCGAGAGCTAGGCATTCACACGGTCGCGGTGTATTCGGACGCGGATGGGGACAGCCTTCACGTACGGTTTGCCGACGAAGCGGTGTGCATTGGTGCGGCGGCTCCGGGAGAGAGTTATCTGAACGTACCCCGGATTATCAGTGCGGCGGAGATTACGGATGCGGACGCGATTCATCCGGGATATGGTTTTTTGTCGGAGATCCCGCATTTTGCAGAGATATGCAATTCCTGCAATATCACGTTTATCGGGCCGCCGGCGGATGTGATCGCGCGAAGCGGAGACAAGTCGAAGGCGCGGGAGATCATGAAGGAACATGGAGTGCCGATTATTCCGGGATCCGATGGAATCGTTGCCAACCCGGATGAGGCGGTGGACCTGGCGCACCAGATCGGGTATCCGGTGATTCTGAAAGCACTGGCAGGGGGAGGCGGTCGAGGGATGCGCGTGGCGCATACGGATATCAGTCTCAGGAAATCCTTCGGAACGGCGCAATCGGAAGCGGAACGGGCGTTCGGAAATCCTCATTTGTATTTGGAGAAATATATCGAACGTCCCCGGCATGTTGAATTTCAGATCCTGGCGGACCATCACGGAAACGTGATTCACCTGGGGGAACGGGAATGCTCGTTCCAGCGTCGGCACCAGAAGATGCTGGAGGAAGCGCCATCGACAGCGGTCAGCCCGGAGCTGCGGAAGAAGATGGGGGAATCGGCGATCCAGGCGGCCAAAGCATTCGAATACCGGAATGCGGGAACCATCGAGTTTCTGCTGGATGAGAAGGGGAAATACTATTTCATTGAGATCAACACGCGGATTCAGGTGGAACATCCGGTAACGGAGACGATCACGAGCATCGACCTGGTGAAAGAGCAGATCGCGATTGCCGCCGGTGAACGGCTGCGTTTCGAGCAGGAAGAGATTGTGATCCGGGGTCATGCAATCGAATGCCGGATCAACGCGGAGGACCCGTCGCGGAATTTCATGCCGAGTTGCGGGAAGATCACGGCGCTGCACCTTCCGGGCGGTCCGGGGATACGGATCGATACCCATATTTACGAAGAGTATGTTATCCCGATGAACTACGATTCCATGCTGGCGAAGGTGATCGCATGGGGTAGTACGCGTGAGGAGGCGACGGCACGGATGCGACGGGCGCTGCATGAAATGGTGATCGAAGGCGTATCCAGCACGATTCCGTTCCAGGAGGTTATTCTGAACAGTCGCCAATTCCGATCCGGGAAGTTCAATACGGCCACGGTGGAGCAGTTGCTGGAAGCGTCGTATCCCGATACGGGTCGTCACTGAGAGGAACCGCCTCGCCGCTGGTGGAGATTGGCAAGGCGGTGGTATGATGGTTTGGGGGAAAGGCAGGGTGCGTGGAATTGATCGGGCTTATCAACCCTACCCCTCCCCAGTCTTGTGGAGGGCAATTTTGGACTTCTTAAGACGGTCTCAGGATCTTTGGCCTCCCGGACGTCCGCTCCTGTGGCCCGGATGGAAAGACACTGGAATCTACGGAGAATGATGATGAACGGATATTACACGACGGAAAACGGGCGGGTCAGTATCGCCCCGAATATTCTCAAAGGATTTGTGGTGAAAGAGCTGGAAGGCTCCTCGTGCTTTCGGCTCTGTGCAACACGCGGCGAAGGGCTGGGAGAGTATTTCAGCAAGCGGAGCCTCGAAAACAGCATTCGAGTGTCGTTTACGGACAGCGGTCGTGCGAACATCGGTCTGAACCTTCAAGTGCTGTTCGGGACCCGTATCCGTTTGAAGGCACGAGAGTTGCAGGGTCGAATCGCGCGGTCCATCACGCTTGGCACGGGCCTGGACGTGGAGGACGTGGCGATTACGGTGGATCGTGTGTATTGCGAGCCGGAGATCCTGGACGACCTGGTCTCGACACCGACCCAATCCAACAACATCGATCTCGACGAAGGGTAAGGTGTACCCATCGACGGGAATCGGGAGTGATTGTGTCTTTCGGAATTGACTTCATCGCCCCCCAACGGGGGAAAGGAGGTGCCCGGTGACATTCTATCGCAGGTTATCCCTTATCGTTGCGTTTTTGCTGCTATTGGGTGCGGCAGTCGGATTGGCGTACGTATATTTCGCCGAAGAACCGCTTTTGTTGAATGCGGCCAGATGGACGACGGATTGGCTATTGAATTCGAGTTTTTCGTGGGTGATTGTGTTGATCCTGGTGCTAATCCTCGTGAACGTTGCCTTTTCGGTACTGGCGGCGGCGTTTGAGTTCACGCCCGGATTCAGCCGTCAATTGACCATTGAGGGAGAAGGCGGGCAGATCTCGGTGGCCCTGGACGCCGTGGAGGAATTCCTACGTCGGAAAGGGTGTGAGGTCAGCGGGGTGCAGGAATTGCAGGTGAACGCGGAAGTGTGCAGCGGATTGCTCGCTGTCTATTGCCGTCTTTCGCTGATTCTTGACCGGGACATCCCGTCCTTCGGCAAGGAGTTCCAGGGGTTATTGCGGAATGAGATCACGCGCACACTGGGCGTCCAGAACATCAAAGAGGTGCGGGTTATCATTCACAAGATGGTGACGGATGATTCCGGGCTGCATCTTCCGTCAGCAAGCCCGAAGATAAGAACCGAGCCCCAGTCGGTCGGGACCGAATTGGTTGGCGATTCCGATGGGGATCGACCTTCCTTTTCGTGAAGCGGGCGTTGTGTAACCGAATAGCCTTGACAATATCGTCATTGCGATCGAAGCGTGGCAATCCCGCCGTTGGATCGAACGTAAGCCTGAGATCGCCACGTCGCGGCCCTACGCAGACTCCGGGCGGCTCCTCGCGATGACGGCGGATGGGGCACGGACAGAGACGGACGGGCACGGACGGGGGAAGGTGACTCCTCCTGCTATCCGGTCAACCCCCACCTTACCTCCCCCGATCTTCGGGGGAGGAACCTCTCTCCCACTTTTTTTACCCCAATCACCGGCTCCGCCGGAGTGCCGCTCGCGATGACGAGACGGGGCACAGCCCCCTCATCCAATCACCGGCTCCGCCGGAGTTGGGCTCGGAATGACAATATACGCTTGTCATTACAGGACAGTCTTTCCTGTCATTTCGACCGAAGGGAGAAATCTCATCGACAGGGCATTACCGGCCAGTTTTTTCGAGAAGCACTTGAGAGGGGGTTTTCTTGGGCAAGGTAATCCGGACCGTGGTTCCCTGATTCAATTGACTTTCAATTTCAATGCGTCCCTTGTGTTCTTCGAGAATCATGGAGGCCACACACAATCCAAGACCGATTCGATGACCCGCAAACAGGGTGTCCCGATGCCCGAACGGTTCAAAAATTCGTGCGAGCAGCTCCGGGGGAATCCCGACGCCCTGATCGGCAATGACAATCCGGTGATCGGGACCGGTGGAGTCGATGGTCACGGTGAGTTTTCCGCCGCTGTGCATGGCTTCGCGGGCATTGTCGATGACACTAAAGAGAACCTGCGCGATCTGTCCCGGATCGCAGAAGGCGCTGTCATCTCCCAGGACCTCCCGATGGACCTCGATCTCCTTCTTGTGAAAATCCCGTTCCAGCAGGGCCAGTGTATTCTCCATAAGTTCGGACAGCCGACAGGTTTGGGGTTCCGCCTGTTGACGCCTGGCATAGACCAGCAGGTTGCCGATGATGTGCTTGGCCCGGGCGCAGGATTTCAGAACGACCTGCATGGCCTGTTCCTGAAGGCGGGATTCCCCGGATCGAATGGCGAGTTCCGCATAGCCCAGCATTGCACCGATCAGGTTGTTGAATTCATGGGCGACTCCGGCGGCCAGAGTCCCGACAGCTGCCATGCCGGACCGTCGGACCACCTCACCTTCCAACAGGCTTTTGGCTGCCTGTAATTCCTGGACCAGCCTGTCGCGTTCGAGGATCATTTTATGTCGATCGAGTGCGCGCTGAACGCTGTTTTCAAGAATGGGAATCTGGAACGGTTTGCTGACATAATCGAAGGCCCCCAGCCGCATCGCCTCCACCACGGAATTGAATTCGCGTTGCCCCGTTATCATGACAACCATGGCCTGAGG
>JAKPYU010000204.1 GCA_029568995.1 Candidatus Omnitrophota bacterium | reverse complement strand
CTTCGGCGCAATCGCTCCAGCACAAAATCCTCCGCGCCGGGTACGGGATCGCTGCACATCGGGAGGAAAACCAGGCGGTCCCGCATTTTCTCGGTTTTGGGGAAATCGCCCGGTCGGTATCCGGGATAATCTCCGCAAAGCGGTCCCCGGTTCCGCGTGAACAGGTCGAATCCCTCGGCGTAAATGGGAAGAAGATGCAGAAGCCCATACGGATCGGCGGTAGCGGGGACTCCCTCCGCTCGGATTCTCTCGATCAGCTGTTTTGTGGAGAGGCCGGGGGTCTCTTCGGGCACGTGATGAATCGGGAGGGCATAGAATCCCGCCCGTTCCGCACCCGGATTCTGTTTGACGGGGTGGAGGCCGGGAATGCCTTCCAGACCCGTCTCAATGGTCTCGACATATTTCCTGCGCCGGGCGTTCAACGCATCCAGTTTCGCCAATTGGACCTTGGCAAGGCCGATTCCGAGCGGATGGGAGCGGAATTTCATGCCGATACCGAGCGGCTGGTACTTCGCATACCGTTCCGTGACCAGGTCCACTCCGGCAATGCGGTTCACCTGTCCCAGCAGACAGGCCCGTTCGAATACCTCCTGATCGTTCGTCACGAGGATTCCGGCCTCGCCGCCACTGACCGGTTTGCTTCCCTGGAAACTCCAGCATCCGGCCGCGCCGAGATTTCCGCACATCTGCTCCCTGTATTTCCCGCCGTGGACATGAGAACAATCCTCAATGATGGGAATGCCGGTATCCCGGCTGATTTTCAGGAAGCCGTCCATGTCGGCCACAAATCCCCAGAGGTGAACCACCACAATGGCGCGGGTTTTGTCGGTAATGCGCCGTCTCACATCGTCCGGGTCCACCAGGAGCGTTTCCGGGTCCGATTCGGCAAACACCGGCCTTGCGCCCAGGAGCGTGGCGGGTGCGATGGTGCAGATCCAGGTGTAGGAGGGGCAGATGACCTCATCGCCGGGACCGACCCCCACCCCGAAATAGGCGCTGTACAGCGCGGAAGATCCGTTCATCACGCTCAGAGAATACTTGCCCCCGATCCATTCGCGCCACTCTCTCTCAAACTCCCGAACGACCGGCGTGCCGCCCGAAAGCTCGTTCCGAAGCGTCATTTCCGAGACCATTCTGGCCTCGTCCTGGCCGACTTGCTGCCAGCGATCGAGGTCCTTGAATTGGGGGATTCCGGTTTGAACCCAGATCCTTCCGGGATCGGCGGTTTTTTCGGGCTTGGCGTCCGGTGACATGTTCTCCTCCTGGTGCGATTTGACCGTAGCGTAGCACATCCGGGGGCGGGCAGAAATGGACTGTGGGAACACTTAAGTCCGCCCCTGCTTCTGCCGATAATTGCGACTAGAGGGAGTCCACGAAAGACGGACATCCAAAAGGAGTTTGGAGAACGTTGTTGGAAAAGGATCGAATGAGCCGGACTCCCCGGAAGAGCCATCATGGGCGACGGATTTGCCATATCGCCGGTTCCGATTCGGCCTGTTTCGGACGAGACGCGCACCCGGAAGCCGTCATCGACGTCGTCTTCCGCAACGCAGGACCCCCACTTGCGGCGCGATCTCAAAGAGGCCGAGCGGCTCATCAGCACCGGCAAGATCAAAGGGGCTGAGGCTACCCGCGTCCGTGCCTTGATCGACCAGGCCGAGATTTCCACAACTCAAGGGGAAGTCTCCGAAGCCCAACGACTCGCCGACCAGGCTCTTGATGTAGCCCGGGATGAGCAAGGAACCCTGTTTCCTGTCTCTTCTGGCCCAAAAGAGGAGGGAAAAGAATCTGGCTCGACTGCCGAGACCGCCCCTCAAGACGAGAAATCCCAAGCGGAACAGGAACCGCTTCTCAAAAAGCAAGAGAGTTCCATTTACCGCGATGCCTCTAGCGACAGTGGGATTTCATTTAAGACGGGCGCTCCTCTGACGGAGGAGCAAGCGCCGTTTGCCGTTCGCGCGCACGAGACCGCTCACCTGCTCCATGAAACCCAGGAGGCCATCCTGCACGGGCACAAGGTATATCAGACGGTGCGCATCCTGAGCCAGATCGACCCAACAACCGGCGAACGTCATATTGCCGGTGGCCGCGCCATTGTCACCATCTTCCCGAAAACCGACCCCACCCCCGCTCCCAAGTCGCAGATCGACCTGGAAGCGTAATCGCGATTGCAGGCTGCAAGCCCGGCAGCGTTTCCGCCCACTGCAGTGTGTCGCCTTGATTCCCGCGATATCCCTCCCCCCAAGATCCGGCGTCGTCCTGAGCTTGTCGAAGGGCAAGGTCAGGTGGGGGTTGATCTGATTGACTTATCAACCGCGAGGGGCAGGAGATTCCCCCGCCCCTCGCGGTATGGTCTTGTCGGGGATCACTTTTCCTGATTCTCCACACTCGGCTCCTTGACCGCGGCTTGCAGGTCGGAGATGTCATACAACAAGAGTCTGTTATCTATAACTTTCAGGAAATACCTGCCATCCGGCGAGAATCCTCTCAGACCACCGGAACCAATCGGATATGTTCGCAGGACCTCTCCCGTATTCATATCCAGCACTTTGAGCGGATATTTTTCTTCAGCACCGGACGCCGCATCTACTATTGCCAGGTTCCCATCCGGAGAAAGGGCAACCGACTGCTTGATAGGAACAATCTCCGAAGGAATGGACCGGATAAGATCTCCCGTTGCGGCATCGTGCAAACGAATACTTCCGTCGCCGTTGAACAATGATCGGGTCCTATCCCGCGATACTGAGGTAAACATGCCCCGCAGTGTATAACGAATTTCAGCAGTCTCCAGATCGTAAAGGCTGATGCCCCCGCTCTGATCGCTCACTATTACATGACTACCAGAGGGCAGAAAATCCAGTTTGGACAAACAGATGGTCGGTAATTCCAATCTGCGAATCTCCTTTCCGGTCTCCGTGGCCCATGCGATAAGGACCCCCTCGTTATCTCCGGTAAGCAGTGTATTTCCATCTGGCGAAAATGCCATCGCAAGCCAGTTGTTACCATATGGGATTTCAGACATGCTATAGCACAGTCTGAAAATCACCTCGCCCCTTGTCACATCCCACAATTTGACGCAGACATCGGCAGAATACTGAACCGGATAGGCCGCCGCAACCGTTCTACCATCCGGCGAGAATAGGATAGATCGCGACACTCCATCATCGGGATATTTTCTCAGGCAATTGCCCGTTCTCACATCCCAGAGGGCTAACTCATTTCCGCCGGTAAGGATTGCATTTCCGTCCGGTGAAAAGGCAATAGCGCCAACGTAATTGCCCAATGCCGGAACCTCAATTGTCAAAGTTGGCTGATATTGCGCGGCTGCATATATGGCTGTGTATGTCAGCGAACCTAAAAGGAAAATAGATAAATGCGCGAAAGAGAGCAAGGATTCATGAACAAGTCGTGACATTGGATTACCTCCTGTTTTGATATGAAAAGGTCAATAGTCGAACAACAGAAATGTCGGGTTCTCGTCCACTTGCGGAATACTCCAAGTGGTTTTGCCGTCCGCATAAACTCCCTGAATTGGAGTACCTACGGGTTGATATGAAGCCGTACCGCTGCTAATCGTGAATCGATAACGATTTGCATAGTACTGATCATACTCTCCATCTACAACATAGTCCAGGAGTTCTGGCGTCGCTTGAAAATAGTTCCATGAATGCTGATATTGCCAGATGGCACCGAATAAGGAACCATCGCTACGCTTCCAGCCACACCATGCACTGTAGGTAGAATCCCCCTCTTCTCTCGTTTCCAGCGGGCTCCAGATTGTGGATTCCGCACATAATCCGGGCGAATTTCCCGTTGCACAGCCAATCTCACGCGCGACATAGCGAATCGCACGGTCGGCTCCCGGATAAACATCCGGAACGGAATCATGAAATCCGACATCGGCTGAGTCCATTGGATGATGGAAGTACAGACTGTATTTCCAGTTAATGCCGGGCACACAGACCGTAGCATTGAGCAGACAGGATCTCATATAGTAGACAGCCTGTGAGGTTTGGCTTGCACCGGATAATGGGGCCCAGTCGTTGCCTGATGTTGGACTATACCCATATTCAGTAACAGCAATATTCGGAAGCCAGCCTCTTGCGGTACATGATTCAACCAGGCACGCCATGCGATATTTCCACTCGCTATATGGGCCACCCCACTCAGGTACGGCAGTGGTCACATGATCTTCAGGCGAATAGTGATTTACGATATACCCGTGAATCGCAAGCGTATCCGGTAGATAATCATAAGCCCCCTGTAAATCTGTTAATGCCTCATCTGTGGCTTTGTCAATAAATCCACAAAGGAAGGCCCGTGCGCCTGCACCAATGTCGTTTGGATTGGCAATATAGCCGTGAAAATCTTTGTGATAGGAAAGGCTCCCCCCGCTGATGATTTCCAATTGAGGCCAGTGTTGTTTGATTTCTTCTCGCGCTTCAACATAGTATGCTGCAAAACTCTGGCCTCCGTTATAGTCCTGTCCTACAGTGGACCATTTCATTTCACCGTCTTCTTCGTTGCCAAGTTCAACGGCAATGACGGTGTTCGAAATCGTTCCGTCGATGTAATCGCTGATGGGGTTCAGCTCATTGAAAACGTGTGTCGCAAAGCTCGCTGCCGTGGGATAGGTCGTTTGTGAACCGGAAGAGTATTTATCTCCAGCTCCGATTAGATAGATGACCTTCATCCCATTCTCATAAGCGGTTTCAACAAAGCCGTCGTCATCATCGCTTCCAGAAAAATATCGAATCAACGCCAGCCGGTCGGCTTTCATGTTGTCCTGCCGGATGTCCATTGTCCAATTGGGCGTAAGCCAGAGATAATCGTTTCCCGGCCCCGCATCCGCCCCGAACGTCGGCATGGAATAGGTGACGACCAATTTCGGCCTGTATCCCGTAGTGCCGTGTTCACTGAAACAAACACCCAAATCCCCGTTTGTGGAGCCTTCCATGTCTATCAGGAATCCCTTGTTTCCGACGTCGCCCAGTCCCCCT
>JAKPYU010000193.1 GCA_029568995.1 Candidatus Omnitrophota bacterium | reverse complement strand
ACAGAATTCACAACCATAGTGATATTAGAGATTGATTTTCTGAATATTCAGAAGAAACGAAAAGAGAAAGAAACCAGAATGAACTAATTCACCCTTGACAGCCTTCAACATAAAAGGGGCGCACGGCCGTGCGCCCCTACGATCATTCACCGTGAATCGGTAATTCAATCTCAATACAGCATGAAATTGTCGATCCCCGTGCCGGTCGGCGCATCAAAAATCCGCACGGCCACGGTCTTGCTGCTCACGTTCGGATTGTTGTTGTCAACCCAGTCGATCGCAATCACATCATTGCGCCAGGTGACTCGCGGGTCCACGCACGCGCCGATGTTGTCGTCCGGCGTGGCGCGTTCGCTGATGTAAAAGGTGCCGCTCTTGGGCGTTCCATCCGGGTTGAAGAACCGTCCGAACAGAATCGTGTTGGGCAGTGCCATCTGCTCGGCATCGCACCAGACTACGAGCGCATATCCGGCGTCGTTGATTGCGCAGTCCACACCGTTCGCCTGGGCAAACGGCACATCGTCGGTCGCCACGGCGGTCCATTTCAACGTCCCATCGGCATTGATCGCCGTCACGAAAACACCGTTCTGATAAAGATCGTTCGTGCCGGTCGTAGCCTGCAGATAGGTATCCACGCCATTCCCGTGGAAGCCCACACGGTCATCGCCGCGACCGCCTGTGCCGGTTGCTGCTTCGCCTGTCAACGCCGAAATGCCGATATTCTCCGTCACAGCAACGCCGTCGTTGTCAAACATCCGCACGGTTGCGCCCAGTGGGCCGGACCAGCGGCATGCAAATCCCATCGAGGTCACCGCCGCGCCGCCCCACATCTCGCCGGAATCAAGCGCCGAACTGACTATGGTTTCCGTCTTCACAAAAGATCGATCCTTCTTGACGATTGTGAAGATGGGGTGCCTGCCTTCCGCAACGCCGCCGTACACGTTGACCAGATCGGCATTCTGACGGCTCTCGCCGACAATCACGATATTCCCATTGGAGAGAAACTCCCAGTCCGCGATCCGGATATCCCCGTCAGGCTCCGCATACGCGTCGGAAACACCGCACAACGCCACGCCATCCGGCGTCCCGTCTTCGTTCACTAACTGCACGGCGGGATAGTCGCCTGCATTGACGGCGGGATCGCCGCCAACAGTGTTGACATCGAAGAATTCCTCCATGGCCTCACCGAGTCCCCACGCCGTCGAACCCATACCGAAACCGGCTCCAAACAGGTTGGCCTTTATTTTCGGACCCCAGGTATATTCGGGGCTGACAGGTTCGCCTGCCGCGGTGAAAAACGATTGGGGATTTTGGACAATGGCGGTGCCGTCCTGCTTGTACAGCACCCAAACGGCCTCATAGTCGAACCATCCATCACCGTCGTCTTCATAACCGACAAAAACATTCCCGCCGCTGCCGATGCCGATGCCGGTGCTCTCCGAACCGTTGTTATTCCTCGGATCTGTGTCTCCGGGCCAGGGGTTCAAATCGAACGTGTTTGTCTTCGGGACCAGGCCGACGGCCTCCGGGCCGACCGGCACATACTCTTCCTGTGCCCAGACCGTTGCCGTCAAAAGCCCGGCCAGGACCAGAACCAAACCGACTCTCTTCATATTCACATGCCTCCTGAAAGGATGATTTGCGATCGGGACAAGAATGCCCCACTGCCGGTATTCAATTCCTATATATTCCTGTTGTCAATCCCCCACTTCCACCAAAATGAGAACCGGGTATGAGGAGATTTCTCCCTTCGGTCGAAATGACAAGCCGGTTGTCATTGCGAGCCTCCCTCCGACAGGGCCGCTGATTGAGGAAAAAAAGTGGGGGCGAGGTCCCTCCCCCGAAGATCGGGGGAGGGAAGGTGGGGGTTGACCGGGTACCACGAAACTCGCCCGAGTCATGCTCAAAAAATGAAATCTTGACCGGTTGACATTACGCCCGCCAGGAAATAGATTATCGGGCTGTAAAGTCAGGAAAGAAACTGCATTGATCGAAGAAGGGAATCCGGTGGCAGTATCCCGTCTCACCATCGGATAAAAGAGCACACATGACAAGATTCAGAATAGGATTCGTCTCCAGCAATCTTGCCCAGCTTGGCCCTCTGGAAAACCAATTCCGAATCCTCAATTGGGAAATCGATCATTTTGCAGCGGTCCAGTCGTTCACCAAAAGATACTGTGAGCGTCCGTTTGACGCGGTCTGCCTTAGCCTTCTACGCATGGAGGACATTGACATTCTAAACGGGGGATTGCCGTCTCCGGAGATATTGAAACAGATGTGCATCTGCGTCAGCAATATGGAGATGGATGCAAGGAAGTACCTGGATGATCGCAATATTCGGATGGTCAAATTCGACCTGAATCCCCAACATCCGGATCAACTGATTCGCGGCATACGGTCCAAGTTCCCCCGGTTTGTACGAGCCGTGGTCGCCGACGATCTGCCGATGGTCCGTTTGCAGATCAAGACGCTTCTGAAAGACTTTGGATTTCAGATTGTGGGCGAAGCGGCAAATGGCCTGGAGACGGTGGAGGTCTGCCGCGAACAGAAGCCCGATTTGTTGACTCTGGATATCAGCATGCCCCAGAGAAGTGGGTTGGAAAGCTTCCGGGAATTGAAGGAGGTCTCTCCGGGAACCGAGGTCATCCTGATCACCGGACACCGGACAAAGGAAGTGGTGATCCTGGCGGCCCAGCTGGGGGTTCGGCATTTTGTCGCCAAACCCATTATCAGGCAAAACCTCTCGGATGTTGTTCTGAAAGCCGTTTTTTGATCCGGGTTCCTGTGGACCGGTTGAGAGACGACCATTGCGCCGGAAATAACCCTCCTTTGGCCTGCTCCCCCTTAATCAGCCTCCGTACAGTCCGCCTGCAACCGGAGAGTTGCCCCCGAAATACGCAATATCCCCCTTGCTGTTGATTCCGTTGGACGGCATGTATTCCATCGGACGCCAGGGAAATACTCCGGCGGGACAGGCCACGTGTCCGGGAAGCATGTGAAGATAATCGGGGAAAAAGTCCGGCCCCTGGCTCTCCACGCAAAACGCCTTCTGGTAGACCCGGGGACACTCCGCCTGAAAGTATTGACCCAGCCGCTGCTGATAATGGAAATAGGAATAAGAACCGGAATGCCCCCCGTCCAACTCCTGCTGGGTGATCTGAAGCTTGTCCAGGAACGGGTCTTTCATGGCGATACTGGACATATAGGCCACTGGCGTGGTTAAAGGATAGCAGCAGGGATTGGTCAGGTACTTCTTGTAATTGCTCTGGGAGACCTCATCGACCGGATAATCGCTGTGGTCCATGTAATAGGTTTCCAGCGCGGTTCCGAAACTCTTCAGTTCCGACTTGGCCCTGGCGATCTTGGCGCGGGTTTGGGCATTCAGAAAATTGGGTACAGCTATCGCCGCCAGGATCCCGATAATTGCCACAACAATGAGGAGTTCAATGAGGGTAAATCCACGACGTACCATGCCTGGATCTCCTTCCACCACAATCTCATGAACCAAGAGTAGTTTAGAACAACTCCACAGACCGCGTAAATCCCAACTCACTCGAAAAACAGGCCTGATCCTCTTCCCACCCCACCCCCCTCTCTTCTTCCTGCCTTTGTGCCTTCCTGTCTTTGTGCCTTCCTGTCTTTGTGTCTTTGTGTCTTTGTGTCTTTGTGTCTTTGTGTCTTTGTGCCTTTGTGCCTTTGTGCCTTTGTGCCTTTGTGCCTTTGTGCCTTTGTGTTTTCCTCCGTCCACCCCGTCCACCCTGACCTTGAGTTGACGTTACTCCCGGTTGTCATTGGCGTTAGAATGTACTACGATGCACCCGTTTGCCTGGTTAGAAGGCAAAAGATTCGGGGGCAATCGCCCGCATCGTGGAGCGGTCCCCCAATCCGTTTCGATAAAGACGTGCAATTCACAAACCGCAGGCACCGAGGTCCCCGCAAGGGGCGGTTGAATCGGACAGGAATCGGGACCCAAATGGACGGCAAATTGTTGATCTTCAGAGATTTTCCACAAAGAGCAGTCTGGATTGCGGCAATGTTGTTCTATTCATTGCCCGGACTATGTCAGGAACCGGCCACGGAACCGGCCAGTGAGGGGATGACTCTATACGAGTTATTGAAGGCGGGTGGATGGACCATGGTCCCACTGGGGCTGATTTCGCTCTTTGCCTTGGGGCTGATCTTCTACTTCTTTCTGGCATTGACACAACGCCGCCTGATGCCGAATGATCTGTTTCTCCAGTTGCGGGGTCTGGCACGCGATGCCCGATGGGATGATGTGTATCGGATCTGCAATGTGACACGCGGACCTCTGCCCAGTATGGTCATGTCAGGGATTCGGCAAGCCGAAATCGAGCCGAAAAATGTCGTCGAGGCCATGCAGAACGCCGGAGACCGGGAAGCCCAGCAGGTGATGCGCCAGGTTCGGTATCTTTCGGAGGTGGCCACCATTGCGCCTTTGTTGGGGCTGCTGGGAACCGTGCTGGGAATGATCGACGCGTTCAGTTTCATCGCCCTGGATATCAGCATGGCCAAACCGGTCACGCTGGCGACGGCAGTTGCCAAGGCCCTCGTGACTACCGCTGTCGGATTGATCATTGCTATCCCCGCCATGGCCTTCTATTTCTATTTTCGAGGACGGGTCCAGTCGATTTTCTCGCGCATCGAGGAAGTCGCACAGGAACTGGCCGACCGGATTCGCCAGGAACCACCCGGGAGGAGCTGAACCATCATGAAACTCGTCGGACGCATCGTGGAGGAAGAACCGATCTTCATGATGGCTCCCATGATCGACATCGTTTTCTTGCTCCTGATATTCTTTCTGACAACCTCCCTCTTTGCCCGGATGGAAAATGAACTGTCTATCATGGTGCCGACGGCGGACGAATCACAGCCGCCCCGCCGGACCCCCGGCGAGATCATCATCAATTTGACCAAGGAGGGAGCCATTGTGGTCAATCAGCGCCAGCTGGAACTCAACCAGCTGGAAGATATCCTGCTCAAGATCGGCAAATTGTATAAGGACCAATCGGTGATTATTCGGGGAGACCGGGATGCCCTGTTCGGTCGAGCCGTTGCCATTCTGGATGTCTGTGCAAAAGCCGGAATCTGGAATGTATCCTTTGCAGCCATTCAGAACGAACTGGGAACATCACAGGGATGATGGGTTCCCCCTGGAACCGAAACACGGAGGCGGATCGACAGATCCATCGAGGTCGACATGGGACACAAGGTCCTGCTGATTATTTGTTTCGCCATTTTGGAAACGGTCGTTGTCGCCGTCCCGGGATTCTCCCAGGACGCGGCAAGCTCCGCTCAGGTTCCCTCCGCCACAGCACCGGATAAGGCACAGAACCAGTTGGATTTCGCCGATGGACAGTATCAGCGAAACCTGTTCCTCGGAGCCGCGGAGGAATACGCCCGGTTCATCGAAACATATCCCAATCACGAGAGAATCCCCGTCGCACTGTTCCGCCGCGCGGAATGTCTCTACCAGGCTTCCTATAAAGACCCCGCCAAACGCGCCGATCTCCTGAAACAGGCGGAGGAAACTCTGCGGACCCTGCTGGAACGGTATCCGCAAAATGAACGCCGCACGGAGACTCTCCTGCGTCGCGGCGAGATTCTCTGTCACCTGGATCGCGCGGCGGAGGCGTCGCCTCTCCTTTCGGAGCTGCTGAAAACACCGCTTTCCGAGAAGGTCGAGGAAACGGTGCGCTTTCACCTCGGGCAGGCTTACTATGCCGAGGGCAAGATTCCACTCGCCGAAAAGGAATGGGAAACTCTTCGCCAGAAATTCCCCAAGGGGAACCTGTATGCACCGGCAACCTATTCCCTGGCACTGGTCAAGAAACAGAAATCCCAGCCGGACGCGACCATCGCGCTTCTCAATGAATTGATCGCGGCCAATCCGCCGTTTCCGATTCCCGAAAACAGTCCGATTCCGGGCGATTCACGGATTCTTCTCGCACAGATCTATACGCAGATGGGCGATCACGCCCGCGCGGCAACACTGTATGAAGAGGCAAGCCTCGAACCGCGTCACCGCATCAATGCGCTGTACCTGCGTGCCTGGTCCCTGTTTCAACAGCAGAAATTCCCGGACACGATCGACCTGGCTCAAAAACTACTTGAGGAACCTGCACTCGGCGATTACCAGGCAGGCACGTTGTTCCTGTTGGGAACCTCCTTATATGAAACAAAGAATTACAAAAAGGCTATCGATCCGCTCCAGCGAGTATCCATACATCCCAAAGCCGCCGAGTTCCGTACACAGGCCTGGTATCGACTGGTCTGGGCGCTCTTCCTGACCGAAGACTATGAGGGAGCGAAACAGCAGGCACTGGGATTATTAAAACTGAAACTGGATCCGGCGCTGGCAGGCGATGTGCATTTTCTCCTGGGACAGATCGCGGCGTCAGCCAAACAATACGCGGAGGCCGCTGTCGAATATCGCACGGTTGTCGAGCAGTTTCCCGCCTCCCGGTTTATCGAGAAAGCGACCTACGGAGTCGGCGAAATGGAATACTCCAGCCAGGCGTTCGAACGCGCGGCGCAGGGATTCTCCGCTTTTTTGAAGGCCTTTCCGGAGAGCACCCTGTACAATGAGGCGTTGCGGTGGCTGGCGGAGTCTCTCTTGCAGTCCGGCCAGGCCGCAGAAGCCGCGCAGCGATTTACGGAACTGATTCAGCGCTGTCCCGAGCATCCGGAAATGTCGCGATTTCTCTACTTGCAGGGACTGGCCTTGCACAAGAGCGAACAGAAAGAGGCCATGCGGAAACCGCTTGAAGACCTGCTGCAGCGGTTTCCCAAATCCCCCGATGCTCACAAAGCACTGTATTGGCTGGCCTGGCAGGATGACGAGGCCGGAAACAGCGAACGCGCACTACAGGAATATGACCGACTACTCAAAGAATACCCCCAGTCCGAGTACGTCCCCACCGCTCGAAGACGCCTTGCGATTGGAAACATTAACGCAAATCGGTTCGATCTGGCCCTTCCCATGTTACTGGAAGTCCTTGCGAACGCCGAGGAGGCAAAAAAAGTCGGCCCGGAAATCTACTTCCGAATGGCCATCTATGCCTCCGATCAGGGAAAACATGACGAGGCTCTGGCCATTCTGAATCGCGTATCCGAGGTTCACCCGCAGCCGGAAGTGATCGAGCGCTCTTTGATCGAACAAGGCAGGGAAGCCGTTGTAACGGGACAATGGACAAAGGCTACCGCGCAGGCCAATGAGTTCTTCGATAAATTCCCGCATAGTCAATATCGCCCGGAAGGGTACTGGATTCGCGCCCGCGCGCTTCAGGGCTTGAACCAGTTCGACGATGCCGAACATGCTTTCCAGGAAGGGCTGGCCGCTCTGGCCAATCTCGGAAGTCCCGATCCGGTTTTTGAGGCAACATTGCATTTGGATTGGGCTAAGCTGCTGGAAGCGCGGAGTCGCCCCGAAGAGGCACTGAAAGAATATCTTTACGTAGACATTCTCTTTCCCGGTCCCAAAACATCACCCGAAGCCCTGCTTCATGCCTCCATCTGCCAGGAGCAATTGGGACAGATTCCGGAGGCAAAGACAACCCTGCAACGACTGGTAGACCTGTTCCCCAATACACCCGAAGCCCAGAAAGCCGCGCAACGTCTACAGGAATTCGGAAAATCGGCGGAATAACCAATGCGGTATGAATATCATACAGAGCGGAAACCGTTTGTCGACCGGCCCTCACTCGCCGAGCCGGTTACAAATGTTCTGTTGATTCTTTCCCTCCTCCTTTCCCTCCTGATCCATGCCCTGTTCATCGTCGGGTCTTTTCGGATTCGCGTCGGTATTGTCAGCAAGATGGAACAACAGATCGAGCAGATCTTCAATATCCATTTTGACGATATCAACCGTCCACCCGAGGCGAGACGCCAGGCCCCCGAAGAAATCCAGAGAGAACGGGATCGGACCTTCCAGGAGAATCTGCAGCAAGCCCAGGCGGTTCCCGCTCCCCAACTGGAGGAACAATTGGAGAATCTCCTCTCGGAAGTCGGGGAACCGGCGGAGATTCGCCTGGCTCCCGGTGAAATCCCCCAGGGATTAGCCGCCGGGGGAGCCATCGGCGCGCCCGAAGTCATTACCAGTGAGGCCGGCGTGAATCAACTGGGACGGGTAGCCGACGGGCTTTTGCAGGAGGCCATCGGAGAGACCGTCTCCGTGAACCGGCCGGCCCTCGATTCCGGAAGCGCCTACCGGCAGGAACGAATCATGGAGGGCCTTCCCGCTAACCTCACCGATGTTCGGTCGGACATGCCTTCCACCGTCCTTGCCGCGCCCCCAATGGGAGTACCTATTGCCGATTTGAACCTCAGCCCGACGATCTTGAATCTTGCCGCGCCGCAGCCTGACCTGCAGGGAGAACCCCTCGATCTCAGCGCAATCTCACCCGGTTCCCTGCCTGCCGAAGAACAGGTCAAGAACGATATCAAGGATCGTTTCGTCCGCCTGGATAACTTAATGAACCTTGAAATCATTACCTACCGGGAGCGCCCCGGCAGCGGCTATTTTCTGCTCCGGATTGTCCCACGGCAGACCACCGAACGTTTGCAGCCCTTGCCGAAAGACGTAGTATTTGTACTGGATGCCTCGGCGAGTATGGGGCGTCGAACCCTCGAGGTAATTAAACAGGCGATCAAGGAGTCGATGCGCGAACTGAACGAACAGGATCGGTTCACCCTGATCGGATTCAAAAGCCGAGTCGCAATGCTCTCTCAAGCTCTGTTGCAGGCAACTCCCCTGAATATCTCGGAGGCATGGACTTTTATCAGTCCGCTGGAAGCCTCCGGGATGACCGATATTTATACATCCCTGGAACCCCTGATGACCATGGGAACGGAACGCGCACGGCCGTTCTCGATCTACTTGTTTTCCGACGGCCGTCCCACACTCGGTGTTGTGAATAGCCGAGCGATCATTAACCGATTGTCCGAACGTCGCGGACCCAGTACGTCCGTCTTCGCGATCAGCGCCGGGGATGCCATCAATCGTTACCTGCTCGACTTCCTGGCATTTCGAAACCGGGGAAAAGTCTGTTTTATCGAATCAAAGGACGCCATCGTTGAGGAATCCCTGCAATTCGTGCGTACTCTCAAATATCCGTTACTGTTGAGAGTGAATGCGGATTTCGGCAAGGTAAACCGCGATGAGGTGTATCCACACGACTTGCCCGATCTTTACCAGGATACGCCGTTGGAGATCTACGGAAGATTTTCCGATGAAAAGGAATTGACCGTCCGACTGGTCGGCGAGGCGTTCGATGAGCAGAAAGAGCTGCTCGTTAACCTGCCTATCCCCGATAAGGATCTGGGCGGACCGGAAATCGCAAAAGCATGGGCACTGCGAAAAATCTACTACTTGGTTTCTCTCATCGTCCAGCACGGCGAACAGCCGCAGATTCTCGACGCAATCAATCAGCTAAGTGAACAATACGGAATTGTCACACCGTATCATTCTCAGTTTCAGAAGTAGGACGAAATGAGGAGATTTGAATGACGAAAAAGAGAAATTTGGATCGTCGGGATTTCATGAAGCAGACCGCCGGAAGCACACTGGCCGCTTGCCTGGCAAGCCGCACCGCGCCCGCGTACGGCGCAGTCGGCGCGAACGACCGCATCAATCTGGGATTCATCGGAACCGGGGGACGAAACCAATTTCATATCAGCCAGTACAGGAAAATGCCGGATGTGGGAATCCTGGCGGTCTGCGATGTGGATCGATCCCAGCGGGAGAAAGCCGCCGCCGACTTGGATCCCAAGCCCGCGTTGTTTGAGGATTTCCGACAAGTACTCGATAATAAGGACATCGACGCCGTGGTCATCGCCACACCGGAACACTGGCACGTTATTCCAGCCATCACGGCTTGCCAGGCCGATAAGGATGTCTACGTCGAAAAACCCGTCGGGCACAACATTAAGGAAGGACGCGCCCTTGCCGAGGCAGCGAAG
>JAKPYU010000188.1 GCA_029568995.1 Candidatus Omnitrophota bacterium | reverse complement strand
CGGGGGCCTGGGCAGTTCATGCAGCGCGAGCGGGTGCGCGGGAGGTGACCGGGGTGGACAGTTCCCCGACGGCGCTGAAACTTGCGGTTCGGAATGCGGAACGGAACCAGGTTTCCGGTGTTGAATTCATCCAGGCCAAAGTGTTCGACTTCCTGGGCGATTGGCGTAAGGCGGGAAAAGAAGTCGATTTGATGATCCTGGATCCGCCGCCTTTCGCACGGTCCAAAAAAAGTGCCGTCGCTGCGTTCAAAGGACATCGGGATCTGCACGAACGCGCCTTGCGGTTGTTGCGCCCCGGCGGGATTCTGTTCACCTGCTCCTGCTCGTATCACCTTGGAGAGGAAGCCCTGATCGATTCCCTGGTTCAAGGGGCTATCGAGTCGAAACGGACGGTTCGCCTTCTGGAGATTCGCGGGGCGGCTCCCGATCACCCTATCCTTCCCGCAACCCCCGAGACGCGATACCTGACTTGCCTGGTTGTCCGGGTGGATTGACGGCAATTTGCCGGGATTGCCATCCCCGCCGCTTCTGTTAGAATCGCTTCAATCCAGTGGTTTGTTCCAGCGGGCTACGGCGATGAAAGACAACGAGATCCATCTTCTGATCGACATTCACCGTGAGATTCTGCGCGATCTTCGCCAGGAAGCGGATGGGATTGTCGAGAAACTCGCGAAACGGATCGACTGTAACTTCTCTGCAATCGAAGAATCCCTCGATATTCTCTTGGACAAAACAACCTTCACAAAAAAAGAGCGATCCATTTTCCACGCCATCCGAGAGGAATTGGCCGAATTCAGCGACCAGAAGAAGTCGCGCTCACACAAGAGATTGGAACGCATTGCGGAGTATTCCTCCAATATCCGCCGCCTTTTAAAGAAGTCGAGACCCCAGGATGGCGATTGAATCGGTTCACACGACAGGCTGGGATGTGAAGTTGAATCCTTCCGGCGGAGCCGCTGAGAATGTCACAAGGATTCTTCGTCACCAGTACGACATCCTCATTGCCCATGAATCCGGTACTCGGATCGGAGAGGACCCGGAGGATCTGCACAGGATGCGTGTCGCCGTGAGGAAGATGCGCACCGCGCTGAGACTGTTCGCCTCGCTGCTGGACCGGAAGGCAACGAAGCCGCTCGGTGAAGGACTTCGCCGGCTGGGCGGAAGCCTGGGGCAGGTGCGTGATCGCGACACCGCGCTTGAAACACTGAAAGCATACTGGGAATCCGCACCTCCCGAAGACCGAGATGTCCTTCAGTCCATCGTGGTTGAAATCGAGAACCGGCGTCAAGCATTGCGGGAAGAACTTCTCCTGGCCCTGGATTCGGAACGACATCTTTCTCTCAAGAACAACATGAGACAAATCCTGGAAAACGGATTGCCCGCCGGCCCGGATGCCCCGGCTTTCCGTTGTGTGGTTCCCCGGCTCATTGCGAAGTCCTGGAAGCGGGTGCAGAGCGTGGGACCGGAGATTCCCGGAAAGGAAGACGAACGAATTCATCGCTTGCGGCTGAACTGCAAGCACCTGCGGTATCTATGTGAGTTTACTCGTCCGGTTATCGGGAAAGGGCTGGATTTTCTGCGCAATTCAGCAACTCGTGTACAGGAAACGCTGGGTGTTGTCCGGGATTCCGAGAGAGATCTGCGGTTATTGGAGAACTTGGCCGCCGAAGCCGACTCGGATGCGGTGAAACGGCTGCAAACCTTCTTTGCCCGTCGCAGGGACACCGCGCTGTCCGAATTTACTGTCACATGGAACCGCATGGTATTCCCGGAGTATCAAGCCTGGGTCCGCTACCATTTGAATGCTCTGCGATAGGTGGCATTGGACCCGCCGGAGGCATTGCTTCGATGACAAAGAAGCACGCGGATGAGATGACTTGTCCATTGCAGCGGATTCAATCGAAGGGATTCACCCTGATCGAGCTGCTGATTGTCGTTGCGATCATCGGCATTCTGGCGGCCATCGCCGTGCCGAATTTCATGAATGCCCGAATCCGCGCGAAGATCTCCCGGGCACACGCCGATATGCGGGCCATCTCTACGGCCATCCAGCAGTTTCAGCTGGAACGCAACACCATGCCGTTGGACTTCTGGACCGACAATTCCGACTTCGCAATTGAACGATGGGAGACGAAATTCCATCGGGTGGGTCCCATGCCGCCTGCAACCACCCTGGAGGCTCCCTACTATCCGCTGACAAGCCCCGTCAGCTATCTCACCGGGCTGCCTAAAGATCCGTTTGGAATGCCCGGTGTCGATATCGGTTTGAGCGAGAGAGGGGAAGCGTACCTGTATTGTGCGCATGATCCCGACGCTCCCGGTCAGTCGATGGCAACGGTTCCGCCATTGGCACGGGGACAGCACATCATGATGAGCCTGGGGCCGGACCGTTATTTCGGACTGATCTCCGAATGGCCGAGGCGAGCCACGCCCTATGACCCGACAAACGGCCTGATCAGCGAAGGCCAGATCATGCGCCGAAGCGATGGCGGCCTGGCACTCGATCCGAACAGCAAACCGTGAAGTGGGGGTCGGGAATTCGATAGTTATCTCAGGGGGCGTTGGGATGGAGGGAAATCCCTTTTAACACCTGTCCCATGGGTTGTAGAATCCTGCCTAAGAGGTGGCCTGACTCGTTATTCTGTGCATTTCCGCTATTCCACATGTTGCCGATAGCAACTGACCAGTCGAATCAGAGGGTGGAGACAATGGAAAGACGCAGTTTCACGCTCATTGAACTTCTGATTGTCGTCGCGATTATTGGGATTCTTGCGGCGATTGCCGTGCCGAATTTCATGAATGCGCAGCTGCGTGCCAAGATTGCGCGTTCCGCTTCCGACTGCCGGAATCTGGGTCTCGCGGTGGAGTCGTTTCGGATCGAGCGCGGCATGTTGCTGATCGACATTTGGGATGACGACAACGCCGTCGGCCTGGAGCGATTGCAGACCTATTTCGGGAACATCGCCAACTCAAAGAAGGCAACTCGACTCCAACGGGACGTGATGGCTCCACTGACTACTCCCGTGTGCTACATCGCTTCCATTCCGAAAGACCCGCTGCTCCGGAATCCCTTAACCGTTGCCACAAGCGAAACGTGGACCGGACAGCTGGACACCTACACCTACGTGGACCGAGATCCTGCTGTTCCCGATGACCCGTGGATTCACGATCACAACATTACCGGCTATCTTCCGGGGAATGAGCGTGTTTCCTCCGTAAGGCCGTTTGCCGACGGTGAATTCGCCCTCATCGGCAGCGGACCGGACGGGGAGGTGATCCAAAGCGGTTTTCGCGGGATGCCGTACGATTCCAGCAACGGACTCCGAAGTAACGGGAATATCACGTGGCGATCCGGTGGAGGTGTGGATGGGGGGTCGTGAGATCGCCACGTTGCCGCCCTCCGCAGACTCCGGGCCGCTCCTCCTAAGAAAGCTCGCCTGCAGCCGTCATTGCGAGCGAAGCGTGGCAATCTGGCTGTTCGAACG
>JAKPYU010000163.1 GCA_029568995.1 Candidatus Omnitrophota bacterium | reverse complement strand
GCGGAGCAATCGTTACGCCATTCATGCAGGTCGGAACTTACCCGACAAGGAATTTCGCTACCTTAGGACCGTTATAGTTACGGCCGCCGTTTACTGGGGCTTCGGTTCAATGCTTCTCCTCGTTTCCTTGAATAACATCTCCCCTTAACCTTCCAGCACCGGGCAGGCGTCAGACCCTATACATCCTCTTACGAGTTTGCAGAGTCCTATGTTTTTAGTAAACAGTCGTCACTCCCTCTTCACTGCGATTCCAGAACGCTTCAGAAGCAAGTTCTTACACGCACCAGAATACACCTTCTCCCTAAGTTACGGTGTAATTTTGCAAAGTTCCTTAACCAGAGTTATCTCAAGCGCCTTAGGATTCTCTCCTTGCCCACCTGTGTCGGTTTGCGGTACGGTCACCAAATAGATTCGCTACGAGGCTTTTCTTGGAAGCATGGGATTAGCCAGTTTGTGTCCGCAAGCGGACTCCTCATCACTTCTCGAGGTTATGGTTCCATGGATTTGCCTGTGGAACCCCTCTACGGGCTTGAACCTGCTATTCCGTCAGCAGGATGGCCTACCCTTCTCCGTCCCCCCTTCGCGTCTTTATCACCTACCTGGTGGTACAGGAATATTAACCTGTTTCCCATCAACTACGCCTTTCGGCCTCGCCTTAGGGACCGACTAACCCTGAGAGGATTACCCTTGCTCAGGAAACCTTGGGCTTACGGCGTGCCGGTTTTTCACCGGCATTATCGCTACTCATGTCAGCATACTCTCTTCTGCGTCCTCCAGCATCCCTCACGAGACACCTTCACAGGTAAGCAGAATGCTCCCCTACCACCATTCCGATATACGGAATGATCCATAGCTTCGGTAATGTGCTTAGCCCCGTTACATTTTCGGCGCAGGCCTGCTAGACCAGTGAGCTGTTACGCTTTCTTTAAAGGGTGGCTGCTTCTAAGCCAACCTCCTGGCTGTTTTAGTGGACCCACATCCTTTTCCACTTAGCACATTTTAGGGACCTTAGCTGATGGTCTGGGCTGTTTCCCTCTCGACTACGGATCTTATCACCCGCAGTCTGTCTCCTCCATTTTGGGTTATGGCATTCGGAGTTTGGTTGGGTTTGGTACCCTTGTAGGAGCCCTAGCCCATTCAGTGCTCTACCTCCATAACCGATCACGGAAGGCTATACCTAAATATATTTCGGGGAGAACCAGCTATTTCCAGGTTTGTTTAGCCTTTCACTCCGATCCACAGCTCATCCCCTCAGTTTTCAACCTGAGTGGGTTCGGACCTCTTTCCGATATTACTCGGGATTCATCCTGGCCATGGATAGATCACCTGGTTTCGGGTCTACTCCATGCAACTAATCGCCCTTTTCGGACTCGCTTTCGCTCCGGCTACACCTAACGGCTTAACCTCGCAACATAGAGTAACTCACTGACCCATTATGCAAAAGGTACGCGGTTATTCCGTATTGCTACGGAACTACCACTACATGTAAGCATGCGGTTTCAGGTACTATTTCACTCCCCTCAACGGGGTTCTTTTCACCTTTCCCTCACGGTACTTGTACACTATCGGTCGCCAAGTAGTATTTAGCCTTTGGGGATGGTCCCCCTATCTTCCCACAAGATTCCACGTGTCCCGTGGTACTCAGGATAATATCCAGGAAGGTTATTCTATTTCGCATAAAGGACTATCACCCGCTATGGTTAACCTTTCCATGTTATTTTGCTATAGAACAGCTTTGTAACTTCCCGAGGTTTCCGTAAAAACCTCCAATATTATCCTACAACCCCAAATATACAACGCTCACGGACTATAAGTATATTTGGTTTAGGCTTTTCCCATTTCGCTCGCCACTACTTTGGGAATCGAATTTCTTTCTTTTCCTGAGAGTACTTAGATGTTTCAGTTCCCCTCGTTCGCCTTCCACTGGCTATGTATTCACCTGCGGAATATTCCGACATTACTCGGAATGGGTTGCCCCATTCGGAAATCTCCGGATCAAAGCCTGCTTAGCGGCTCCCCGAAGCTTTTCGCAGCTAACCACGTCCTTCATCGCCTCTTGGCACCAAGGCATCTACCACATGCTCTTAGTAGCTTGATCATAAATCAAAATTTACAACATATATAATTGTCAAAGAACATTCAAAACATCTTTGCTGGCTGACTGGTGGAGGTGAACGGGATTGAACCGATGACCTCCTGCGTGCAAGGCAGGCGCTCTCCCAGCTGAGCTACACCCCCAGTTAAACAAAAGTTTATAGATATTAGCGAATAGTCTTTTATCTATTCACTATTTTACTATTCACTATTCACTTACGTTAATGGGCCTAGATAGAATTGAACTATCCACCTCACGCTTATCAGGCGTGCGCTCTAACCAACTGAGCTATAGGCCCCAATGATGTTTTAAAATATTTTAAATAGTAGGTCCCCATTCGTTTTCTCTTAGAAAGGAGGTGATCCAGCCGCAGGTTCCCCTACGGCTACCTTGTTACGACTTCACCCCAATCACCTGCCATACCTTCGGCACCTCCATCCCTATCGAAACAGGGTTAGGCCAGCGACTTCTGGTACAACAAGCTTTCGTGGTGTGACGGGCGGTGTGTACAAGGCCCGGGAACGTATTCACCGCGGCGTGCTGATCCGCGATTACTAGCGATTCCAACTTCATGGAGTCGAGTTTCAGACTCCAATCCGAACTAAGAACGGATTTGTGGGATTAGCTCCCCCTCACGGGTTCGCGACCCTTTGTTCCGCCCATTGTAGCACGTGTGTAGCCCTGGACATAAGGGCCATGAGGACTTGACGTCATCCCCACCTTCCTCCGCATTAACTGCGGCAGTTCCCTTAGGGTGCCCAACTTAATGATGGCAACTAAGGGTGAGGGTTGCGCTCGTTGCAGGACTTAACCTAACACCTCACGGCACGAGCTGACGACAGCCATGCAGCACCTGTGTCCGGGTTCCCCGAAGGGCACTCCTAACTTTCATCAGGATTCCCGGCATGTCAAACCCAGGTAAGGTTTTTCGCGTTGCGTCGAATTAAACCACATGCTCCACCGCTTGTGCGGGCCCCCGTCAATTCCTTTGAGTTTCAACCTTGCGGTCGTACTCCCCAGGCGGGACACTTAATGCGTTAGCTGCGGCACGGAGGGGGTAGAAAACCCCCCACACCTAGTGTCCAACGTTTACAGCGTGGACTACCGGGGTATCTAATCCCGTTCGCTCCCCACGCTTTCGCACCTCAGCGTCAGTTGCGGGCCAGAGAGACGCCTTCGCCACCGGTGTTCCTCCAGATATCTACGCATTTCACCGCTACACCTGGAATTCCACTCTCCTCTCCCGCACTCAAGTCCGGCAGTATCGGATGCGTTCCCCCGGGTGAGCCGTGGGTCTTTCACAACCGACTTACCGAACCGCCTACGTGCGCTTTACGCCCAATAAATCCGAACAACGCTTGCCCTCTCCGTATTACCGCGGCTGCTGGCACGGAGTTAGCCAGGGCTTCTTCTCTGGATACTGTCAAATTCAGGGGGTATTGATCCCTGAACCATTCATCTCCATCGAAAGCAGTTTACAATCCGAAGACCTTCATCCTGCACGCGGCGTCGCTCGGTCAGGCTTTCGCCCATTGCCGAAGCTTCTAGACTGCTGCCTCCCGTAGGAGTCTGGGCCGTATCTCAATCCCAGTGTGGCTGACCATCCTCTCAGACCAGCTATCCATCACGGGCTTGGTGGGCCGTTACCTCACCAACTACCTAATGGACCGCGAGCCCATCCTCAAGCGGCAGGTCCTTGCGGATCCCCACCTTTCGTCCCAGGAATATGCAATCCCGGGACTTCATGCGGTATTACCGGCTTTTCGGGCCTTATCCCCCACTCGAGGGCAGGTTGCTCACGTGTTACTCACCCGTTCGCCACGCTACCGATCCCCCCGAAGGGAGACTTTCGCGTTCGACTTGCATGCCTTATCCACGCCGCCAGCGTTCGTTCTGAGCCAGGATCAAACTCTCCATGGATATCTGTACAACTTGGTCTCCCAAGTCGTTTCCTTTGGAAAGATGTCCGAACTACTTATGGCTTATTCGGATTTCTATGAGTTCCAGAAGAATCTCCCTCGCGGGAAATCCTCCGGGAGTACGCCATTCGCTCAAAGCGAATAACGACCTCACTCAGGCTTCTTGAACAGCTCGATTATCAAAGAACGAAGGATTTGCTTGTTCGCAAATCCCGGCAGAAAAGCACTAAGTTGAGTTATTTCAAAGGGTTAATTGAAATCTCACTGGAACTGGGGTCAGTTCTATACAACGCGCCTCCTGCCAGGCAAAAGAAAGTATAACGCTCCCGACTCAACAGTCAAGTCTGTCAACCGTATTTTTCACATTTTTTTGGCAGATCCCTTCTCAGGCCATCTGAATCAAAGTGACAGACCTAATAAAATCAATAACTTATGAACATCGTTCCATACAGTCTCTCCAGCAGGATTTGAACCGAAAAAACTTCGATCAACTCGCTTTGAGACCCCAAATCCGGTAATTATCGATTCTCCCCTCGTCATCAAACGATCCCACGCCGAACCCGCCGTGGGTCAATATCATGTCGTTCGCTGTCATTACCGGCTGGTCCATATTGTCAAAAAACACCCGGATCTCCCCGCTCTTCGTATTTCGCTCGATTCGAATTTTGTGGAATGTATTGTCGATCCATCGCGTGCCGGAGGTTCGCGTCCTGGCAATGGACACACGCGGTTCCCCGTTCACCAGGAAAATGGAATTGCAGTGCTCATCCCCCTTCAGGCCGAAATGCACGTAATAATAGTGTGATGGGTCCTGATACCCGAAAATCACACACATATCCCGGTGACCGTAATCCGCCGTGGTGGACATCAGGTCCACCTCCAGCGCAAAATCAGAGACCGTCAGATCCTGCAAAATCGCGATATTCTGCGGGGAGCGGACCGGCGGCTGATACGTGCTGTCTTTCACAATGGCATAAAAGTGATTCCCGTCCCGTTCCTGCACGGCGAACGATGCCGGGTCTATCGGTTTCCAGCGATCTGCGCCTTTCTCGAACGTCTCATTCAATAGCAGGGGAAACTCGGTTGTCTTCGTCGTCGGTCCACCCGGAGTGACGCAGCCGATTGCGACCAACAAGAATGCGATCAGGATTCTGTGATTCATCGGAACCTCCTGTCGGATGACCATGATGAGGAAGTCTGAACCATGATTCGAAGGATTACAAGATGACTTGTCTGAACCATGATTGAGGAATCAAGGGAATCCGAAAATCAAGTGAATCGTGGTTCAGACAATCCATGGTTCGGACACGGTTCCCCGTTCAGGAGTCCCGGTATCGTGCTAGACTACGGATAAAGCAAGCTAGGGGTGGGACTTATCCCTGAGAACCGGAGAGCGTATCCGGTAACCCTTCGAACCTGATCCGGGTCATGCCGGCGTAGGGAATGCCGTTCAAAACCGAATTCACACGCGACTTGAACCGCTTTCCCTGGAGGCAAGCGGTTTCTTATTTGAAAGGCAATAGAATGACAGGCATGAGCACCGATCCGATAAAAGAGGCGAAAACCCAGATCGCCCTGGCGCGTCAGAACCAGATCACTCCGGAAATGCGCCAGGTTGCGGCGGACGAACACCTGGACCCGGAAGAAGTCCGCACCGAGGTTGCTTGTGGGCGCATGGTCATCCCCGCCAATCCACGGCATACATGCCTGCATCCCATCGGGATCGGCATCGCGGCACGCTGCAAAATCAATGCAAACATCGGCAATTCCCCGACCACATCGAGCCTGGAAGAAGAACTGGGCAAGCTCCGGATTGCTCTCAAATACGGCTCGGATGCCGTGATGGACCTGTCCACCGGCGGTGAAATCAATCGAATCCGCGACGAGATCATTCGGCACAGCCCCGCTCCGGTCGGCACGGTTCCCCTGTACCAGATGATGTCCCTGGTGGAGGAGCCGCAGGATCTTACACCGGAGATCATCCTGGATGTCATCCGAATGCAGGCGGAGCAGGGAGTGGATTTCATGACGCTCCATGCGGGACTCTTGCATCGTCACCTGCCGCTTGTGGAGCGGCGGTTGACCGGCATTGTCAGCCGTGGGGGTGCGATTGTGGCCTGCTGGATGAGTTTCCATCAGCGGGAGAATCCCCTGTATACGTTGTTCGATGAAATCCTGGAGATCTGTTCAAAGCACGATGTAACGCTCAGCCTGGGGGATGGTCTTCGACCCGGCTGCCTGGCGGATGCCAGCGATGAGGCGCAATTCGCAGAACTGGCTGTCCTGGGCGAGTTGACCGACCGTGCCTGGGCGGCGGGAGTCCAGGTGATGATTGAGGGACCGGGGCATGTTCCGCTGGATCAGATCGCCATGAATGTCGAGCGGGAACGGCAGGTATGCAGAGAAGCGCCGTTTTACGTTTTGGGGCCGCTGGTGACCGATATTGCGCCGGGGTATGACCATATCACCTCGGCCATCGGGGCCACGGTCGCGGCGTTCCACGGCGCGGCGATGCTGTGTTATGTCACTCCGAAAGAGCACTTGGGTCTGCCCAACCTGGAGGATGTCCGGCAGGGGGTGATCGCCTACAAGATTGCCGCTCACGCCGCCGATGTCGCGCGAAAACGACCGGGTGTGCGGGATCGTGACGATGAAATCTCAAAAGCCCGCTTCGCTTTCCAATGGGATCGCCAATTCGAACTCTCCGTGGACCCGGAACTGGCGCAGATCATGCACGATGAAACCTTGCCGGGGCGCGAATACAAAACGGCGGATTACTGCTCGATGTGTGGGGCGCGATTCTGCGCCATGAAACGCACGAAGACCGTCACGTAGAAGGGGATAGAGGTCGGACAACGGAAATCCTGAGTCTTCCGAATCAGTAAAGTGTTACCCATGTGCCCGGTCGTTCAAGGTGGGGGTTGAATCCGCCGGACTTCTAACCCTATGAGGCCATTTTATCCCCTGTAATCCCTCTCCTCATATCCTCAACAATCCTCCTCAGTCTGTGCTTATACGTGTGCCCCTCAAGAACCGCCCGCTGGCCGCATCGCGCAATTTCTTTTCGGCACTCCGGATGGGCCAGATAGAACTCGACTTTCTCTTTCAACTCTCCAGGTGTCCGATAGACGTCCAGGTCTTCCCCGATTCGGAAAGTATCCTCGAACGCCGGAGTGTATTCCGACAGAAGAAATCCGCCACACGCCATGACATCATACACACGTGGATTGAGCGAATGCTCGCACTGCAAGTGGAACAGGTTGATATTGATCTCGCAGGATGCATAAATGGCGGCAGTTTCAGTCGGATAATAAGTTCCTCGACCGGCATAGTGATTGGTCAGCGCTCCGACACGAGTGGAGTCTGCCCACGCGGAGTCGCCGAGAATAACGAGGGGCGATCCGATCAGTGCGTTCAGGTACCGGAGATGGCTCTGTATGCCGGCGGCCTCTTCGATCATCTTCAGCAGAAGTCCCGGGCTGCCGATGCGGGAAAGATCCACCCGGTTGGGGATCTCCTTCTTCAGCCAATCGGCTCCGAATTCCAGGATGCCCTCGATCATTTCCCGAAACACCTTGCCGACACCTGGGCATACACGTTCCATCTGGTCGAAATAGCGCTCCACAACGCGATTGAATCCGGATGAGCCGACGAAGGTGACGCGATGCCCCGGCGAATCCGCCGGAGTAGATGGCGCGCGAAGCGCCGCAGCAGAGGGCAACACACAGCGGCCCTTGTATCCTATCGCCTCCAGGCGTTTGCCATGACCCGGATCGAACACATAAATCCGGTCCAGGATACTCCAGGTTTCGGGACTGGGATCATACCAGTCGGGATCTTCCAGGAAATACAGCACTTGCGGGATACCGGATTCCGCCACGGCTTTCTCCGCAGGTGGCGGCAGCGCTCCCCGGTTCAGCCCCAACAGGAATCCCGGCCTGGTTCCCTCCAGGAAGTGAGTCCACTCCGGCGGAGAACAGAGAAATCGGAATTGCGCGTCGCTCGATGACCGCGCGGTAGCCCGCAGATCCAGCGATCCCGCACTCTCCAGCATCGCCGGAAAGAACATGGCAGTCGTCGGGGGACCGTGTACCCAGATGTCAACAGAATTGAAATCGGTCGGTGTGTGCGGCCCCGATTCCAATGCCGGTCGGTGTGTTTCCCGACTCAGATCATCCAACTCCGCCAGGAGGTCTTCGTTCGGTTCAATCCCCGCGATCCATGTCCAGGGTGCATGATGAAGGTCCGGGACGCTGCGGATCAATGAAAGAAAGCGGTTCCGGCATTCGGGGCCGAGGATCAACAGGCATCGCTGCGAGGATAGAATTTCTGTCCAATCGGTGACTTCCAGGCTTAACGCGAACAACTCTTCGTCCGGTTCCAGGACAATCAGATGGGAAAATGCTTGCTTGACGGCAATAGCCGGGACATACCCCAGTCCCGACCGCCAGATTGCAACTGGCGTTCTTTCATCCAATGCGAACCTGTCCAGGGAATTCTTCACTTGGATAAGGGGCGCACCTGGACCGTGTATCCATGTTCCCTCGCCTGCGCCTGGGATGCGACACAGATATTCCGACCCAAGCGGCGAAAGCCGATACCGTGGTCTCCGTCTTGCCGTACGAAGGTCCTCCAGGATGCGCCGGACGCGCCGTCCCTCCGAAGGATAAAAATTCTCCAGGCAGGACAGGTTCTTCGCAAACGGAGAGGGAGTATTTTCGGACAATTTGCAGGCTCCGAATGGTTTGTGCAGATGGGACACTATAGAACGTTGAGAGGAAGGACTCTACCGAAGGACAGAAATCCAACGTCGGCCTGGTGGGGGTCGTTATGAGGAAGATCACGGGCAACTTGGGGCACAGAGCCGACCGGCTCCGGAACCGGCGGCTCCGTGCTCCATTCTACGGAAAGTCAACTTGCATACGAATTCTCAGTTCACTCATCGGGTTCATGCTTCCTGATCCAATACTCTGCCGAGAAAGGAATGGAGATTCTCCAGCATGTTCACCAGTTGTTCAGGCGGCACTTCCCGAATCACCTCGTTGGTTTTGCTATCGATCACAGAGACAATCGGTCTCTGCATATGATGCAATTGAATCCTGACTCGCTTGCTCACGATATCCGTTTGGGGAGCCTCCAAATCCTCAACCAGGAAGGCTGAAGAAGTCTGGATACTCCGGCCGGAGGAGCCAAAACGAAGTCGTGTCGATTTGAGAGACTCGTATTCACCGGAACTTACCGCTTGCCCGCTCTTTTGCACGAAAGTATCTTCTTCCAATAGAGCGACTGGAGAAGATACGGCTTGAATGGCTTGAATCTGCATTGGCATGCCCTCCTTTGCAAGGGCATCTTGTGCGGGGGAGGGATCAGGCTGCAAGTTGAGCCTGATCCCTACCCACGCCCCCTGTTAGTTTCAGGTTAGCCGAGCAGCGAGAGGAAGCTCTGCTGAATATAATTGGCTTGCGCCAACACAGAGGTTCCGGCCTGCAGGAGAACCTGGTTCTTCGTGAATTCCGTGCTTTCTCGGGCAATGTCAGCGTCCTTGAGTCTTGAATACGATGCCGTCAAGTTCTCAGAGGTCACCGACAGGTTGGAAACGGTGGCTTCCAGGCGGTTGGTTGCCGCGCCGAGCAGGGACCGGGTCTTGTTGACCTGATCCAAGGCCTCGTCGAGGATCCTCAGCCCTTCGTCCACACCTTCCACGGTCGTGATGTCGATGTCTTCCACCGTGCGACCGGATCCGCGCCCGAAACCGAGGTTGTCGGCTTTCAGGTCGCCGATCGCGTTCCGGAATCGCTGTTCCGCATACGCGCCGATGTGGTAGTTCATCGACTTGTTTACCGTCGAAATGATGACCGTGGTTCCGGAGTCGGACAGACCCGTGGTGGCCTTGGTCACATCGAGGATGGCATCAAAGTCCACCGTGACGAATTTTGCCTGGCCGGTGGTCTGTGCGCCACTGATGAAGACGATATCCTGGTCGCCGTTCTGGAATGTCACGGCGGCACCACCGTTCAGCTGTCCGACGAATTCCTGAGCCTGAGTCTCCAGGACATCGGTTCCGACCGTCAATCCGGCACCCACACGCAGGGTGACCTGCGAAGTCGGGACACCGTCCACGGTCGATTGTGGTCCATACAGCGTCACCACATCGCCTGCCTCCACTCGGACCGCTGTTCCACCATTGATGCTCAATGTGGCGCTTTCCGCGAAGCCTTCCAGTTTCAACTCCGCGTCATCCTGGATGGTGACGTGGTTTGTGGTGTCTTGGAAGAAGGTCAGGGTGAACGCGGACTGCGACCCCGTAATGCCAAGGTCGTCGGTCAGTCTGAGCGTCGCGCTGTTTGTGTAGGTAAACTGCGACAGGCTGAACCGGGATACATCGCCATCGGCGACATCCAGGGTTCCGGAGAACGCCGTGTAGGACCGGGTTCGATAGTTGATTTCTTCCATCAGTCCGGAGATCGACTGGAACCGGAAGTCGTTGTAGGCCGTGTCCGTGGTGGCGGTCAGTGTCGTGTCCAGCGTATAGGTGGCCGAGAACGTGGTTCCGTCAATCTCGACGCCGGTGAGCGTGATCGTGCTGTTATTGAACAGTGTCACGCCGCCTGTGTACACGCCCTCAACAAACGTTCCGTTGATGACTGCGGCAGTATTGACCGCGCCCAGGGAAGCGGTTCGTTTCATGAGTGCGCCGTTTGTGTCGAGCCACTGGACCACACTTTCCGTGGATCGCTGTTGTGCGCTGACAACATCTTCCACGGAAATCCGGAAGCTGCCGGTATCGAAGGTCGAACCGGTGATTGCCGACAGGCTGTTTCCCACCTGCCCACTCCCGGACAGAATGGAGACATTTCCAATCGCGGCGCGGGTAACCCCGATTGCCTGGGCCGCCAGCTCGCCGTTTCGGCTGCTTCGCGTGACGGAGATGGAGATACTTGCCTCCGAGAACGTCTCTGTCGTATTGCGAAGGAGAATCCGGCCCGCATTCGCACCGGCTCCGAAAGCCGCTGTGACGTGATAGCTGGACGGAACCGCTGCCGCGCTTCCAAAATAGGCGTTCTCCGCCTCGCGGATAGCCTTGTTGATGGCGCTCAGCAGATCAGCGATATCATAGCTGACGGAGACGGAAATGGATCCGACGAATCGCTGAACACCGTCAGAAAGGACCCCTTCAAAGACGATCGAGTCGCCGGAATACAGCGAAACGCCCTGGAAATAGGAATTCGTCAATAAACTCGCGCCTGTCGCATTCGCGCCATCGATGGTCGCGGTTGTGGTCCAATGCCCCAGCGAGACCGCGATATCGGTCTGGTTGCGAGTGCCCATATTGATGGTTTGCGCGGTTAGCTGCGCTTCCCCCGCAGTAATTTGCGCAGAACCGACTTCGGTTCGGCGAACGTTCAGGAAGGACAAGCCACCGTCCAACGTGCTCGCAACCGGAGACTGATCGATCTTAACGCCGACATAATCCTGACCGGCGATCAGATTGCTCTTGATCTCGAAATCTCCGTTAAGCAGGTAGTTGGTATTGAACTGGGTGGTATTGGCAATTCGGTTGATCTCGTCAATGCTCTGGAAAATTTCATCCTGAAGCGCCTGGCGAGCCTGGATGTCGTTCACGCCGGTGTTACCGGCCTGGATGGAGAGAACGCGCATACGGTTCAGACGATTGCTGACCTCTTCCAGCGCGCCTTCTGCCACATTGATCAGGTTGATACCATCCTGGGCGTTTTCGACCGCCCGGTTGATACCCGAAAACTGCGCTTTCAAACGAGAGGATACGGTCATCCCGGCGGCGTCATCGCCAGCCCGGTTGATGCGTAATCCGGAAGACAATCGTTCGATGGATTTCTGTATCCTGATCCCGGTTCCGTCGAGGTTTCGGTTGGCGTTAATTGCAGCGATATTGTTTACTACGCGAGTGATACTCATTGTTTCTTCCTCCTTGAAGGCGGGTTCGGCATCCCTGCCGAACTTGTTCCGGGGGGTGCTCCCGGTGGGTGATTGTGAGAGCCTTTGCCGGGTTTGCTCGCTGGGTCGTGACCCCCATTGAGTTCCCTTTTTGTGGCGGGTGGCACTCAACCCGGACGTTTTTGTGAGGAATTCGCCCAAACCCCTGGCCGTTTCACCGGCTCGGAACTCCGATCTCCGCCGGCGATCTGGCGTCTCTCACGTCATACATCCCTCCCTTCTACATCAACACCGGCGCTCCGATACCAGCGTTTTTGTTTTTTTCTCATGGTTTTCCGTTCACTCCGCAAATTCTCTGAGAAAAATTATCGGCTGAGGTCGCTACTTCTTGAGATACATGTGTTGAAGATTTTCTGCCGTGGGGTGACATGCTATCTGCTGGAAGTGAGGTTGGCGCCGGAAAAAAGTCGCAAAAGAGCCATTTTGGCACAGTTGAGGCTGCCGAGGATGGCTGTCTGTTGCCAGGCTGGAAGGCATCTCTTTTATATAATTAAAAATGAGCGTAAAAACTACATATCATAATGAGAATTCGGAACAGGTGGGGGCGATCCGACGTCTTGAGGAGATTTCTCCCTTCGGTCCAAATGGCAGAAGGGTTGTCATTCCGAACGAAAGCGAGGAATCCTTATGAGTTTTACGAACATCCGGTTGCCTTTTGATAAGAATATTTTGGGTGGGACGCGCAGATGTCCTGAATGCTGTGGACCTACTGGAGGAAGAGCCTTTTCGGTGATTCGCCTCATTCGACAATCTTGACCGCGACGATCAGAAATCGTTTTGTTTGCCCAATCTCTTCCGAGTTCCCGGCATTCATCAGGGTCTTTCCGGGCAGGGTGGAACGGAGCCTTTCGCCGTCCGCCGAAAGCCAGAGTTCCACACCGCCGATGGCTTTCCAATCGGTGCGGGTTACGGTCATCGGCGAAGAGAGAAGATCGGGTGGCTGGGCGGAGTGTCTTGGCTGTTGCGCCACCTCCACTGCACCTTGCTGTCCGGCCAGGAATTCGCGTCGCACTCCCGGTTCGCCTTCGTCTCGACACACCGAGACTCTGGCTTTGACAATCCCTCGAGCCGCATCCGCCGCCAGGGTTTCCACGGCCAGGTAGTGACCGGGAACCACCTGGACAACGGTCTGTTCTCCGGGCCAGGCCACAACATGGAGGGTGTTCCATAAAGAATAGGTCGTATAATTGAATCGGTCTTGCAGAACATCACGCATATCGTTCAGGTCCGGCGGAAGTGCCCCCACAAGCCCTGCCTTCTGGCCGAGCAATACCCGAACCTCCAGATCCAGATCGGCACCAAAGTCGTCCACTGTCAACGGTCGGGATTCCTGTGGCTGCGCCGCAGGTTGCTCCACTTGGGGAGCGGAGGGTGGCTGAGAGGGGGCAGCCGGCTTTTCTTGCCCGAAGGCAGGCAAAATCAGCACGATGCATGCAAAGAAAACGGCAAAAATGCGTTTATTCATGGGATTATCTCCTGATCGTACCCAAGGGCCGGGACTCAAATCAATAAGAAGCAAGACCTATTCCTATTGTACCAGGAATGTGCACAGGATCGGGATAGTCACGCAGCTGATCAGGCAGGAAAGAGCAATACACAAGGCGATATATCGCCGGTCCGGCGGTTGGCCGTAATGAGCGGTGAACACACAGGCGATAGCGGCGGTCGGCATGGCCGTCTGCAGTATGAGCAGATTCCCCAGCGCCGATCCGATAGGCATGATATGCACAAGAAGGACAGCGATTATCGGCGAAAGCACCAGTTTCAAAACCGCCGCAATCCCGGCGGCAAATAGGATCTGGGCGGAACTCAATAATTCAAAAACATGCAGTCCCCTACCGACAAGAAATCCGAGCAGCAAGAATGTCAGCGGCATAGTGGCCTGCGCAGAGGGCGACAGGATTCTCGGGATGGTCTCCCCCAGTCCGACCTGCAACAGTCCCAGTGCAAATCCAAGCAGTCCGGCCAGCGCCACGGGCACGGTGAGCATTTCAAAAAGCCGCTCCGGAAAGGACGGCTGCTGACTTCCGAGGTACATCCCCAGAATCGCCACGATCACAAGTGAAATGTGAAGGATATTCGCGGCGGTCTCCGCAGGAACGCCGGTCTCGCCCCCCA
>JAKPYU010000144.1 GCA_029568995.1 Candidatus Omnitrophota bacterium | reverse complement strand
CAGCCGAAGCCGTCGAGTGAGTCAATGTCACGGCTGCCGCGGCACCGGTCATTCCCATCAAAAAGGTTCTTCTCGGAAATCCTTCCACGTTTTTTTGTCCGTCGATCATTGTTTCCTCCTGAAGACGAATGGGCAAAGTCCCTTGCTGCCATTCATCCGCTGCATTTTGACGCTATTCTCAATTACTTGTGTCCGGATGACAAGAGAACGGTATTTGTGTCATGATTGGCAGCGGATCTCGCTCGAATTTTTGAGCCTGGCTGGACCCGGACCGATTCAACCTGTCCGGTCGTGAAAGGTGATGTATGGGACATTTGAGGACACCGGATTTTTTGGTGATGGCCGCATACGCCATCGGCATGTTGGCCATCGGGTGGTGGTATTCCAGACGTCAGGACAGCACAGAGGAGTATTTCGTCGCCGGGCGAGGGATTTCTTCCACCATCGCCGGTATATCCATCATTGCCACGCTGCTGAGTTCGATCAGCTATCTGGCAACGCCGGGGGAAGTCATCAAGAACGGCCCTGGATGGATTTATTCGATTTTTCATGCGCCGATATCCTTTCTGGTTGTCGGGTATTTGATGATTCCGTTTCTCAAGGCGGAGAAAGTGACTTCCGGCTACACGTTGCTTGAGAAACGTCTTGGGAAGGGGATCCGGCGGATGTCATCGGGTGTTTTTGTTCTGTCTCGCCTGTTTTGGATGGGGCTGGTCGTATACACCTGTAGTTTTGCGGTTGTAACGATTACCGGATTGCCGTTGCGTCCTGTTCTCATCGGTGTCGGTCTTATCGGAACGCTATACACCGTATGGGGAGGGATTCGAGCGGTCATGATTACGGATATCATTCAATTTGCGATTCTGGTCGGGGGCCTGGTTGTGACCATCGTGTTTATTGCGATTCGATGCGGGGGATTTTCCGTTCTATGGCCGGACATGGAATCCTCCGCGATTCAGAGTCTGAACTGGCCGAAGATACGCATATTTTCGTTGAATCCCTTTGACCGCATGACGGCATTCAGCGTGATACTGTATGTTTCGTTGTTCTGGATCTGCACCGCGACATCCGACCAGGTTGTCATTCAACGATTTTTGTGCACCCGGGATGTGCGGTCCGCGCGACGGAGTTTCGGTTTGACCGTATTTTTCGACGCGGTACTGAACATGCTCATGGTCCTGACGGGCCTGGCGCTTCTTCATTATTTTCTTGAGTATCCGCAGAATCTTCCGATTCCGAATGAATCCATTCCGAGCCAGGCGGATCGCCTGTTTCCGCATTTCATCGCCGCGATATTCCCAACCGGCATCACCGGCCTGGTGATTGCCGCGCTGTTTGCCGCCGCCATGTCGAGCCTCGATTCCGGCATCAGTTCGATCAGCACGGTATTGGTGACGGATTTTCCCCATATTTTTCTCCGTGGTGCCAACCAGGAGGAATCCCGGAAGTTGAGGCGTGCGCGTTTCCTTGCACTGGCAACGGGTCTTGCCGCGATTTCCATGAGTCTCATTATAACCATTGTTCCCGGCAAGAATCTACTGGAAATGACGATTCGGATCAGTTCGTTATTTACCGGGCCGCTGTTTGTTCTGTTTGCCATGGCTTTTTATCTCCGTTCGAGTACTCCTGCCGGAGCCTGGGCCGCGTTGATCGTGGGTTTTCTGACAGGATTAACGATGACTTATTGGGAGGCTATCAGCGGCGCTCTTTGGGGCAAACCGGATGATTTTTCCGTACTATTAATTATGCCCACGGCCATCACGGTCAGTATTCTGATCGGTATACTGGTCAGTCATTTCACCCGACCTTGCGATCAAGGAGAGAGAGGCTGAGAGGATGACCGCAACACGATATCCGTTTAAGGAACGATGATGCATGTTGTTGAATCAGGGCTGATTTTTCAGGGAACAGAAAGCGACAGAAACAATAATGTTTCTTTTTGCGGGCTAACAGTACTTCCAAACGGGACACTTCTGGCCGGTGCGCGACTGGCCAGTGCGAAAGACTCGCCGGATGGAAATATTGGAATATGGATATCTAATGATGCGGGCAAGACATGGTTCGGTCCGAACTTGCCGTTTCAGACCGAATGGGAAGAAAAGCGAGGATGCCTGCGGGCGGGAAATATTACTCCGATTACTGACGAGCATTGGATGATGGCGCTTCTCTGGGTGGATCGAAGGGTTACCGGGCGCCCCATGTACAACTCGGCTACCGGCGGGCTATGCGAGATGTTTCCGGTTCTCAGCGAGACGCATGACGCGGGGAAATCCTGGACACCGCTTCGAAGGCTCGCTCCGTCTCCCGGACAATTACCGACTGCGCTATGCGGCCCAATCTTACAACTTGAAGACGGTACCCTTGCCTGCCCTTTAGAGATACAGAAAGAGTATGATGATCCAGGGCCGATATTTAACCATTCTGTTTTGCTCCTGTCGCATGACGGGGGAAACACCTGGCCGGAACGGGTTCTGGTTGCGGGGGAACCCCTGGAGGATCGTGTTTATTGGGACCAGCGAATCGCAATGTTGGGAAACGGAAATTTGATCAATACGTTTTGGACATACCACACGAAACAAGAGCATGATATGAATGTTCATGTCAGTTTCAGCCACGACAATGCGCGAACGTGGTCCAGGCCTGTAGACACCGGAATCATCGGCCAGATCGCAGAACCTGTTGTGATTCACTCAAGGCACATCATTCTTCTTTATGTACGCCGGGACCGGGAGCAGAGATTGATGGCGCGAGAGAGCCACGATAGTGGACACTCCTGGGACAGGGATTCCGAGATTTGTTTCTATGAGCATTTGGCCGGAAAGGGACATTCCTCGAATCTCTTCAATGCCATGTCGGAGTGGTCGTTCGGCCACCCGAAAGGGGTTAAGGTTTCGGAGAACGAGCTGTTTGCTGTATTCTATGCGGGTGAAGGGCAGAATACCGGATTACACTATTGCCGGATTCGAATTAACGGTTGATATTCGGAAACGAGAAAGGATCGACGGAGATGTCCGGACATTGGGAGTTTACGGAAGTGGACAGAAAGATTGCGGGTGATCTCGCCGATTTTTTGCCGGGACATGTTTTTGATATCCATGCGCATTTATATCGAACAGCGGACATTCCGACCCTCCCCTCTCCTTTGTTCGCGTCCGGGCCCGATGTTGTACATTTCGGCGAATGGCAGAATCGCGTCGGGTGCCAGCTGGGTCGAAGCACACTAAGCGGAGGCCTGTTCTTTGGAATACCGGATGCCGGGACCTGCCCGGATTCCGCAAATTCCTTCCTGATCTCGGAGTTAGAAAAGGCCCCTTCTTCGCGGGGCTTGCTGTTAATTGCACCGAGCCAATCGCCGTCCGATCTGGGGAACTATCTCGATCATCCGCAGATTATGGGATTCAAACCTTACCATGCCTATTCGAAGCGGAAGCCGACGGATGTGTCTATCTTAGATGAATATCTACCGGAGTGGGCATGGGAGATTGCGAATGATCGCGGATGGATTCTGATGATCCATCTGGTCCGGCACGGAGCGTTGGCCGATCCGGCCAATATGGAAAGCCTCCGCAGGCACTGTATTGCTTTTCCCAATGCAAAGGTACTATTGGCTCACGCGGGGCGCGGATTTCATGCCCCCAATACGGTCAACAGTGTCCATCAGTTGAGGGGACTGGAGAATATCTGGTTCGATTCCTCGGCGATATGCGAGCCACAGGCCCTCATTGCCATTTTGCAGGAATTTGGCCCACGAAGACTGCTCTGGGGAAGCGATTTTCCGGTGTCGGAACAGCGCGGCCGGTGTGTGACGGTGGGCGATTCTTTTTTGTGGCTCAATTCGGAACATACCGCAGATGTGAATTATAGCGGCCCGGTGCGACCAACACTGGTCGGATTGGAATCACTTCGCGCACTACGTAACGCATCGGATCAGATCGGATTGAATGATGAAGACCTGGAAGATGTTTTCTTAAATAATGCACTTCGCTTGCTCTCTATGCTTGAGGAAAGTGGCCGGACGAAGTTACTATACGAACATGCAAAGGAGCGCATCCCGATGGGGGTGCAGCTTCTCAGCAAGAGTCCGGAGAGAATGGCTCCCGGTTGCTGGCCCGCCTATTTTCGGGAGGCACGGGGATGTGAATGCTGGGATCTCGATGGGAGACACTATTATGATTTCTCTACCAACGGAATCGGTTCTTGTTTGTTAGGATTCCGCGATCCCGATGTTACACGGGCAGTACGTCGGCGGATTGAACTGGGAAGTATGTGCAGCCTGAATCCCCCTGAGGAAGTGTATTTTGCAGACCTGCTATGTGAACTGCATCCATGGGCGGCACAGGCTCGATTTGCGAGAAGTGGGGGCGAGGTCGCCGCCATTGCAATCCGAATTGCGCGGTCCGTGACAAAGCGAAGTGCGGTAGCCATATGCGGCTACCACGGTTGGCACGACTGGTACATGGCGGCTAACCTGGACGGGGGCGATGCATTGCAGGGGCATCTTACCTCCGGCCTGTTACCTACAGGCATTCCGGAAGAACTGAGACAGACCGCCTTTACTTTCCCGTACGGCAACCAGGATCAATGCGCGGATTTACTCGAGCGGCAGGGAGACCGGCTGGCAGCCGTGATTATGGAGCCATGCCGCTATTTCGATCCCCCTGCCGAATTTCTGGAATGGATTCGAGAGGAGACACGAAAAAGAGGTATTCTTCTCATTCTTGATGAAATCACCATCGGCTGGCGGTTGTGTTGCGGTGGGGCGCACTTGAAATTCCATATCGAGCCGGATCTGGCGATCTTCTCGAAGGCTCTCGGTAACGGACATCCCATTGCTGCGGTAATTGGGACTAGAGAGGCAATGCATGGCGCACAGATTTCGTTTATCAGCAGCACGTACTGGACAGAGGGTGTCGGACCGGCTGCGGCCCTGGCGACGTTAAATAAGTTTCGTGCAGTAGATATTCCGTCATACGTGTTTGATATCGGCATGAAGGTTAAAGGGATCTGGCGGACATACGGCGATCAGTATCAACTGCCGATTCATCTTGACGAGGGATATCCGTGTCTCGCTCACTTTCAATTTGAACATCCGGATGGCAAGGCTTTACAAACCTATTTCACACAATTGATGCTGGAGCGCGGATTCCTTGCGGGAATGATGATATACCCGACACTCGCTCACAACGATGCGATTATGGAACTGTATCGCGTGGCGGTTGACGAGGCATTCGCAGAAATCGCCGATGCGCTATCCTGTGGGGACATTAAGAAGAGATTGAGAGGCCCGGTTGTCAACACGGGATTTCCTCTGTTTCCCTGAGCCGTGCCGATTCAGGCGGGTCTATTGCTGTTCAAGGTATTGGGCCATTGTTCGGAGGTTGTTTACATAGGTACGGACGCTGATCCCCCGGAACTTAATTCTCGGCTTGAATTTCCAATCGGAATAGTCTTTTACTTCAAGATTCTCTATCCATCGACCTTTATCATCGAGGGAGTCGATCATTGTTTGAATCGTTTCCGGTGAAACGGGGGATAACGGCGGCGGAGTAACGGATTGGTATTCGGTCATTGCCTGTTCCGGTGCAAGCGCGAAGACCCGTTCGTATTCCGCTTTCAGAGCGGGGATGTCGAGTTTCAGTTGCATTCCATAGTGGCCCGGAAAATTGCCGGGTTCGTAGTCAATCCAATAGCGACCTTCCTCCATGCTCGGTCCCTCGCGATGGGCGTACAGGGGACGATTGGTACCGATTTCGATGAACTGGGCATGTGTTTCGCCGTTTTGGGCATGGCCCGGAGGAAGAGGGGAATTTTCCAGCCAGGCAATTGCATCGGGAATACCCCGGAGGAATCGTCGATCTCCCGTAATTTTGTAATAACGCATGAGGTTATGGATATTTGAGACCGTCTTGCTGGGAGCGATGGATTTCGGTTCGTAACTGCGGGCACCGGCAGGCTGCAAATTCAAGTCGTATTGCTGCGCCCAGCCGGCTTGCGGAGCGCCCAGTTGCGAAATAACAACAAACCACATGCCGCGCAGTGCGGCATCTTTGTATGCAGAGTCGCCCAGTTTGGCATAGGCCTTCAGGAGGAGGTCGATGTTGTTGGCGGTAACCCCGTCATTGAATGTAAGACAGGAGGTGTAATCGGGTCCTCTTTCCGTAGGGTGATCGTATCGCAAGGGATATCGCTGCGGCCACCCGCCGACGGGATATTGGGATTCGAGGACAAAATCCAGTGCTCTCATGAGCGGCACACGGTACGTGGGGTTCAGTGTCGTCAAGTAGAGATCAAGGAGAAAGTCCGTTGCCCCGGTGGAGACGTTGTCATCGTAGGTAGCATTTCCATAATAATGGTAGTATTCCTCCCAGCCCCAGCACTTGGAAGCGACCTCCTCATAATATTGTTCAACGCCATCCATGTCGAAGTCGATGAAATAATGCCAACCGCCGCAAGGAAGTTGTCCCCACGCGAGGGCATCCGCCGTGCGCTCGCTTTGTCGAAGGAAAAACTCCTCTCCTGTGGCTTTATAGGTTTCAAGTAGAACCCTGCCGACGCTGACCGTACCGATTTCCTGTACCCAGATCATTGTATTGCGCGCGGGGATTTCGCCCCAGCGTTTCGACAGATCCTCGGTGTA
>JAKPYU010000119.1 GCA_029568995.1 Candidatus Omnitrophota bacterium | reverse complement strand
GTACGGAAACACATCCGTGATGTCCGCCGTCTTGCTGCGGCGAGATAGCAGCATCCGGTGCGCCCAGTCCAGGTATTTCGAATCGCCGGTTTTGACATAGAGATAAATCCACGCATTGATATAGCGCATGGCATATTCATTGTAGCCGTTCGTTTCGGATTCGGGAAAGAAATCCGTGAACCGTGCATGACGGTCGAACGCAAAGGTCTCTTTGTCCTTTACATGCGCATACAATCCCGCGATCTCGCCGGTTACCGCCTTGGAATCGAATTTCCAGAGAACATCCCAGGGCGGGATAACGCGCTCCAGTTCATGACGATTCCCCCGGAGTTCATCTGTCAGCAGGTCCCAGGACATGTGAAATCCCCACGCCCAGAATCCGGTAGCCGGACTGACCATGTGCTCCAGGAAAAACCGGTAATAAGCCTCGGCGGCTTTTCGATAGCGCGAATCTCCGGTTACGTCCGTCAATTCGTAGAGACCTTGAACCGTGTATAAATCGTTCGAGAAATTCGCGGTGTGAGCAATGCCGACATTGCTGAACCATTTGCCCCACATGGTGTATTGCGGATCATCCGGCCAGTTTTTCATCGCCTCCTGCCATTCGCCCGATGTGCGGGGTCGCCAGCCCTGTTCGGTGCGTACGGCGGGAAGAGTCAGCGTATCCAGTTCCAGCATCTGAACGAAAAACGGTGTCTGCTGGGGGCCGTAATGGTCGGCTGCATAAGTCAGCAATGCGTCTGCAAACCGACACGCCGCCTGCGTCGCGGGATTTTTTAATTCTTCGCTATGGCCCCCAATACAAAACGACACGAACATGCAGGATATGAGTATAAAAAGAACTAATTTCAGCAATCGTCTCTCAACGTCCATCCGGTTCGATCTCCTCAATTTGGACATACGCGCCCCATCCCCATCCGCCCTGGTCGACCTTGATCAGGCACGGATTTCGTCCTTTCTTGAGCGGCACAATAACCTCATCCTGGTGAATGTGCGCTTCGCGATGCACATGCTTCTGAAACACCTCGCGGTGATTGAGCCATATTCGAATTCCGTCATCGCTTCCGATCCGCATCCGTACAAACCGTTCATCCGGGCTATGGATCACCCGATACGCGTAAGCGGTCGCATTCCGGCGAACCCCGAAACTATGGCGAAAATCAATAAATCCCCGCTGGTCGAGCGGATGCGGCTTCCAGGTCGCCATGGGATTCTCACCCAGTGCGCCCGGATGGGATTGCCCTTCAACCGGCTCAATCACCGCCTCTCCACCGGCATCCGCCAAGTGGTCAATGAACAATCCCGTGTCCGTTGGAACCACGCTGGTCGGACGTGACCCCTCCGGTCCGGGATTCGGAAACGGCCCGCAAATCAGCCAGCCTGGATCGACAGGGATGTGGACCATCTTGCGAACCATGCGGGACTCCATGCGGTCGTTTGTCAGGGAAAGAATCAAATCCAACTTAGCCGAATCCCCCGGTTTCGTCCGGGAACCCGGACGAATGGAAAGTGCAACAGTCTCCGCTTTTCCAGATTCCAAATACCCATGATCCGGAGATACATTTACTCGCCCACCATCACACATTCGCCCGCGCAAAGACCATCGCGCAAATTCCGCAGAGGAATTGCCGACCGCGCATTCCACAGAACTCCACTCGCGAATCCGGCATTGTCGCCACGGCAACGCGACAGACAGCTCGCACAATTCCCGAACAGCCTTGCGATTGAAACCCTCCACGAAGATGGGCGACTCTGTCAGCTCAACGGCAAGCACTCCATCCGGCGTTGTTACAGTTCGTTGGCGACCTTCCAGATCGGTTACGGCCACGGACTTGGAATCAACCGGCAGGAGAATCTCCGCCTGATCCTTGACCGCCCACAAGACCAACACAACGCGTTCATCATTCCCGAACAGGTATCCGCGCGCGAAACTGTCCTCTGCGAGAACGCTTCCCTCGTATCGCAGATCCGCCAGTTTCGCAGTCATTGTACGCAGCGCTTCGTACGCAGGTTTGGGAGAATAATCCGAGTGCAGGATGCCGTAATGATACTCTTTGTTGTCAGCTGCAGCGGGGGGAGCATAGAGCTCATACTGAAACAGCTTCTCCACACCGGTCATCGCCGCCATGACATGCATTTTCACCGTATAGGCCGCTTGAGCAGCCAACGAAATCCCCTCCCCTTCGGTGGCCAGCGAGGTATTCCGCCCCATCTCCGTAAACCAGATCGGCACATCGCGTCCGAATTCCCGAAGGAGATTCCTCAATACGCGCATATCTTCCCGCATGGTGATATCCGGACGGTCGTTGCACAGGTCGATCTCCCGCAGATCCCGGTAAGGATGTACGGAAAGAATATCGAAAGGAGGAGCAGCCGGGGATTCCAGGACCTTGCGGATGAAATAGGTATCCATCCCCAGCGTGCACATCCCCAGAACCCGGCAGGATGGGTCGGCTTCTTTCGCCGCGCCATATCCCACGCGAAGGGCAGCGGCATAAGCCAGGGGATCGACACCCGGCCCCCAGAACATGCCCAGGTTCGGCTCGTTCCAGATCTCCCAGAAATGGACACGATCCCGATATCGTTCCACAACGCTGCGGACAAAATGGGCGAATCGGTCAAGTTCCTCCTCGGATGCGGGTGCATGGCCGAATGGTGTCGTTGTGATCAGCCCCAGAACTTGTATTCCAAACCGTTCGGCAACCTCCATGGCTGTATCAAAATGTGCCCAGTCATAAGCATGCGGTGCAGTCTCCGCAACGCGCCATTCGAAACTCTGGCGGCTCCAGTAGATTCCGGCACTGACAGCGGCTTGTGCCAGACGTTCCCTGGCTCCCGCCGATTCAGCCTTCTCAAGCCCCATCAAAATGCCGACCGACTCCATCCGGGGGTCGGTTTGCGCGAAAAGGATATTCTGCGGAATTGTCGGAAGCAGGAAAAGAATAAGAAGTGGAATGAAAAGTGGGATTTTACCCGGAATCACCGTCCCAGATGAGTCAACGACAAAGGCATCTTCCCCGTTGCGCGCTGTCACTTCGGCCAGGCACCGGTATTGGTCCGCACGATGGCCCCATTCGAATTCTCGGAGGAATACATCATGGACTCCCAGCTCCCTGCCTGCCCGAATCCGGCGGAGGCCGCCTCCGAACCGGCCTGGTCTCCCGGGATCGCTCCATACATGAAAATCCAATAATTATGCACAGTGGAGTTAAAATCTTTCGGATAGGCCGAGAGGATATACCCATGCGGCGCACGTCGGATGGACTCCAGCGGTGTCAGTCCGGTCTCCCGATACTGATTGTGATAGAACATGTCATTCGCCGTGTATTCATAGGAGAATTGCTTAACAGTGGTTCCGGTTCGATTGTTGACAAAATTCGTTGTCTGATCGACCAACGGGGTATTTCGGAACGGATTCGACGGCACGCTCCCCATGTAGGCAACGGGGGTAGTCAGCCCATTCAACGATCTCGGCCCGCCCTGAGAAATGGGATACTGGTTCATATCCGTATGATACATTTCCAGGGCATTCCCCAGAGATTTGATATCGCTGATCGCCCGTGCCACCTTCGCGCGATTCTGCGCCTGAAGAAAATTGGGAACCGCAATTGCAGCAAGGACTCCTATAATGGCAACAACAATCAGCAGTTCAATGAGGGTGAATCCGCGATGCGCTCTGCACATCATCCTTCTCCTTCGCTGAGCCAATCTCCAACCCCGACGATTTCGGCTGCCCGCCGGACTGGCCTTCTCAGATGACTCATTGAAAGATCTAGGGCAATTCTACGACTTTCTATTCTTTCAGGACAAGCCCATCCGCCATGGCGTGAATCCGGTTTGCCACTTCTGCTATAATTTTTGATTCGCAAGCAGCGATTACGGGACAAGGAAAAGTACAACGATTAACGGATTGGAACGGAGAAAAGAATGGACTGCAACCTGACAAGACGCGGTTTTTTGAAGGAGACGGCTTGGATCGGCATGGCAACGACGGCGTTGAACGCAACAGGCAGAGCCGGAGCCGCCCCGCAGCCGAAAGGCACTCTGCCAAAAATCAAGCTGGGGGATCTGGAGGTGTCGCGTCTCATTCTGGGCAGCAATCCATTTTTCGGATTCTCGCATCAGGGCAAAGAGAAAGACGAGGAAATGCGGGAATACTATACGGACGAGCGAATCATGGCCGTACTGGACGAGGCGGCAGCGCTTGGTGTGACAGCAGTCGCTGCCCCGCCCTATGAGCGATGGATCGCTCTGTTCGCGAAATATATCGCGAACGGCGGGAAGCTTCGCATCTGGATTGCACAACCGGATGTGGAACCGGAGAAGATGAAAACCGCCATTGCCGATGCGGCCCAAGGAGGCGCAAAAGCCATCTTTGTCCAGGGGGCGTGCGTAGAGCGGCAATTCCGCGAAAACCACCTGGATGTGCTGAAAGATTGGGTCGAATATATTCGCAGCTTCAACTTGCCTGCCGGTCTGGCCTCGCACCGGCCGGATGTACACCTCGTCGCCGAAGAGAAGGGATTTCCGACTGACTTCTACTTTCAGTGCTTCTTCCAGCCTGGAGCAGAGGATACCTACCACATGGAGGACCGCAAGAAGGCCGTCGCAACAATCCGGAAAATCGACAAGCCGGTTGTCGCATACAAAATCCTTGCCGCCGGTCGCCTTTCCGCCGAAGAAGGATTCGAATTCGCCTTCAAGCATCTCCGCGAAAAAGACGGCGTCTGCGTGGGGGTATATCCGAATAGCAAATCCGCTATGATGGAGGAAGATGTTGCACTGGCGGTTCAGATGTCGCGAATAAGATCAAAGTGAGTATCTCCGATGAAATCCACATCTCTTGTCGTTGCATTCCTTCTTCTGTTCGGAGGCTTCGCCATGGCATACGAACAACCCGCTTACGAGGTCATTCAAAAATACGAGAAGTTCGAACTCCGCCGCTATTCCCCATACATTGTTGCGGAAACCGAGGTCACCGGTGCATTCGAGGATGTCGGCAATCAGGCTTTTCGTATCCTGTTTTCGTTCATCAGCGGAAATAATCGAAAGAGCGAGAAGATCGCCATGACCGCGCCGGTGAATCAAAGCCCGGTCGATACGGAAGGCGAGAAAATCGCCATGACGGTTCCTGTCATACAGTCTCCCGCGCCCGAATCTCAGGATCGGAAAACGTATATATTCGCATTTGTCATGCCGTCGAAATACACACTGGAAACCCTGCCGCAACCGAACGATTCGCGGGTGAAGTTCCGACAAGTACCGGGAAAACTGATGGCCGCCCATACGTATTCCGGCTCCTGGAAAGAGAAGAAGTATCGGAAACACGAATCCCTTTTTCTCGAATCGCTGAAAAAAGCCGGATTGAGTCCCCTCGGCAGTCCGGTCTATGCGCGGTATAACTCGCCTTTCTCCCTTTCATTCCTTCGACGGAATGAGGTACTCGTGGAGATCAGCGATCCCTCATCCATACAAACCGAAAAAACAAGCGATGAACCACAGGAGTTGCTTGCGAAATAAACAGAGCGGAACCTCACGGGGTGTCGCAGACTCACTTCCATCGAACGGCACCTGTGCCATTCGGAATCCGGATTTCCCCGATTCGGAAGGATCAACATTATGATGTGGCAAACAGGACTTTCATCGAAACGCCATCCCATCTCGGCCAATCCGTTCCTGCGGTGCGGCATCTCAATGACAATTCTCGCCCTGATCCTGGCGTTGGGAATGTCGCGGAATCCATCCTGCGCGGCATCCATTGACCTGAGCAAGGCCACCATTCTCGCCGGACAAGACGCGGCGGACACCACCGCGGCGCAAGTCCTCCGCGAAGAAGTGGAGAAACGCACGGGTATCCAATGGACCGTTGTGAACACATGGCCCGACGACGGACCTGTCATCGCTTTGGCCATTCGCACATCCGGTATGCTGAACGGTCGGAACATCCCCTCACGTGACGGGCAGAACCTCCCCGAATCGAAGCCGGAAGGATACCGACTCTATGTCGACATGTCCCGGTCCTCCGCACCCGTTGTGTGGCTGATCGGTGCGGATTCGCGTGGCATCTTGTATGCCGTCGGCGCTCTCCTCCGCAACCTGGATTGGGGCAAAGACCGGGCGCACCTGCCTTCCACATTGGATATCTCAACCGCACCGTCCTATCCCATTCGCGGCCATCAGCTCGGCTACCGCACACAGGCAAACTCCTGGGATGCCTGGACTGTCGAGCAATTCGACCAATACATCCGCGAACTCACCTTCTTCGGAATCAATAGTGTAGAGAATATTCCTTTCCAGGACGACCGGGCAACGTCCGTGATGAAGGTTCCCCGCCGCGAAATGAATCGGAAAATGAGCGAGATCTGCGCACGCTACGGTCTCGATTACTGGGTCTGGACTCCCGCGGAATACGACCTCACTGACAGCAAAGCACGCGCCGAGGCCTTGGACAAACATGAGGAACTCTACCGGGAATGCCCGGAACTGACCGGAGTCTTTTTCCCCGGCGGCGATCCGGGAGACAACCCGCCGGAATTGGTGCTTCCGTTCCTGGAGGACATTGCCAAACGGTTGCTCCCAATTCACCCGAACGCCCGCGTCTGGCTTTCCCTGCAACAGTTTAACGCAAGACAAATTGCCTCTGTATTCAACTACCTGGAGACACAGTCCCCCGACTGGCTGGGCGGACTTGTCGGCGGCCCCTCAAGCCCTCCCATCCCCATGACTCGCAAGATGCTTCCGGAAAAATATCTATTTCGGCTCTATCCGGACATTACGCACAATAAGATCTGCCAATACCCCGTTCCCTGGTGGGACCAGGCGTATGCCCTCACTCTTGGACGAGAAGCCATCAATCCCCGCCCCGCCCAGTACGCCTACATCCATAACTGGTTTGCTCCATACAGCGACGGATTTATCTCGTACTCCGATGGCGTCCATGACGATGTAAACAAAACAATCTGGAGTGCGCTGAGCTGGAATCCCGAAACAAAGGTGCGCGATATTCTGGTTGAATATGCGCGGGTATTTTTCAATCCCCGTGTAGAGGAAAGAGCGGCTGACGGAATCCTGGCCCTTGAGAAGAACTGGTGTGGACCGTTGATCGACAACGGATCTGTTGACGGCACGCTCCTGTCCTGGCAGCAACTTGAGAAAGAAATGCCGGACCTTGCGGACAATTGGCGCTGGCAGATGTGCCTCGTGCGTGCCTATTACGATGCGTATACCCGCCACCGTTTGATTAACGAAACAGAACTGGAAGACGAGGCCAATGCCCTTCTTGCCGAATGCGACAGGAGCGGAGCCGAAACAGTCATGACAGAGGCCATGACTGTACTGAACCGCGCCGTTACGGATCCTGTCGACACGGGACTGCGAGCGCGGATTGTCGATCTGTGCGAACAACTATTCCAATCCTGTGGACTTCAAACGAGTGTAGAGAAATATCACGCTAGCGGTGCGGAACGGGGCGCTTTTCTCGATTTTGTAGATTACCCCTTGAACAGCCGCTGGTGGCTTGAGGACGAGTTCAAGAAGGTCCACCAATTCAGTTCCGAGAAAGAGAAATGCCGGCGTTTGAACCTGATTGCTGCGTGGGAGCACCCCGGTCCCGGCAGCTACTATGATGACGTCGGGAACACGGCGAAGTCACCGCACGTATTACGCAGTGAGGAAGTTGTAACCGAGCCGGGAGAAGAAGCACACCCGGAACCGACACTCTGGTGGTGGGATGAAGGAAAGAGCCGGGCACGACTATCCTGGCAAACCAGTATGAATTGGCCGCTGGGCGTTGTCTACGAAGGCCTTGATCCCGACGCAGTATATACGGTGAGAGTGACAGGATACGGTCAATCCCTGCTGAAAATGGACGGCGCTCGCGTGAGTCCCACCGTGGACGGCAAAATTGAAATGGGCGAGTTCATCGAATTCCCCGTGCCGCCCGCATCTATTCGCGACCGGAAATTAGTCCTGACCTGGGATGCGCCCACAGACGAAGGGCATTTAAACTGGCGGCAGCATTCGCGACTCTCTGAAGTGTGGCTATTGAAACAGGATTCTCACAGTACGACTTCCGCGGCAAGTCACGATCCACAACCCGTTCCAAAGACCGAAAGGAAGCGCAAGGAAATGAAAATCATGCTGATGACCGACATGGAAGGATGTGCTGGTGTAATCAATGTTGAGGATTGGGTAGGTCCGGAGGGTCGATACTATGAGAAAGGGAAACGACTACTGACTGAGGAGGCAAACGCCGCGATTGACGGATTCTTTCAGGAAGGAGCAACGGAAGTCATCGTAGTGGACGGCCATGGCTCCGGCGCAATCGACCTGGAGATTCTCGATCCGCGCGCGCAGTTGCAGCGTGGGCATACGAGTCCGATTTGGCCCTGGGGGCTGGATAGTTCCTTCGATGCGTATGCTATTGTCGGCCAGCACGCCAAGGCGGGAACCCCCTACTCCCATATCACGCATACGGGAAGTCATAATGTAATCGACTATACGATCAACGGATTGTCCATCGGTGAATACGGACAGATGGCCCTCTGTGCAATGGAATTGGGCGTTCCAACCGTTCTGGCCTGCGGCGAGGAGGCTTTCACCAAGGAGGCCGAAGCACTTACGCCGGGCGTGGTTACCGTCGCGGTCAAACGCGGTCTGCTTCCGGACGGTCTGGATCATCTCAGCACCGAGGAGTACCGAAATGCCAAGCTGAGCGCCGTGCATCTCTCGCCCGTCCGTGCCAAAGAGCTGATCCGAGCCGGGGCAATTGAGGCGATGCGCAAACTAGCCAGAGAACCCGACTCCTTCCGGTATCCCAAAATGTCCCGGCCTTACGTCGGTGTTGTTCGATATCGCGCACAGGGAGACAAACCTCCATATACAACGAGGGGCGAACACCCCGACAGCATTGCCGGTCTGCTGAACTCCGAATTCAAGCGTGTGGAATGACGCACAGGCCTGTAGTAATAGTGACGCGCCAACGGTTAATTCCGCTGCGCTTCATGTAACGCCGTGATCGCCAGTGTGTAGAACACGTTGTGAACAAGCCAAGGTTCATTGGTACGGTAGGACGGGTAGAGGCGGCCCCCTGTTGAAAGATCGAGACCCGGCCGGTCGTTTCCGGCGATGTCACGTACGAAACCATTGGGAATTGCGCCTGGCACAGCGCCCCGTTCGTGTCCCGGAATGGTAATGTAACGATGGTGGTACCGGGGCAGATTGAAGGAGCCTTTGCCTTCCATCATGCAGACATCATACGGGTTCTTGCCGAACAGAAAATCGATCTGATCCGCCGCATACTCCCAAGCACGGCGGTCGCCGGTAACTCGGTAGATCATGAGAGCAGACCATGCCTGGCTGCAGATCTGGTAGTTGCATCCCAGCGAACTGGTGGGTTCAAAGAAATAACCATCCGGTCCGGTTTTCTGTCTCATCACACCCAATGGATTATCGGCGTATGCAATGAAATGCGGTAAATGTTTTTCCAGCCGCGTTCGGATCTGTTCCGAAAGCGGGTTTTGCGGAAAACGAAGTGCGAAGTGCGCCAGGGCAGCAGCGGGGATGTCGCCGCTCCCGCCGTATCCGCCTGACAATTGTCCCCGAGGATCTCCCGATTCCAGGATTTCTTGCACCGTCTCCTGGCAGAAAGTCAGAAACCGTTCCTCCCCTTTCACCAGGTAAAGATCCACCGTGCTGATAAGAAGCAGGGGGTCCGAATGGACCGTTCCGTCTTTCGTTGCATATTCCCATAGTCGAATGGCCCGGTCCAGGTAATCGTTTTGAATTCCTCGGTCCGTGAGAATCACCGAGAGATTCGCCCAGCCACCGATGGCCAGTGGCGAATGGCCCTCACCGTCCGTAACGATGGGATCATCCGCTGTACCTACAACATTATCTGTCGTTTTATCCGGCGGGCACCAGTTCATCCAGGTCTTCCGATCCGGTCCCTGCTCGATATGATTCAGGAATCCGCCGGTTTCAGGAACCTGTACCTTGGCAAGGAACTTCGCGCCCCACCAGGCCTCATCTACAATATCGCAGAGGCCGTCCTTGTCCCGATCCGGTTTCTCAAAGAACTTCGGAGCCGACTTCATGGCGTTCACCAGCGCGTACATCACGCCGCCGTCTCCGTATTCCCAAATCAATTTGTTGTAGTCGCCTGCGCTGTGCCATCCGCCGGTCAGGTCGCGGTGGGTTCCATCTTTCAACTTCGCATCGTCCAAATGGCAGGCTGGAAACCAACCGGGTACCGCATAGCCGCAACGTTGAACAAAAAAGAAATCCGTATCGATCCCTGCCGTTTCTTGAAACAGCACATCCTTGCCTACCCGGAACGGAAAGGACGTGGCCTCCCGTCCGTCAAATGTCGCTCGTACTCGGAATGTTCCCTCATTTTGTAGAGAGGAAAAGTCGATTCTCCAGAAATACCAGCCCCAATCCGCCTCATTCTGGCCATAGATGCGACCGGAACAGGAAGCATCCGATTGCCAGGCAACTCGACCATCGTGCCCAACGACCTCGAATCTCCCCGAGTACGAATCGTTCGGGAAGAAATTCGTGAGTGCCACTGCGCTCTTGGGGCCGTTCTGTTCGTAACCGACCTGATTGACTACTACACGAACCGATGGCTTATCTTCTGACTTTAAATCGACATTGTCGAACCAGGCTGTAGCCTCGCTCGCCCCGGCGCCAGGTTTCTTGCGCACAATCAGCACAGGGCGTACATAGCAGGCTCCCTCCGGAGGAGTCAGAACACCCGCCGTCACCGGATGCCACTCCAAGCCTTCAACCGTCTCCCCCGGATCGATGCAAAGAATCTGCTGGGCTGAGTCCATCCAGACCGCGACGAGTTGGGCTTGTGCTCCATCTCCCAGACGGGTCATCGCATGAAGGTCCACACGTTCGGTCCAGCTCCAGATCGGGTAAGGAATGTTCGAGATCGCGAACCACTCTCCCGACACGGTCAACGCTACACATCCGGTCCCATCGGAAGGTCGGTCAGCAGATAAGGCAAAACTCCCTACTCGTTCCCCTGCCGACAGGGTGCTCTCCGTCTCTTCAGACCAGAACGAAATTCGACCTTTCTTATCAACCGGGGTCTCAAAATCGCCGTTCAGGATGAACAGAAGGGAAGTCGAATGCAATCCCACGTCGTCCAGTAGAGCACGACCGCCCTCTACCGAAAAGGCGATCTGCATGGATATCGTCTTCGCTTCCTGATGGAAGCGGGGAATCTCCACCGCAACATACGTCCAGTCTTTTGCTTCCGCTACCCGCGGACATTTCGATTCGCTCAATTTCGTTCCGGAGGCATCGAACAGTGAAACCTCCAGCCAGGCAGAGCCGCTTTCGGTCTTAATCCAGCCGTCAACAATCGTCAGCATATCCGCGTCGATGGGGGTCTTTTCGCTTATCCATATTGCGCAGGCCTTCTCCGATTTCGCCACGAGTGCAAGGGACCCATCTCGCCCGCCGTGTGTAAGCAAAGCCGCTCTCTGGTTATTCTCCAATCCGCTTTGTGATGACCACAGGGACGGCGTCTGGTCTCCTTGTTCGAAAGATCCGTTTAACGGTTTCAACGGTTCTCCGAACGCGATAAGTACACAAAAAAGTACAGAAGTAACCATCAGTGCGCATATCGGTCTTTTCATGAGTCCGTTCTCCACATCTATTGAGTAGACAAATCTTACACTTTTCGATTCGGATCGAGAAATCGCTTCGCCGGAGAAATTCGTTCCGTTAATCTAATTTTCCCCATCGGAGGGGTGAAACTTGGGAATGATCGTCTGCGGGTCGCCCAACAGAAGGAACGCGCTTCGTTGATTGTCCCATTGTTGCTGAACCGCTTCATCCCACACACTCAGGCGACTTCGGATCAGCGGAGCGCCTTCCGCATGGATCACATTCTCGTATAGCGTGTCGTCTGAGTTGACAAACTGCCCGTTCTCATCGCGGGACAATCGACCAGCCAACGGATTGAGAATCGGCGCACTGATGTATCCGCCTTTGACGAAGAATTCATGCTCCTTCGGTCCGTGCTGGTGCGGAGGCAGGCGGTTATGATCGAGACCATACTTGATCCAGGCCTCATACAACGTGCGGGTGTTCATCTTGAGCGCGGCTCGAAGCGAGCGTTCCCGGGCTTCTTTGAAATTGGGAAGCGCGATAGCTGCCAGAATCCCGATAATGGCAACCACAATCAGCAACTCAATCAGGGTGAACGCCGCCCCTGAACCGGTCGAGCAAAACCAACCTCTGCCGCGAGTCGAAACCATGATCCGCACTCCAAGAAAGCAGGATCAAAGCGGCGGGAATCCGCGCAACAGTCCTTCCCGGGGAATGGATGGTGATGGAGGCACATCCCCGGTGGAACTTGTCATACATATTGTCCCATGGGGCCAACACGGGTCAATAGGGGTCCCCGCGGAACCTGGGTGTGCTGGGCTGCTGTGAGAGTCAAAGCGAAGTGGGAATCGGTGACTTGCTGCGCCTGGCTCACACGACAATATGTGTGATCTTACGACAACAGGATCACGATTCCCTCATTTCGGCTGTGGCAGCTTCAGGACCTGCGCCAGGGTGGGGGCCAGGTGATCGGCAATAACCTGGAATCCCAGATCGTTGGGATGGGTTCCATCGACAAGACCGTCCGCGCACTCCGGTCCCAGCAGGTCGTGCCCTTCAACCAGCATGAGATTCTTGTCCCCTTCCGTAATCTTCTTTGCGACAACAGCTCGAATCACATCCCGCATGGCATCGAGTTCCGCACCCCGATCCGAAAGAGGATGGTCTCCCGAAACGTAAGTCAATGTGATCGCGATGATCGGCGTGTCAGGGTGTTTTGCCCGCAGGATGCGCAGGAATGGTTCATAGACCTCGGAGACCGACGCAGCGGTCTTGTTGTTCGCCATGAAATCGAGGACGAAACAGGCGGCATCGATCTCCGCCACCAGTTCGGCAACCTCCTTTTCCCCTTTCCCATTCCCGGAAAATCCCAGGTTGACAAAATCCAGGTTGAGTTTTCGGCAGAGAATCGCAGAGTAACTCATGCCGCTCCGGCTCGCGCACCCGCCCTGTGTAATGGAGGTTCCGTAGAACACCACGGGTTTCGGCAAAGCGAACGGGCGGGGCTTCTCCAACACCGCATCGGGATTGACTCCAATCGCTTTCACACTCACTCCGTTGTAGATTGGCAGATAGAGAACATATTCCCTTTTCCCCGGAAAAGCGTTTGGGAAGTAAATGTGTTCGACCGTCGTCTCCTTCTGATGCACTGCCGTCTGACCGTATACACCGTCAATATACAGATCGACTCCGCTTTGTCCGAAAGCGTGCATGTTTCGCATATCGGAAAGACGGGGATATTCCAGGCGAATTCCCAGGGCCGTGCAGTCGCTCTTGAATCGAATCCGCCCGCCGCTGGGATCCTTCGCAAGACTCCAAACGGCCTTCGGTATCAGATTCTCCGCACGCTTCGGAAAACGAAACAGGTCCGGTTTGTTTTCCCTGAACCAATACAGACCATTCACCTCGAAGGCCGGATCGGGAAAATCGATCCAACGTAGATCCTCTTGTCCCAGGGCAATTGAAGACATAAAGGAAAGAACGAGTACAGGGAAAAGGAAACGTGTGATTTTCATAATGTATTTGTCCTCCGGTACAGAGAGAATCATTTACTTCTTCGTCAGCCACACCTCAGACACCAATGTGCCCCAGCCGCCGCAATTCCGCCAGATCTCCACTTCGGTTCGTTTCCCTTCCCCAATATCGGGATCTTTTTCGAAGCGGATGGTCAATTCGCCGTCATGGGTAGCCCTTTTCGGGACATCGAATTCAAAGAACTCGCATTCATATTCCGGCAGTTCGAGATCCTTTGCCAGAAGGAAATCGTCGGCATAGATGGATTCGCTTTTCTGGTGCATCCGCATCGCATAGCGTTCCTGGTATCGAGGACGAACCAGTGTGAATCGTACACGATAAGATGCCTTCGGATCGAGATCGTCATACTGAAAGGTCACGCACTGCTTCTCGTGGGCAGTAAACGCCATGAGACGCTGGCTGGGGCGGTTCGATTCGGAAAGCGCGCCGGGCCAGAAAGGTTGGCCCTGGTCGAACTGAGTGCCGTTGACCAGATGCGGTGCGCCGTTGAGCGAACCGGCATTGTCGTAAAATCCGCCTTCGCCCGCATCCTCATAGAAGGCAATTTGTCTCAGCAAGTCGCTTCTTTTCCTGCCTTTTGCCTCTTGTGCTTTTTCCAGCTGTCTCTCAATCCATCCCAGACCGATGAAATCGTGCTTCAAATTGAAATATCCCGTGTTTCGCACACCAAACAAGTCATTGCTTTCCTCACCAAGTCGCCCGGCCTCTTCGCGAAGGCACACCATCTCCGGTGTTTCTTCACCACGATGCCCCAGCCAGTCCAGGCAATCGATAATCGCCGCGTCCGAATCTCCCTGTTCAATCGCCAGGGCCAGGCGATTCTCAATCCGTTTCTGCAACGCAAGTTGCCCACGCGCCTCGATTTGTACGTACTTGTCCAGTGCCCCTTTCTCCATATATTGCCGCCAGAGCCAGTTATTTTGCATCCGGTTGTCCGGCATTCTCCAACCGGCCTGTTTTACCAGTAGATAATAGCGGTCAATCCCGTCATTCTCAGGTAGATAACCGCCCATGTTTTCCTCGAATTGGAAAATGGCCTGAGCCATCTCAGGCGTAGCGTCTCTCCCGAACCAGGTCCGGGCATATTCATGAACTACTTCTTCAACAGACAGGTGAGGATTCCACATCAAGCGCTGCCACATCCATTGGTTGAAATGGTCGTGATGCCCGCTGGAATGCGTCACATCGCCGATTCCGTAACGCATCGTCTCACCAAAAACATAGTGGTAATAACGCGGCCAGGCGAAGAAAGCCTGACGTTCATACACCCTGACCAGGAACGGATCGGGGTGACGCGCATAGATGAATGATCCCCAGTGTGGCGGGGAGTTCCCTTCCAGATCCGGTGGCGGCTGAAAATGCACATACCCGTATTGGGAGTAGTACCAGTGGGTTAATTCATTGAAGAAAACGATAGACTGTGTGGGTGGCAGTTCATGAAGGATTTCCCGCAAATATCGGTCGAACGGGCCGAATCCAGGATACCGAAACAGATCCATGCGGTGTGTCTGACGTCGCCCCTGCTGCCAGGTCATGGCGTCCGATCCGGGTCCATAGCAAAAGGCCCTCAGCCAGGGCCGGGGCTTTTCGTTGAGGTACTCGAAGATCGCGCGATCGTCCGCATTGTCCAGTTTCTGATTCGTTGCGAAGATCTCGGTTGTCGGGTGGTAGCGGTGGATGATGGCGGCCATGTCCTCGCATAAGCGAATATACGTTCCCCCGTAAGGATCGCATCGGTCGCATTCGCACCCGCCACCGTCTCCGGAAACGAACCGGACATAATCGAATATGGGGCTGTTCTTGAAGATTCCCTCGCATTTTTGAAGGAGATA
>JAKPYU010000101.1 GCA_029568995.1 Candidatus Omnitrophota bacterium | reverse complement strand
GAGAGTGTGGTTGGGCACATGATCCCGGACGAAAATGCGGTCATGCCTTGGGAGAGTGTCGAGTCAACCATGCTCTATGACCGCCTGGATGACCTGCTCAAGACCCTGCCGGAGCGCGAAGAGGTGATTCTGCGACTTCGGTATGGAATCGGCGGAAGCAAGACTTTTACTCTGGACGAGGTTGCGGAGCGCTTTGGTGTGACCCGTGAGCGTGTTCGACAGCTCGAGGTTCGCGCACTTCGCAAAATGCGGCATCCTCGGCGTGCCGTCGCCATCAAATCGTTCCTCAATTGAACCGATCCAATTGAGAGATGATCTGTTCTGCAAAACCCTCCCTCTCCCTCTGGGACAATCGCCGATATGTTCCCTCTCCCTCCGGGAGAGGGTTAGGGTGAGGGTTCTCGTGCCCCCCCCGTGTCCTTTTCCTCTCTCTTTTTTCCTGAATTCTTAATTTTTAATTCGTAATTCGTAATTCTCCTCACCCCATCCATGGCTTAAGAAACTTCAGGAACTTCCTGGCATACCGATCCAGATTCTCAGCGGAACCGCCGCCCCGCAGCGGCGAACACATCTCGAATCCAACCGTGCCCTTGAATCCTGTTTTCTTGAGCGCATTGAAGAAGGATTCATAGTCAATAAATCCCTCGCCCGGCGGCACCGCGCGCACTTCATCCAGCATCCGTTCATAGATGTTCCCCTCTCCCGGATGATGGTATTTGAACCGGGGGCGTCTGACATAATCCGCCACGGTCGTGTGGACGACCCGATCTCCCAGGTATCGCACGGCTTCCCCCAGGTCATCGCCGTGCAGCGCAATGGACCAGGCATCCAGGCACGCTTTGCAGTTCGGTCGGTCGATCTCCTCGATCAGGTCCGCCATGGATAGATAATGCCCCGCAATGTCATCGTGATTCTGGATTCCGATGACAATGTCATAATCGTTCGCGATATCGCAGGATTCCCGCATAAACTGAACGCATCGTTTCCACTGGGTATGATAGGGTTCGCCGGTTGTTGCCAGGCCGGTGAGAAGACGAATCATCGGCGCGCCCAGGCGGGCCGCCATCCGTGCCCATTGACGGATGGAAAGCCACTGCATTTCGATCAACGGGGCGAATGGGCCGCTTGTTGCGGTAAATCCGGCATTCGGGTCGCTGTATCCGGCCAGGCATGCCACCGAGAGACCGTGCTGATCCAGCAGGTCCGACAGACGTTCCAGTCGTTTCTTGTCATAATCCAGCGGCGAGAGGTGCGGCCGTTTGGTCATCAGCATCACGCCGGAATAGCCCAGCTGCGCCGCGTGGGGAATGAACTCCTCCAGGTCCATCCGTTCCTGCCCCCAGAGACCCGCATAACTCACCGAATGAAGCACCGCTTTCATGGGGAACATCTCCTTCCCGTTTTGAAGAATGCAACAACTCTCCGCAGTCTACGCGGCTTCGCAAGGGATTTTAATGCTTTCCCGATGAGATTTCTCCCTTCGGTCGAAATGACAGGAGGACGGGCAACGGACGAGCGTTGACGGTGGTGGAGTGAACCACGAAGGCACGAAGGAGACACGAAAGCACGAAGAGAAAGACCCTCACCCCACCCTACTGCGGCTCCTCCTGAGAACGCCGGCTGGTCGACAGGCAGGCCAGACATTGCACCCTGATCCTTCGCGATCTTGTGGCGGGCAGTTTCGCCGGCTATCTTCCATCCCCAATTTCTTTCGCTTCCTTGACCCCCCTCTCGCTCCTTCGGATAATGTCATACATGATTCCTAAAACCTCTGCACTCTTCGCCGCCGCCTCGTTTCTGCTGCTCCTTTCCGTTTCGCATGTCCATGCCTGCCGATATACGGTTCGCGATGTCGGGTTCGTTCAGTTTCCAGGCGATTTGTACCATCTCTATTGCATTGTCGGGGAACAGACTCCCCCGGATCGAATCGAGGCATTCGACCGGGCCGCGCTGATCGCCTTCATGGATTCCAACGTCCGGCCCGAAATCATTCGTGTGGACAGCCAACCGGATCATCCCGCGTTGGAGTATCTTCCCAAGGGGCAGAATCTTCAGAGTCCCGTATGTGTTCTTGTTGCGCCGGATGGAAGGTCCCTTCCCATCGCCGAAATGTCGGACTCCCTGGCGGAGACAATGGAGCAGGTCTGCGATTCTCCGGTCCGCCGGGACATCCTGGAGCATCTCGTTAAGTCATACTGTGTTGTTCTCTTCATCGAGGGACAGGATACCGAGGCGAATCAACAGGCCTTGCAACACATCCAGCGCGCTATCGAGCGCATCACCGGATTGGCAGACCAACTGCCGAAACCTGTGGAAGTGAATCCTCACTTGGTTCGTATTTCCCTGGAGTCATTCCCGAACGAACGAGTGTTGCTCTGGGGTATGAATCTCGACGAGAAAGCGTTGAATGATCCTCAAGTGGCGGTGCTTTACGGAAGAGGACGCAGAATGGGGCCGGTTCTGCGTGGAGAAGAGATCGTTGAAAGTCGTCTCTTCCCATTGCTTGGGCTGGTCGGCGCATCGTGCGAATGCGGTCTCGACCGAAGCCTGATCATGGGTACACCCGTGCCCCTTCGCTGGGATGCCTCCATGCAATCGCAGGTGATTGAATTGGCTGGTTTCGATGCGGAGAATCCGATGGTGAAAATGGAGATCGGCCAGATCCTGGCTTCCGGCCTGTCCGGGGAATCGGCGGGAACCGCTTCCGAAGATCCGTTCACGGATCTCCTGTTCGGATACAGCGAGCAGGTCGTGGAATTCGGAACGGAATCCGCTCCGGTTGTTGATTCGCCGATCTCGGCGCAGGCAATCGATCCTCCGCCTTCCGAGAAGCCGGAGCCTGGCTTTTACGGTCGAACAGTCCTCTGGACAATCGCCGCATTTGGGGTTGTTATTCTAGTGGGCATTGGAATCGTTGTCCGACGGGGATTCGGACCAAGATGAAATAGACCGATCACCCACTCCGTGGGCGATTTCGGGGAAAGGGTGCCATGTCAACTTTACTGCTGATTCTCAAGGAAATCGCACACCGCAAGTTCAACTTCATTCTCAGTCTCCTGGCGGTAGTTACCGCCGTGGCGATCTATATCGCCTTCTTCACAAGCGCGCAGGACTCGCAGCGCGAAACCACGCGCCTGATGCGCGATATTGGCTATAACCTGCGCATCATTCCCAAAGAAACGGATATGATCAAGTTTTGGGAGATGGGATTCTCCGATTCCACCATGCCGGAGGACTATATCCTTCGTTTCGCTGAAAAGACACAGGGGGAGATTCAGTATCGACATCTGCTGGCCACTCTCCATCAAAAAGTCACCTGGCAGGGAATGGAGGTTCTCCTGACCGGCATTGCCGCAAAGGAGGTCGTGCCGAAAGGCGTGGCGGAATCTTCCATGGCTCCGTTTGCCGTGGAACCCGGCAAAGTGTATCTCGGATACGAGCTGGTTCAGAAAGCCGCTGTGAAAAACGGCGACACCGTGGATCTTTTCGGCAGACAATTCCAGGTGGCCTCGTGTTTGCCGGAAACCGGCAGCGATGATGACATTCGGATTTACGGTCATCTAAAAGATATTCAGAGTATTGTGAACCTCCACGACAGAATCAACGAAATCCAGGCGTTGGAATGCCTGTGCAAGGAGCCAGGTGATCCTCTGGAGCGGCTGCGGGGTCAGTTGGAGACATTCCTCCCGGAGGGCAAGGTGATCCAGCTCAAGGCGATTTCCGATGCGCGCCGTGAGCAGCGATTCATGCTCGAACGGTTCTTTGAGCGGTTGTTGCCTCTGGTGTTGGTCGGCTGCGCAATCTGGATCGGCGCGTTGGCGTTCCTGAATGTGCGGGAACGCCGGTTTGAAGTCGGTGTTCTGCGCGCGCTGGGCTATGGTTCCTTCCGAATCGCCGCGCTGTTCCTTGGCAAGGCCGTCATTATCGGCCTGATCGGGGCGGCCATCGGATTCCTCCTGGGAACCGGCTTTGCGCTGATTTTCGGTCCGGAGATTTTCAAGGTCACGGCGAAGGCGATCCGCCCCATTTATTTCCTGTTGAACTGGTCCCTGCTGATCGCACCGGCTTTCGCGGCGCTGTCCAGTTTCATTCCTACCGTTATTGCTGTTACACAAGATCCCGCTATTACGCTGAGGGAGGAATAATCATGATTCTCATTGAAAAAGTCAGCAAAATCTTCCGAGTGGGCCGAAACGAGGTCCATGCGATTCAGAATGTCAATCTGCACGTGCTGCAAGGGGAATTTCTTGTCATTCGCGGGCCGAGCGGAAGTGGCAAGAGCACGCTTCTGTTGACCATCGGTGGAATGATGCGTCCCACCACGGGACGGATCACGGTCAATAACGAGGAACTCTCCAAAATGAACGAACCCGAACGGGCGCAGTTCCGGGCGAAAAACATCGGATTTGTTTTCCAGATGTTTCATCTGCTTCCTTATCTGAGTGTTCTGGAGAATGTCCTGTTGGCATCGGGGTTTCAACGGGACAGTGAGTCCCGTGAACGGGCGCGGGAACTGCTCAAGAATCTGGGACTCTCTCACCGCGAATCTCACAGGCCCTCCGAACTCAGCGCCGGCGAGAAACAACGCACCGCGATTGCCCGCGCCTTGATGAATCGCCCCTCTATCCTTCTGGCCGATGAACCCACCGGTAATCTCGATCCAGAAAACGCCGAGGAGGTGATTCGCCACCTCCATGAATTCCAGCAGAACGGCGGGACGGTGATCGTGGTCACCCACGGGCACTCGGCGGATCAGTACGCAAATCAAATTGTCTTTCTGCGGGGAGGCGAAATCGTCGAAAATCCATCCTGAACATAGATCATCGGAGACCCCGGAATGAATTTCCACACATCTTCTCTCACGAAGCACGTCGGGACTTTTTTAATTTTCTCTGCTCTCTGTCTCTTGTGTCTGGCGATAATGGCCGGCGATGCGCAGGCGGAGAATTGGCCGACCTATCGTCACGACAGCACTCAACATGCCGTCACCTCACAGGGAATCAGTCTTCCGCTCTCGTTCGCCTGGGAATACCGGACTCCCCACGCTCCCAAACCGGCCTGGTACGAACCGGCGGAAGAACTGCCCCGAATGCGCTTCGACAGCGCCTACCAGGTTACGGTCGCGGACGGCATCGCGTATTTCGGTTCCTCGGTAGACAACAAGGTATATGCGCTCGATACGGAAACCGGCGAGATCCGTTGGACTCGGTTCACCGATGGCCCTGTACGGCTGGCCCCGTCTATCTCGAACGGCAAGGTCTATGTCGGCTCCGATGACGGCTATGTTTATTGCCTGTCTGCGCAGGATGGTGAACTTGCCTGGAAATTCCGCGCCGGACCCAGCGACCGAAAGGTCCTGGGGAACGGCCGCATGATCTCGCTCTGGCCGGTTCGCACAAATGTATTAGTGGATGGGGGTGTCGCGTATTTCGCCGCCGGTGTGTTTCCTTATGAGGGGAT
>JAKPYU010000093.1 GCA_029568995.1 Candidatus Omnitrophota bacterium | reverse complement strand
CTCATCCTTACATGCCCGGTATCCCGTCTCGCGTGTACAAAGCAATTTTCACAATCGTTGAAAACAAAATCGCTCGGAGCATATCCTCATTACTCGATCCGTAGTTCAGATTGCCCTCGTTGGTATCTCGTCGTTTGATTTCTTTTCGTACCCGGCAAATCCATTCATTCTGGACAGGATGCTTCCCATTCTTGTCGAGAGATCCGTCCATGTCGCTCAATTCATCCCATGACACAATTTCAGACTTACAAGCCGCTGCCATGAATGCACGATCCGTCTCGTAAGCGAATTGTGCAATTTCAACCGCATTTAGTTCTTTAAATCCGTACATGGTCATTTTCCCCACCCGAAAATTGCACCCGAAAGCCGATTGACGAATCTCTGCCAAAGCACGCGAGCGATCACGCTGAATACGAGACCCGAAATAAATCCGATTGCGCCAGCCATCAGGTTTGACATGACTACCTCCTGAGAAATCGCCCCGACACGCGGGCCGAGAGTTGATCCGAGTACATTTGCACCCCACCGGCCCTATTGCTGCATAGATCGGACCAGCGTATTGCGTCCACGTCTTCGAGAACGCCAAGAATCTTCAGTTCATGGGCCGCGCCAAACGTGTCACCGGCCACAAGATTGACCCTAAACCCGCGATGGCTTCCCACCGTTGCGCCGGGGAGCAAGAGCACGTAAGGCGTGAACTCGGAGTCGCGCCCCACCCGCACAATGGGCGTGCCGCCCTTGAATGCCTTGGAATAGAAGGGGCTGCCGGGATCGGCGTAGTTTGGGAAGAGGTATCGGTAGTAGCCCGCACCCACAATGGTCAGATCGGTCACGGCCAATATGGTATCGGCAGCTACCGTCTCGCCCCCCGTCTCATCCCCCGTTTCACTCGTCGCGCTGGACACTTCGGCCCAGGCAGTCCCGTCGAACACGTAAATCTTGTTTTCCGTGGCGGAATAGACCGTGCTTCCCGGTGTGGCGCTCAGAGTCTGGTCCTCAAAATCCGTCACGCTTGGCAGGTTCAGCAGATGGGAGAACTCTCCGGTGGCCGCTTTCACGGTTCCCGTGGCATACTCCAACTCCACATCGCCTTTCAGGGGTTGCTGGATCTGCTTCCAGTTGATTTCCCGCACCTGGGCCAGGGTTGGCACGGCCCAGAACAGCAGGACAAGACACTGGAACAATCGGCGCATGAGGCATCCCCTGGATTCGGTTTACCAGGGGATATAGAGATCAGCAGGCGATTCCGAGATCCGCGAGAAGGGAAATCATGCGTTTCTTGGATGCCTCCTCGCCGAAATTGGCCCGTAAGGTATCGGAGGCCCGCTCCGAATATATCCTCAGTTCCGGGTCTCCTCTCGCCAATCGCTCGGCCACTTCGAGAGATTTCTCCAGGATTCCGGTCATGGGAACGGACAGATCGGACCACAACCGATTCGCGCACGAGGTCGAGTCCGTACACACGCAGGGGATCTTGAGCGCGGCGCAGTCCATCAGCACCCGCCCCTGATGACCCTTGTTGTCCGCGAATATGACCAAATCACAATTGTGAATGTGCCGAATAAAATCTTGGAACGAGATCCAGGTTGAAACGATGGAATGCCGGAACGGAAGCGACGAACTCCAGCTATCCTGAACCGAGCCTGGCAGAAGACGTTCAGTCATCCGTTCGGGAGTCGGCTCTTTACCGGATTGATAGGTGGCGGGTACATTCAGGAACACAAATTCAAAGCGATCGCCGAGCCGCTTGTGGATTGCATAGGCTGTCAGGAACGACGCTTCGCATTCACAGAACACGATGAATCCGACCCGGAAGGTCCGGCGTGGATTGTGGGGAGCCGGGAACAGGCTTCTGATGTACGAAAGCGGGTACGGCACCGGCAACCAGTAGGTCGGTTTATCAGGAAAGATCTGTTTCCACATGTGGGTATTACTCTGACGGGCGCACAAGATTCCATCGGCCTCTTCATAGATCGAGATCTCTTTCGGGTACAGCCGCCGCCGGAACTCGATAACTTCGTAGAAATGAAGACCATGGAATGCGCACACCTTTGCATTGCGTTGTTTCTTCCGGACTCGACGGAAAATCTCTTGTGATTGCGGGGGTTCCCCAATCACAAAGACGGCCGCCGCCTGGGGCAACTCTTCCGGCTCCATCGCCTTCGGCGAATCTGCCCGACCGCTGAAATAGTATTGGAAGTCGATCCTATCTTCTCCAAAGGAATGCGTATCGTCTCTGTCCGGCCCCAACAGGTAGGGCCAATAGGTGTATGTCGCTTCCCGAATGGGATCCGTCCGCAGCAGCTTCGTTCCATTTGCAGCGTCGATCATCACAATGGTTGGTTTCATTTGACAACCTCTTTCCGATCAATCCAGACAATCGTCTGGTCACTATCATCCAGCCGGACGGATTTCTTGATGTTCTCCTTGACTGAATAATGCAATACCCCGCCGTTTCCCCGATTGATATCCGTTACTTTTCCCTGTGTCGTGCTCAGGCCATTCAGGATCCGAATCTTATCCCCGCTTTTCACCCGTTCCGGAAACCGGGTTGCCAGGATCAGATTAGCCCGCCTCGCCTCCGTGACTGGAGCGATGATGTCTTGAACTGAGGCTCTGGGTACGAGCCGGACGCCCATCTTCCGCTGCAACTCGATGATCTCCTGGTTTACCCGCTTTCGGGCAGCGATATATTCACGCCGAAGGACCGGATTGTCCCTCGTTGCTTCCATCATCTGCCGGTAATAGGCCATCTGACCGAATAGCCGATTCGCCATGTCCATTTCTGTTTTGATGGCATCCCGCTCGGCCTTGGGCCACTCGGCCCAATCGACCCCATTCTTTTCGGCGTCATACGCAATCTGCGGTTCCGGTGAGAGGTTCTCCCCTTGGTGCTGCATTTCCAGTGTACATTTGCAGTGGCTTAGACATTGGGTGTAACCACTCCCAGGCACAGCAGGGAGCGGATTGTCCCCATATCCAGGTTTGCTGTAGGGGCTGCCGAGCGATAATTCTATGCAGTCCGGGCAATGCTCCGCGATGCCCAAGACCCACCAGATCTCCACATCGGACGGCAAGCCATAAACGACACCCCGCATATACATCGAATCAAGCGTATCGGCATACATCTGAAGGCGTTTGTCGGATGGCATCTTGCCGGTTCCGTCCCGAACGTCTTCCATAAACTTCTTGGCAAATGCGAATTCCTCCCTGGCCGCTCCAGACACGGCCTTTAACTCCAGCTTCCCCATCTCTTTTCCAAGACCGACCGTCATGCGGCCAAGGGTCCATGCCTTCTGGAAGAATTCCTCGATGATCTCGATTGCTTCTTTCCGGAAAACAGCCGCCGATTTCGCGCCCTTGGCGGCCTTGTCAATTGCTCCCCACAATTGAGCGGAATACCTCGATTTGAGCGCAGCCGCTTTTGCGCGGTATTCCAACCGACCGGCGTGAGGGACTTTGATTCGACCGGCTCCCGCTTCCAGGTCCAGACCAGCCTGGATCGTTCCAGACTGGACATCTTTGTTGATGTCCTTGCTTTCGGACAGAAGGATAGACAGTTCGTCGAGTTCGGCTAACAGTTCACAACAGGAGCACATAATACCTTGTATCGAAAGACGCCCCCCGGCTCCGCCGGGGAGGGGGTTCCCGCAGATCACCGGGGGCGCGTCTCTCGTAATTGATGTACATGATTGACCACGTTGGTCACAAATCGGGATTCGGACGCGGGAGAGGGAAGCCCGGCCAGGGTATGCGGATCCCCGAACCGGCCCCGAACACCCCGTTCCCACTCCAATTTCCAATCGACCAACATCCGCAGATCGCGCAGCATTTCGCGCAGAATGGGCGTAGACACCAGTTTCGCGATCATCTCCTGCGGGATCTCCTGCCACGCCGGGATCATCTGCGGTTCTTTTTGCATCGGCTCCGGAATGAGGCCATACTCTTCAACCTCTTCTTCTGAGAGACCCAAGAGCCGCACATAGACCCATTTCGCTGGCGGCGGTCCATACATCCCACCGAGCAAATTGGCGATATTGGCCTTAACCTCTTTGATCTGCCAGTTAATCAGTTCATCCTCGACCCCCAGCGGGGGCCAATTGATCTCGAACTTCACGGTTCTCGGGTCAATGCCCCGCAGAGCCAATTGAATGATATGAACACGTCGATATGGGAATGTAGCGGCCAGTTGGACTCTCCTGCATCGACGGGCAAACTGCACGTCCAGCCGGGTAATGACATTCTTGCCGTTCACGTCACTGGCATCCCCACCGCCGATTGACTTCGGAATCTGGAGAGCCGCATACAACTTATCTCGCCATGCAAAAACAACTTCCAGCATTCCGGAGTAGTTGGCTTGCCCCGTCAATTTCGACACACCCCCCTGCCCGCCGGGCCACACCGGAATCGCGATGTTCTCTTCGGGAGTGATTGGAACGCGGTCGGTCCTCATCTCCCCTTCGGAATTGAACGAGGTTTTGAAATTGATCGAGTCGAGAAACCGCTTGGCGGCCTTCAGACCTTCCTCAAGATCCCACTCCAAAGGGACAGGGACATGGTAACAAACTCGGTCAGATGCACGAATCAGAAACGCAATACACAAACCATCCTCAAGCGCCTGCCATTGCTTGATGGTTTTCCGTAACGGCTCAAGGAGAGACGAGCCGTACCATTTCCCTTTCCGGCCCTGGAACCGGAAATGAACCATCTCCGCATCGGAAAAGTAAATCGGTTCTTTGCTGTCCGCATCTTGAACGAATGTCTTTGCAGGATCATGGATGCGGCCTTCCGCCAGGTTGTATCGGATGGTATCCGGCGGCACTCGAACCAAATCGGTAATCGACCACAGCATCGGATTTGATTCTGTTTCCACATTGGAAAGAATTTCAGCGAAGTAATCCCCCATGTGAACAATTTCGCGCAGGGTGAACCATGTATCCGATTTCATCTCCGTGTTCTGTTCTAGGACTTCAAAAGCAAGTTTCGCTCCCTCATGCTCCGTGGTCACTTCGAAGGAATCCCCGTGCGTTCCGGCAACCGCATTATCCGCAAAGGCGTCCATGGCCGCTCGGACCTCTGGGACGTGTAGATCCAGTTGTTCATACTCCGCATATTTCCCGGCCCGATCATCTTGTACCTGTACCGCTTTCCAGTAATCGAATGCGGCCTCGCGGCGCAGTGATTTCGGCAGTTCTTCCTTCTTCTCGGCATCCTTGAAAGGCCAGAATCGTTTGACAAGGGACATGAACTTCCCGCTCTCGGGTTCTGGTGCAGCCCGTTCGTACTCAAAAATTGTCTGAATTTTTTCGCTCATTTCAGGTAACCCCCTTTGCCTATCCATTCGGGCATCTTGGATTTCCAGGTAACTCGTTCTCGTTCCGGTTGTTGCACCACGGGCTGAGGGGCAAAATCAACCGCTTTCGACGCGAACCGCTCCGTCAACCCGCATACCACACCACATATCGTATCTGCCACGTCCTTGCTCCCGATCCGCCCGCGATCATTCTCGGCGTCATAAGCCGGATGATCGACAATTTCCTTCGTTTTGTCGTACATCAAATGGATCAATTCCCGGTGCGCCACTGGATGCCGATATAGGCTTAGCCGATCCTCCATCAGCGCATCCTTGAGGATCATCCACGGAGATGCGCTGTTGTGAATCGACAAGTTCTCCGCCTTAACTCGTTGGGCCTGGAGATCCTGGAGAATCTCGACACTCTGATACTGGTCCGCACTCACCCGGACTTTGAATCCGTGATTCTTGATATTCAGAATCAGTTCCCGTATGGGACTGATAAGAATCTCCCGCGACCGACCGGGAACGATTTGCAGCATCAGCTCGATCTCGATAATCGGTAGCCGAATCCGAAACGGTCTGCCTGGAATGGTCTCCTTTTCCACAACCTCAACGTGTGTGACATACCCCATCGAGATAGATGCCGCATCCCTGGTTTTGGCAAGGTCAATATGGATCCACCGTAATTGAGACGGGAACCGCCGGGGCCGATACCCATCCTCGCCTTTCTCGCACAGATAATCCCAATCCATTTCAAACAGGACACCCAGCGACGTGGATTCCTCGTTCGCCGGATGTCGTAATGGGAAGGGCTTGTCTTGGATCATTCTCATCGCGGCTCGCTCATACGCCCGTAACAGGCAGGTCCGATCACGGAGCCAGAAAGTCTGTGAAATCGTTCGCTTGCCACCGAATTCCCGGCATCCACGGTCGGGGTCCCTTTCAAACTGCTTGCGAAACTCTTCAGGAACCTCAAGTTCCTCACAGGTTGGATCGGCTTTCTCGCCCTCATTCAGCACCTTGCTTGAGATCAGGTCGTTTCCGACCTGGACCCGGAACCATCCCCCAACGTACTGCTCCGGGCGGGATTCCCAGGTCGCTTTATCCATGATGTAGGTTTTGGGATCGTCCTGGCATCTCTCGATATGGTTTTCAATCCAGTCTCCCGGATGCAACGCGGACGAAATGAGTATTAAATGACCCGGCGAGATCCCCGATTGTGCCAGCCTGGACTTCAACCGGTTCTCCGCGCTGTGATAGAGACTGGTCATGTGGTCGCCATCGGCATCAGTGATCTTCTCGGTTGCACTCCTGTCGCTGTACGCGAGCCAGTTGGTTTCGTCAATCAGCACCCCGACCACATCCTGACCGATGATCGAAGTGTCGCGAGAACTACCGGGTTGCAGAAAAAGAAAATTCGGCAGGGCTATGATGGAACGATTGTTTTTTGGATTGAATCCAATCTTGTCGAACTGCTCCAGGAAATACGGTGAAGCGATGATGTTGTTTCGAGCCTTGGAAAAGAACACGCTCTTCGCTTGCCCCTCCGTAATTCCCAGGTTGACAAAATACAGGTCTCCATTGTCGGCAAGCCCCAACATGCGCTGTGGGGATTTCATGCACAACATGCGGTACAAGTCATAGGCCACAATCGAAACTGCATGATAGGATTTCCCCCACCCAATCCCGCCGGTATAGATGATCTCGGCATACTCCCTGCCGCTATGAAATATCTTGATCCCCTCTTCAATTAACCGTGGGAATAGGCTCATTGACGCGCCAAGGAAGTAAGGATTTGTCACGAATGTCTCGTAATCAACCGGCTCCTCTTTGTACTCCGGTTCCCACAAATCATTAAATCGACGATCAAAGTCTTCGGCGTCGAATCGTAGAGTGTCGAGATACCGCTCGGCTTCAGGCGGGATCGGGCGCAACTCGCCAAGGTCCCGAAGGACTCGGTAATAGTCCCCCTGGGTTCGAGCGAAAAACTCGGTTCCATTGTTGTCTCGAAACCGGATCACAGGGAGCATCTCAATTTCCATCGGCAATCACACTCCATTATTTCCATTCAGGCCCGCGTATCGGTTTTTCGCCTTGGAATAAAAACCCTTGGAATCGTTCCCATCGGACTACACAAACGGTCGGATGGAACATCCACACCGCATATTTGAAGGCTCTCGTAGTCACATTCTCATACTCTGGTCCATTGCTGGACACTATGAACCGATTAACATGCTCCAATGCGAACTTGTGCCCGCGAATCACATGGTATGACATTTCGGGGAACAAGATGGGCTGATAGCCGAAGTCAACACCAACACAGGGAATCCTTTGCGCTGCACAATCAATCTGGAATGCGGGGGTCCCGCTCCAAGAGAAGGCGACAATGGCCTCTTCCGAATCGCGCAGGCATTGTTCCAATGGTTCCTTGACCACCACTTCACAGGTCATGCCTGCCAGGGAAAATTTCGTCCGGAGCGTCTCCGGTTGATGGCATTGAGGCCGGACAAGAAACCGCAACGGTCCACATACATTCTGGAGCATCTTCGCATGAACCAGAATTTCCTGGCAATCATCCAGGAGCACGGTGTTCCGATCCCGCAAATGCACCGACCTGGAGTTCCTCTCGTAAATCTCAAAATCAATCGGGAAACCAAGCCAGAAGCATTTGCCCGGTGCCAAGGTTTCCCAAACGTCCATTTCGCTCACATCGGTTACCGCGATTCCATCGACAACGCTGATCGCTTCAAACAGTTTCGGGCAGTATTCGCTGGTAGAATGATAGGGAACCATGACAATCTTCGAGACAGGGAATTGCTTCCGCATGGCGCAGAGAGTTGAAAGGACATTGGCATTGCGGACCTGTACAAGAAGCGCATCATACCCGATCAGAGCACTTTGGACTTTCTTACTGATCCGCGAACCTTTGAACACGTGCAGGTTTGGGAGAATGCGAGACCATTGTTCCATACCATTGGTCGGGTGCGGCCATGTAAAATGGCACATCTTGACATATCCGCCACCGGACAAGTCTATCAACGCATACTGAATCGGATTCATTATTCCTCCTCGATCAAATATACAGCCACCACCCCGGTTCCCGGATCCGGTTTCCACGTCAGCTTGATCCCGCGCCGGTCAGCATCCGGCACGAATCCATAGATCGTACTGTCGAGGGAGGCAGGATCTCCGCTCCCTTCGGACTGATTCGCACCACCCACAAAAATCATGATGGGATTCTGCCTCGCCTTGTGAGAGAGGGGATAATGAGGGGTGGCCGGGTCATCGTCGTCGGATGTCAGTAGTTCTTTGTGCCACCGGAGCAAAAGCCATTCCCGGCCCATGTCTCCGTTAATAGTCATCTGCAATTCGTTTGACTGAGTGGCAATACCAGCGACCGTATACTGCCCGGTCGGGCGTGTCTGAGTCAGGGTCTTATTCGCAAAATCAACATAGACTTCTGCCCCTGCCGTCATCGCCCAGGAATTGTTATAGGCCGTACCGTCCACATCGACCTTTCCGGCGATCTTCGCGCCGGGCTGGACGTTTTCAGTAGCGAATCCAAGCCACGCCTTCACATCGACGGGACTGGTAGGATCTAACTTGTACGCTTTCCCATCCGTCCCCAGGTACACTCCATCCCCCTTTTTCAGTTCGGGCGAACTCTCGTCCAGGTCCATATCTCCCGAATACATGCCCCGGTCGCCGAACTCCGTGCCGATATCGATCAAGATGATCGGATTCTGCGTCGAAGCGCTTGCCTGGCTCCATCTAGCAATCCCGGCGACCTCAAACTGTAGATCCTGCCGCTGGTCCTCTCTGGGATACTCATACGAGGTTGGCCAGGGCACGTGTTTATAGACAACAGGACACAGCCGCAACGTAATTGCCTGATCCATTTCCTGCGGTATCTGGTCGAATCCGTACCCATGCCTCGTGTGGGGGACTGTTACGGTTTTCTCGAACCTGACCCAATATCGGTTATAGTCATTCACATCGGACACTTTCCAATCCATCCCCGCCTCGAAGGTGATGATCCGTCGCTGCTGTGTCCCATTCAGGTTCATAAAATCGTCGGTCTCATCGCATAATCCGACAGCCTTCTCCCAAACAACCGAATCCTCAGACGCGCCATACTCCATTTCGTTGACATAGATCCGGTATTCCGGGTTGGAACGAACGAGATTCGAGAACACGATTTCATTGAACTTCGCATTTGCCCCGAAATAGACATACGAAGCGTCGTTCACACCGGTCCGCTTATCTCCATATCCCAGAACGTAAGGTTTCGGGAAATTCACATCCCACGCTTCCCGGACAGGATCTTCCACCATGTGCATGGGTTGATTCACAGTGACAATGCTATGCTCAGCCGGCGATGTGTTGAGCGCACCGCGTTTGCATCCGGTAAACTGCCCGATCTCTTCTCCCCCCACCGTCACAATCTCGAAATTCGTATAGGACACCGCTTCAAGCGCACCCATGATTCTGACACCGCCCGCATCGGCATAACTGGCAATCCAGATCGTCCCCCCCTCGCCTTCTTTGAAGGTCTCCCCCCGCGTCCCATCGTCCAGCAGGGACGCCATGGAGATCTGGATCGTTGTGTCACTATCGGAAATGCTTTCGTGCAGGTGCGCCGATGCCGCAAAAACGGCGAAACTGGAGGCATCCCGACCGTCCGATGTGTGGATCGCAATATCCACCAAATGCCGGTCATATTCCCCACGACTGTAGAGGAACTGGACAACGCCACGCTTCTCATTCGGTCGATCAATGGCAATTGCACGTGCCGGCCACGGCACGAACGTGTCGGTCAGTCCCGCTGCGGAGTCAAGATAGATTCCATAATCGCCAAGAACGCTCTCCCGCTGATCCGTCGGGTCTTGCTGGTAAATGTGCAGCCGATAAGCATCATCGCACTGTTCCACGGCAACGACCTGGAGGTTCCGGTCATTGTCCTCTGTGATTTCCTCAATTCGGAACACCTTTTTCGTACAGTCGGGAATCAGGTCGGTCGTCAGGTAGAAATGATCGCCCGGTGCGGCAAGGAGCAGTTCCCCGGTTGTGGGGAACATGACCCGCAATCGCTCGAACATGGAAGCCAGCAGGGTCTGTTCTCCAAGCCGGTACGCAACCGATCTGTCAATAATGACCCTGCTTCGTACCGTCCGGATGACCTTGGTTCCCCTGACCGATTCCGCATCCTGGAGATAGACGACCTCCACGACATCGATCCGCCACGGCAGGTTCATAGCGGTTTCGTTCGTTCGGTTCATAAACTCAACCCGCACCGCATTCCCCGGTCGTTCCGTCATACCGGCATAGCTGTACGTCAACTTGCCTCTTTCGATCTTGGAATCCGTGATCGTGCAGAGAATGCGCCGCGCCGGACGCCGTGCCATGAGGTACAACTGCCCATCGAATTCCGAGAGGCGCATCCCGCAAGACGTCTCAATCTCCTGAACATAGGTCGAAGAATCTTCCAGGCTGTCCATAAGAACGTCTGCCCGATTCCGGTATTCGAAGAAGGCATTTATCCCCTGCCCTACCTGGCAGAACTCCATCGCTCGCCCCTCAGCGTCCTCGAAACTCCGGACATTGATGCGGCTTTCGTGGATCCCTTCCCCAAGCCTTCGATGGTTCTTGATAAGCCAGATCGCCCCGGCAGGACTCCCCTCGCGGGTGAAAATGCGCATGTGGTATCCCGGTTTGCCGATGTATGAGAAATCTTCCCCGGCCCACCGGGTGTAAATGAACAGCCAGTTCCCGGACAGATCGGTGTCCCGAATCCACAGGTATTGGCTCCGGTGATCGAACCAGGCATCCGTCGGAGAATGCAGGTACGGCTCATCCTCATCTGCTGAACCTGTCAGGATCTCTGACTGGGTGAGCAGATCGGTAGGGTCTTTCGCCGCATCCGTGCTGAACACGAAATAGGAATCCGGCCCCGGGGCAACGTCCGGCTCGTCCGTTGTCGTGTAGAGCAGTTGCCGTTTGTTCGTGATATCGAAGGTCGTCCACAGTTCCCCGACCCTACCAAGGCCCTTTAGGGTGTCAGGAACACCGCCCCAGGTGTTCACGGCGTTGATCGTCGTGCTATCGACTCCGGAGATGCTCCAGGTTCCATCGGATTCCGCAATCGCAACATCGACATGGACCAGGTCGCCATCGGTGTTCTGATAGGCGAACGCGAGCCGCTTGTACTCATGATCGAAGAACAGGGCCACGAACGCGGACAGGCCGGTGAAGTGTCCCGACACGTCCAATGTTGAGAACACCTGTTCGTTCACATCGTATGCCAGGATCTTCCTGCTGGTGCCGAAATAGAGGAACAGAACACCTTCATACGGATCGAAGGCCCATCTTTCAACGGATTCCGCGGAGAGTGCGGGACCGGAATCGACGATCCAATTGCTGCTTGCGGCCCCATCCCCATGCCGACCGGTGGCGAAGAACCGTTTCCCGTCAAATACGTCACTGACCAGGATTACCTTGTCCGTATAGCCCCAATACAGCCCGAAGGCTGCCGCATCGCCGAAGATGGGCGGGGGATCGGTATAAGTGGGGGTCCCATCGAACCGGTCGAAGGTGACGAGGCCTCGTTTCGTCCTGGACGACACCGCGCCTACAGTGGCCCAGACCTTGCCGGTCTCTTCGTCATAGCCGAAATAAGTCCCGATGTCCTCCGCGGCCAGCCCGGAATCTATGCTCCCGGTCTTTTCGTAAATCTGCTCCTGGTCGGCAATTACTTCAGCCGCAACGGTCGGGAGCCGGTTCATTTCACCGAGTTCGCCGGACCAGACCAGTAACGCCGTGTATCGGTATGGCACAACCCTGGCGAATCCCGCTTCTTCCGCTTCCGCCGTAGCTGTCTGATTGCCGGTCCCCGGAACCACGTACCAGGCGGACTGATCTTCCGGCACACCCCCCACCGGGAACAACTCTCCCTCTTCCGGCTCCAGTTCAAAATCGTCCATTGCGAAATCATTGAACCAGACTCGTTCCACCCGCCGGATCTTGCCGTCATTGATCGCAAAGGCAGACTTGGCGTAGTAGACCGTTACCCAGAACCGCCCGGCCTTATCATCCCCCTTCGCAACGTCAACGGTCCCCTTCAGACGCTGTGCATTCCATGTCTTTCCGATAAACGCGAAGGCCGGGTAGACAATGTACCGGCCAATCACCAGGGGCAGTACAACGTTCCGACCGACCGGGTTATAGCCGATGTCCTGGAACGTCTGGTTTCCCGTCCCGTTTTGCCGAACCTTCTTGGGATGCAACAAGCCGTAGATCGTAAATCCTACGGTGAGCAGAAATGCACCGGTTCCGGAGAACAGGAACTTCCCAATGGAGACAATGGCAGCGAACAGTCCAGGGAGCGGCATTTATCGGTAATCCCCCGGTGTCTCCAAATGTGGTTCGCGCGGCGCAGTATGGAATCCCCCGAAGTTCAGCAGGTTGTCATATCGCGTCTCACAGTCCTGTGCCGTCAATCGACATCCAGGAATTGCTGTCAGGGATAGCCCGACGATCTCCGCCGCCGGAACGTCGAGGGGAATCTGTAAGATGAGAGCGCGATCTGTTGTATGGAATCGCAGGATTGGAGCCGATTTCCCCTTGTAGTCGCCGCTCGCGATCTCAACGTACCCCATCGCGAAATGGTCGGCCCCGTTCGCAAGGGATTCACTGACCAGGGTAGTCGTGTCAATGATCCTGTAAGGTGTTGAGCCTGGCCCCGCCGTGATCGACACGGCATAGGTCGCCCTGACGACCCCGCATCCTTCCCCATACATCTTCCATCCGCATGTCGGCTCCATCATCCGTTTGGGTAGTTCCGTCCGCCGAATCAGGGATTGGGAAGACAGGTTGACGAGCGCACCGCGTTCTTCGAAGGATATGCCGTCAACGAAAGCATCCACCCGTGTCCGGCTGTGCAGGGACGAATCTATGTGGTACAGGGAAATGTCCCGGATTCTGACTCGTGCGCCGTCCAGCCGCCCCCTCGCGGCAAGGCCCTCCAGGTCGATTGGGCTGGTCATGCCGGGGACATTTACAAATCCGAGTTGAATCTGGTCCGGGTAGGCCTTTGAGACGGTCTGGTCGATTGAGGAAAGGACGAATCCATGCGCCGTATAGGTGATCCCCTCCAATTCGAGGTCCCGACCGTGGTTCACGAATCGGTAATCCGGCTCGGCATCCGGATCGGAATCGTCGGGATCCAGCCAGATCTCCATGAACGAAACCGGCGCGGAGAAGGTTCGTTCCAGGTCCTCTGTGACTTCCGGTGTAACGATCCTTCCCATGCGGGTCCCCCATTGGCGTTTTACTGGGGATATAGGTCAAAAAAAACTTGGAGATTGAAAAGAGAATTGATAGACTTCCAAAATGACAACCTCATTGGAGGTTCGACTTGATCGGTTTGGAGGGATTGTTATGAGTTGGTTTGGAGTATTTGCGCTATTCGTATCTCTATTCCCCATCACACTTTATGCTCAAGTAATGGAAAGCCTGGCCCCGAATCCACAAACGGGATTCCAGCAGATTCGCATCTGGCTGCCCGATCAGGATCGGTCGAGTACACCGCTTGAAATGGTCCAGGTTCCATCCGGACAGTTCGAGATGGGGACGCCGCGTGATGAGTATGGCCGATGGTCGAACGAGTTCGAGACCCATACGGTCATTCTCACGAAACCGTTCTGGGCATCGAAATATGAGGTTACCCAGGAGCAATGGCGGGCATTGGTCGGGCGGGAACTGGAACTGCTCGATAATCGGGGCAAAGGTCCGAATCATCCCGTCTACAATGTGAACTGGTGGGACATCCAGGAGTTTCTCGACAAGATGAACGCCCTGGGCTTCGGAACGTTCCGGCTCCCGACAGAGGCGGAATGGGAGTATTTCTGCAGAGCGGGAACATCGGGCCAATTCTGGTTTGGAGACGTGCTTGCTCCGGGCCGGTCACCTGATGATTTGTTCCCCCTGCTCGATCCATTCCTGTGGTATCAACAGAATGGCTTGTCCAAAACCCATCCTGCCGGGGAGAAGTCAGCGAATCCGTGGGGTATCCATGACCTCCATGGGAATGTCAGCGAGTACTGCAACGATTACTTTCAGTCCACATCCAGCCTCGGCGTTCTCACCGATCCCCAGGGACCCAAGTACGGAGACCCGCCGAAGTACAGCCATGTCATCCGGGACGGCAATTACGACATGCCCCCGGAGTATTGTCGGTCAGGAATGCGCGGATATTTCTTTCTGACCAATAATGAGCGGTCGAAGTTCGTTGGATTCCGAATTGTTCGTGACGTTGAGGTTGCTGTTGAGGATTGGGCGGTATATTGAGATCAGGAAAACCGGCAGGGTGGAATTAGGTTCTAACTGTGTGTTGTTCATAGCGCCTCCCACTCTTCGTCAATCTGCCTCCAATTCTGTGCCTCCCGGCGGATCTGGTCCTCCAGGAACGTGGCGAAATCTTCATAGACCGGGTACGTCGAGATCTTCACGTCCTCGATATCACCGTCCCCAGAATAGCGCATGTGATCGCGCATCTTCA
>JAKPYU010000076.1 GCA_029568995.1 Candidatus Omnitrophota bacterium | reverse complement strand
ATTCCGGCTGGCAGACTCCCGGGTAAGGGTCATCCCCCGCTTCTTCAATTCCCTGTAATTTCCCCCTGCAATAAGAAAGGCGGAAGGGCCGTAACCCTTCCGCCATGCTGCTTTCCGCGATAACCGAATCAGAATCCCGGTACGGCTACGGTTGTGATCTCGACCTCGTCTATCTGAAGAATCGAGACATCCGGAGAATTGTCCCCGAGGTTGACCAGGTCTATCTCGATTCGCATCTGGTCGCCGGCTCCGCCCTGGTTCACAAAGTAGGTGTAGTAGTCCTTGTAGGTGAGCTCCCCGGTTTCCGCGGGCTTTTCAAACTTTGTCCACACGGGGATGTGCGACATGCCGTTCACCTGGTTCTGCGAGTCAAAGACGCGCACACGCATGGTCGGCCACTCATCCTTGCCTTCTTCCACCACAACGTCCACACCGGCCTTCACGCGAATGACATACATCACGTCATTCTGCATGCCAAGGTAGGGCGATGACCAGAACCCGAAGGTGTTGTTGTCAACCGACACAGTCTTCAGCGCGCCTTCCTCCCAGGTGAAATCCGGGTGGGTGAACGAGCCGATGTCAAACGGCGATGAATCCGTCCAGCCGTTCTCATCATCGTCGAAATACCACGCGGCCGCCAGTACCGGCGAGGTGAGGGTGTTCACATTCGCCCTGTTGAGCTCCACATATTCGAGGGTGACCGTCGCCGTGGTGGCGTCGTTCTCGTTGAAGTTGATCATGTCAAAGGCCAGCGTGCCGGTGTTGTTCTCCGGAGCCGTCGCTTCGTGCTGCGGACGGAAGAACAGGTCATACTGTTTGGGCGTTTCTCCAGGCATCGCGTCGCCTTCGTCGTTGCTGATGATCTGCAGGGCGTTCCCCTGTTTCTGGTTGAGGGCGTTCCAGCGGACGCGGAAGGACGGCGTGACCGCCTTCTCCTGATCCGCGGCTATGACGAAACTGGCACGGTAGAGCATCTGGTCGTCCGCGATGTCTTCCACCGCGTCGTCCGGGCTGTACCAGAAGCCGAAGGAATCCACATTGTTGAAACAGGTGAGACTCAGGACGCCGTTTATGTCTTCCGGGAAGAGTTCGGAGAAGTCGCCGATCTTGCCGCTGAACCGCCAGCCCTGCGCGCCATCCTCGAAGTCCCAATCCTTCGGGTAGGGATCGCTCGGGGTGAAGTTCGCGATAATGCTCTTCGGCGAATCCATGGGGATCTGGGCCGGGTTGTTTGTTGATGCGATGTCGCCCGTCCACTCGCTGAACTCGTAATCCGTCTCCGGAATGGCAAGGGCTTCCGCAACAACCCCTTCATCATACCAGGCGCTGAGGACCGCCGCCCCGTCGAGGGTGACGGAACCGCCGCCCGGAGGTGTTACGGCGGCTTCAAGGAGATACTGGGTCTCCCACTGCCACGTAATGGTCGAGGGCTCGTCAATCACAAACGTGACCGATGTCACGGCGCCTGATACAGGCACGGCGCCCAAGCCTTCAAAACCGACGCAATGTTTGCGAATGCCCGGTTCGATAACAACGAACGGATCCGGCACGGAGGCCGTCACAAGGGTCCCCGACGTGTACAGATGCGTTCCCACCGCCGGATCAGGCGCCCCGAATTCCGATACGACTCCCAGCGCATGGATGACCGGCATCACTCCGCACAGATCCTGTGTCTCGCTCCATTCGTAAATCGCCGGAAGGATTGTAACCAGATCGGCGGCAAGGAGCGGATTGGGCGACGCGGGATCAGGTGCAATGGTAATGTTGTAGGGAGCGCTGAAGGTCGGGCTGTTCACCTGGAAACGAAGCGTCATGAACACAGGGGTCGGATTTATGTTGGAGGCATTGCCGTCGCTGGTAATCACGACCGTCTTGTCGGGACTAGCACCCTGAATATCGCCTACGCGCAGACCGCCCAGCTCGCCCTCATCGGCGCCCGCAAAGGTGACCGAGTCCTCGTTGAATCCGACCTGAATGGCGAAATTGCCCGGGGCGTGCGGGGGATCAATGGTGTTTTCGGTGGCCGCAACCTGGACCTCGATGATTTCACCCGGGATGCAGGGCTCGCCGCTCGTAATTCCCGTGGCGATGGTCACGCTGCCCGTGATGGCTCCCGGTTCGCCGATTCCGGTGGTCGCGGAGAAATCAAAAAGGGCCGGGATCGGCGTGACGAGGTCCGACGCAAGAACCGTCAGCGGCGTGTCGGGATCGGGCTCGATGATGATGCTGTAGGGGAAGTCATAGGTCGGGGTGTTCACCTGGAAGTGAAGCGTCATCAGACGCGGCAGCAGATTGGCATTGGACCCGTTGCCGTCCGACGTAATGTCTATGCTTCTGTTCAGGAAATCCGCCTCGATATCGCCGGGCCTCAGATCACCCAGCTCGCCCGCATCCGCGCCGATATAGGTCAGCGAGGTGCTGTTCCACTTGACACGGATGGCGAAGTTGCCGGGGGCCGTGGGCGGTATCGTCGTATTATTGGAGATGATCACGCCGACATCGAGCATCGCGCCGGGCTGCGAGGGATTGCCCGAATCAAGCGTTGTGGCTATCGTCACATTGCCCGTGAGGGGATCCGGTTCGCCCATTCCTGTGGTCGCGGAGAAATCAAACAGCGCCGGGATCTGCGTGACCAGATCCGCCGCAAGAATCGTCAGCGGCGTGTCGGGATCGGGCTCGATGATGATGCTGTACGGAAAGTCATAAGTCGGGGCGTTCACCTGGAAGCGAAGCGTCATCAGACGCGGCAGCAGGTTGGCATTGGCTCCGTTGCCGTCCGAGGTGACGTCCATGAATCTGTCCACCCCCGCATGCGCCTCCACCGGGCCGGGATGCAGGTCTCCCAGTTCTCCGGCGACGGCGCCGATATAGGTCAGGGAGGTGCTGACCCACTTCACGCGGACGGCAAAGTTGCCCGGGGCTGTGGGCGGAATCGTCGTATTATTGGAAATGATTACGCCGACCTCCAGGATATCACCGGGCTGCGAAGGATTGCCCGAATCAATTATCGTGGCTATCGTAACGTCGCCCGTGAGGATCCCCGGTTCGCCGATGGCGGTGGTCGCGGAATAATCAAACAGAGCGGGAATCGGCGTCACAAGGTCCGCCGCAAGAACCGTCAGCGGCGTGTCGGGATCGGGCTCGATGATGATACTGTAGGGGGCGTCGAATGTCGGGCTGTTCACCTGGAAGCGGAGCGTCATCAGGCGCGGCAGAAGATTGGCATTGGCCCCGTTGCCGTCCGACGTGATGTCCAGGATTCTGTTCAGGAAATCCGCCTCCACATCCCCGGGCCTCAGGTCGCCCAGCTCGCCCGCGTCCGCGCCGATATAGGTCAGAGAGGTGCTGTTCCATTTGACGCGGATGGCGAAGTTGCCGGGAGCCGTGGGCGGTATCGTCGTATTATTGGAAATGATCACGCCGACCTCCAGGATGGAGCCCGCCTGGGCCGGATTCCCGGAATCAAGCGTCGTGGCTATCGTCACATTACCCGTAAGGGGATCCGGTTCGCCGATTCCGCTGGTCGCGGAAAAATCAAACAGCGCCGGAATCGGCGTCACAAGGTCCGCCGCGAGAACCGTCAGCGGCGTGCCGGGATCCGGTCCGATGATGATGCTGTACGGAAAGTCATAGGTCGGGGCGTTCACCTGGAAACGCAGGGTCATGAGGCGCGGAAACAGGTTGGCATTCGCCCCGTTGCCGTCCGACGTGATGTCCATGAATCTGTCCACCCCCGCATGTGCCTCCACCGGGCCGGGATGCAGGTCCCCGAGTTCTCCAGCGTCGGCGCCGATATAGGTCAGCGAGGTGCTGATCCACGTGACACGAATGGCAAAGTTCCCGGGAGCCGTGGGCGGGATCGTCGTATTATTGGAAATGATCACGCCGACCTCGAGGATATCTCCGGGCTGCGAGGGATTGCCCGAATCAAGCGTCGTGGATATCGTGACGTCGCCCGTGAGGGGCGCCGGCTCACCGATTCCGCTCGTCGCGGAAAAATCAAACAGCGCCGGGATCGGCGTGGCAAGGTCCGCAGCAAGAACCGTCAGAGGCGTGCCGGGATCCTCCTCGACGATGATGCTGTAGGGAAAGTCATAAGTCGGGGCGTTCACCTGAAAGCGGAGCGTCATCAGGCGCGGAAGCAGGTTGGCATTCGCCCCGTTGCCGTCCGATGTGATGTCCATCCAGCGGGAAAGAAAATCGCCTTCGACCAGTCCGGGCCTCAGGTCGCCAAGGTCCCCGGCGTCGGCGCCGATATAGGTCAGAGAGGTGCTGATCCATGTCACACGGACAGCGAAGTTGCCGGGAGCCGTGGGCGGATTCGTCGTATTACCGGTGACGATCACGCCGACCTCGAGAATATCACCGGGCTGCGAGGGATCCCCGGACTCGATGACTGTGGATATGGTGACATTGCCTGTAAGAGGGGCCGGTTCACCGAGACCGTCCGTGGCGGAATAATCAAAGTCGGCGGCAATCGCCGTGGCAAGATCATCCGCCAGAACCGCCTGCGCGGCATCCGGGTCCTCCTCGATTATGAGGCTGTAAGGGAAATCATAGGTCGGGGCGTTCACCTGGAAGCGAAGCGTCATCAGCCGGGGGGTCAGATTTGCGTTGGCCGCATTCCCGGCTGCGGTGATGTCCATCCAGCGGGAAAGAAAATCCGCCTCCACGCCGCCGGACACAAGAGCCCCCAGTTCGCCCGCATCCGCACCTATATAGGTCAGAGAGGTGCTGATCCATCGGACGCGGATGGCGAAGTTGCCCGGGGCTGTTGACGGACTCGTGGTATTCGCGGAAATATGAACTCCCACCTCTATGATATCCCCGGCCTGCGCGGGATTCCCCGATTCTATCGCCGTGGATATGGTGACCTGCGCAAAACCGTGGGTGCAGACAAGAAGAATTACAGCAGCGAACAACCAGTTAGACAACCTGATTCTTGACATGGAGAACACCTCCAAGAGGAATATTTTCAAGATCCTTCCATCCGGAGCATGGCCATCGTCTGGCCATGCTCCGGATGGAAGACCGGGGGTGATGAATCCCCCAGCCGATCCATCTGATTTTAATTCAAAGAACATTCGAAAATGATACGCCTTATCCGGCGACTCAATAGAGGAACCAGTCTCGGACGCCGGACGCGATCTCAATATCCGTCGTGGCTGTCGAGTCGAAATCGTGACCGACCGACATCTCCACGATATCCTCCAGCTCGAGTATGAGTCCGTCTCCGAGATCTATGATCGTTGTCTGAACCTCTCCCAGCGTTATCGCGCCGGTAATGGTGGAATCGGTCAGATATATGGTATACTTTTCACCCACGGGAAACGCGCTGGAAATGTAAAAATACAGCGTGAAGGCCTCGGCATCGGGATTGGTGTTATCCGTATTCCCGTATGTGCCGATATCACGATACACCCAGGCCCCGTCCGTAATCTTTTCACCAATGGCTATGGGACCGAGGTCTTTTTCATTCATTCCCCAGATCCCGTTGGTATTCCCCTCAAGCGTCATCGTCGTGTCCAGATCAAGATATGCCGACTGATTCCAGTACACCCTTGCAAGCGCCAGCGCCGGAATGGTGGGGAACATGGTATTCACGACCTTGACCCTCACCTGGAAGTCTCCGCCGGCGCGGTTCGGCTCACCGCCGGCCATCTCCGTAGTCAGGGTGGGGACCGTGACGGCCCAGGACTGGGGACATGCCGCCATAAAAAACATCGCGGCCACAAGGAACAGTATCAGTGAGAACCTGTGCTTCACTTTACTGACCTCCTCAGAAGATATGGCCCGCGACAATCATTGCGCTTGTATGCGCACTGATTGCCGCGGGCTCGAAACAGCATTCATCAGGGATTGTAGGGCAGATACTCGTAACCCGGCTTGCCAAGGAACTTGTTGAACAGGATGTTGGTATCCAGGTTGTTCACGATTCCGTCCTGGTTGGTGTCCATCCGGGTAATGTCGAATCCGAACGGAGATATCTTGCCAAGGAGGAGGTTGAAGACAATCGCGGCATCGCCGTTGTCAATGATGCGGTTCTTGTTGACATCTCCAAGTGTCGGGAAGTCGTTCGGATCCGTCCAGTCCGTCCCGACCAGCGCTTCATACTCATCCAGATATCCGTCGCCGTCCGCATCACCGGCCCCGGGATGAGGCAGGGGGGCGGGGGTGGAGGTAACCGGGTCGCCGCCGAGGGCGATCTGGAGTCCGTCGTCCATGCCGTCCCCATCCTGATCCGGATCGTTGGGATCCGTGCCGTAAACAACAATTTCCTCCCAGTCCGGAATGCCGTCGCCGTCGGAATCCGCAATGATGATTTCGGGGGCGGGGTTGTTGTTTTCCGTGGCGGTGGTGGCGGAATCGCCAAGGCCGTTGCCCGCGATGTAGTTGTTCTGCGCGTCCAGGATCTCAACCGGTTCGGCATAGCCGTCATCGCCGGGTTCGATCGGCCTGGGGCAGTGCAGTCCCCACATGACGCAGTTGATGAAGTTATTGTCATGGACATTCATATTCGGCGGAATGGCCGTGGGGTGCTGATACTCGCCATACGCCACACCGGGGAAAGAGTAACCGCCGGCTGAATATGGGCCGCAGCCCGCGGCCACCGATATGAATTCCGGGCGGGTTTCATTGCAGTAACTGCCGCGGAAGTGCAGGCCGTTCATGGCGTTCTCCACGGTGTTGTAGGCGATTTCAATGTCGCTGTTGGAAAAAGGAGGGTTGCAGTAGGTGCGGATGCCGCCGGTATCCTCGTCCGTCCGGTTGTCCTGGAAATTGACGTTCGAGATGTTGTTGCCGATGGCCCTGACAAACTTGCTGTTGCTTCCAATATTGATACCGTGGCGGCCGGTGTTCTGAATGATGTTGCCCAACATATCAATATAGGAGCCGTTCATCTGCAGACCGGAGTAATTGATATTGGTGATGGTGTTGTAGCTGATAACCACCGGGGCGCCGGCGGCGCCGCCGCCGATGTTCACCGCTGTATTGCCGGCGGACGCGCCCATGTTGACGACCTTGTCAATCCAGTTGCGCGTGAAGAGGCAATTGGCGCCGGTTATGTATAAGCCGTTGCCGTCCAGGTTCTGGAATTTGTTGCAGGTGACAATGTCGTCCTGACCGGCATAAAGAAACCTTTGACCGCCAAAGGTATATTCGCCATCAACCAAGAATCCGTTAAACTCGGTGTTTGGAGTCGCGGCTGTGTTGCCCAAGTTGACCATGGAGGGCGTAATCGGGTTGGTCATCAGAATGATGGCCTCAGGTCCCCTGGTCTGTTTGTAAGGATCAATGTCCTTGTTCGGTCCATAGAGTTTCAAACCGGACTTGGCCCCAACATTGACATACTCACGATAACTGCCGGGAAACACCTGGATGGTGTCCCCATCCGCGGCGGCGGTGATCGCATCACCGATCGCGGTATACGTTTTTCCCGGTCCGACCTCAAGCACGGCGGCAAAAGCGCCGGCGACGCAGAGCAGAACCACAAGCGACAACACTGGAACGAGATG
>JAKPYU010000048.1 GCA_029568995.1 Candidatus Omnitrophota bacterium | reverse complement strand
GGAAAACAGTGGTCCTCACCACCCACTACATGGAAGAGGCGCAGATACTCTGCGACCGGATTGCCATCATGGACTACGGGGAAATCATCGCCGAGGGGACGCCGCAGGAACTTCTGAACCGGCACCATGCCGGGACACGCATCCATCTCGATATCATCCCCGAAAAGGAAAAACTGGAAGGCTTCCCGTGGCAGTGGTTCGACAATGACGGCTTCCTGGAAATACATACCGACTCCGTGAACCATTCAATTGAAGAACTGATGCGCCGCGGCATTGACCTTTCATCGATGACGATACGCTCACATAACCTTGAAGATCTCTTCATCGAACTCACCGGACACCAGCTGAGGGCATAGTGCAATGATAAAAAGAATATGGACGCTCTTCGTCGCACGGAACAGAGAATTCATCCGGGACCGTTCAGCCTTCGGGTGGAACATCGCGTTCCCGTTTCTCATTGTCCTGGGATTCGGCCTCATGTTCGGTCAGGACCGCCAGGTACTCTACAAAGCCGGTATTGTATACGCTCCGGTACAGCAAGTACGTGGAAGGGGGGTTGATAATTCCCTTACAAAGGGACCCCTCGCCGAAAAACAAATCAACGAATTTAAAAAAACCCGGTACGTCGAATACATCACCTTCCCGTCACAGGAACATGCCCTGAAGACCCTCGCCCATCACCGCATTGACATCCTGATCAATCCCTCGACGGGGCGGTACTGGGTGAACGCCACCTCCCCGAAAGGATACATCGCGGAACAGCTCCTTCTCGCCGCAGGGACCGATAGCGGTCCCGCCTTTATCCGCCAGACAATTACAGGGCGCGAGACTCCCTACATCGAATGGCTCTTTCCGGGGATATTGGGCATGAACATGATGTTCAGCGCGCTTTTCGGCGTGGGATATGTTGTGGTGCGCTACAGGAAAAACGGAGTGCTCAAACGAATGAGCGTGACGCCGCTCCGCCCGTGGGAGTTTCTCACGGCGCAGATTATATCACGGATGTTCCTGCTTCTGGGCACCACTGCCGTTGTATACATCGGCTGCGC
>JAKPYU010000032.1 GCA_029568995.1 Candidatus Omnitrophota bacterium | reverse complement strand
CTGATCGAGAATGAGATCTGGCCGACGTTGACTCGCGAACTTCGGAAACAGGGCATCCCGATTGTCATGGTGAATGGGCGCGTGTCGGATGGATCGTTCCCCAAATACCGCATGGTGGCACGGTGGCTCAAACCGATTTTCGATAGGGTGGGCGCTTTCCTGGTTCAGACCTCTCGCGATGCGGAGCGGTTCGCGGAGATCGGCGCACCAAAAGAGCGCATCGAAGTCCTGGGCAGTCTCAAATTCGATGCGAACCAAGTCGGCGAACGGCCTGACCTGCGCGAGAAATGGCGCGGGATACTGGGGATTTCGGACGATACGATTCTGATTGTCGCGGGATCGACTTATCCGGGGGAAGAGGAAATTCTCACACGCGTTCTGGCAGAAGTATCCCGCAAAAAGGTGGTGCGCATGATTCTGGCGCCCCGTCGGCCTGAACGATTCGATGAAGTGGCCGCGTTGATGGATGATGCGGGAATGACTTATGTTCGGCGGTCCGAGATCGAACGCTCTTCTGGCAAGGAACCGGTAATTCTGCTGGACAAGATGGGCGAGCTTTCATCCGTTTATGCGGCAGCCGATATCGCTTTTGTCGGGAAATCGCTTCGCGGATTCGGCGGGCAGAATCCTCTGGAACCGGCCTGCCTGGGGATTCCGGTAGTTTTCGGACCGCATACGGAGAATTTCCGAGAGATGGCAGAGATTCTGCTCGCATGTGGGAATTCCATTCAGGTGAACAATGAAGCGGAACTTCCGACTGTATTGAAAAGATGGATCGACGATCCTGAGTTCCGTCAGACTTGCGGACAAAGCGCGATTGCGGTTCTCGGTCAGCACACGGGGGCAGCCGGGAGAACGGTTATCCGACTGGAGGAGTTAGGATTCCTATGAGCTGGACCAAGGCCTGGACCGCATACGCGAGAGGGGAATCCGCCGGATTCTCCTATTTGTCTCCGTTTCTGAAATTCGCATCCATTGGATTTCACAAGATCGCTGCGCTCCGTCGAAGGGCCTACGAAAACGGTTGGCTGCCATCGGTGCAAGTACCCGTTCCTGTTATTTCCGTGGGGAATCTCACCGTTGGAGGAACGGGAAAAACCCCTTGCGTTTCCTGGCTGGCGAAGCATTTGTCTGATGCAGGACGGTCTCCGGCGGTGGTTCTTCGAGGCTATGGAAACAGGATTTCCGGTTACAGAGTGGTTCAGCCTGGCGGACCGGGGGGTGAAGAGGCCCTTCTGCTGTGTGAGAAGATCCCGGAAGCGTTGATTGTCGAGGCTCCCCATCGCTGGCTGGGAGCAAGAGCCTCGATCACTCAGCACGAGAGCGATGTCATCATCCTGGACGATGGATTCCAGCATTTAGCGATTCGACGGGACCTGGACCTGGTGCTTGTGGATGCAACCTGTCCCTGGGGAAACGGGTCGATTCTGCCTGCGGGGATTCTTCGGGAATCGCGTGAGTCTCTTGGTCGGGCGGACGCGGCGATTCTCACACGTGCCAACCTGGTCGATGCCGACACCCTGGCAGGAGTCAGTCGGGAGATTCACGAACTTGCACCGCAGGCGATTCAGGCCACGGCAACCCACTTTCCATCGGCGGTTCGATCCCTGACCGACAACAACCGAGTTGGAGTGGAATGGCTTGCGGGAAGAAAGATCGGATTGTGCTCGGCAATCGGAAATCCGAAGGGATTCGCGGCCACTGTGAACGGGCTGGGCGCGACAGTCCTGGGGCATAGGGTCTTTCGAGATCATTATCCATATAGCCAACAAGATATCGCCGAATTGAAGGCCCGATTTCAAGATGCCGAGGCGATTCTGTGCACCGCGAAGGATGCGGTGAAACTGAGGCCGTTGCTGACAGGAGAGCCTGAAGGCAAATTCCGGGCGCTTGAGATTGAATGGCGATTCCTGAGCGGCGAGGAGGAAATCGGGCGGTTGATTGAGGAGGAGGTTGGTGGGAGGAAATGATGCGTACGAGAATAATCCGATTTACCACCCTCACCCCAACCCTCTCCCGGAGGGAGAGGGCGTAATTCCGAGGGAGTTTTGATACAAGGTCGTATGCATTGCCCCTCAAGTCGGTTCAGAAAATCGTCTGTATCGTCTATACTACGGCCCCGTATCGCAATTGGAGTTATTGAGATCCAGGTAGGAAGGTATAAGAAATGTCAAAAATCGGGACAGTCTTCTCAATCGTTCTGCTGGTCGTCGGGTTTATTTCTTCTTCGATGGATGTGCGGGCACAGCCACGCCACGGAACCGAACTCGCCAGCCCGTTGGACAGTATCGCCAGGCTGCGAAACAGCACATCCAAACGGATCTCCAGTTTCGACCGAACCGGCCTGAACGCCGACCGGCTGACCATCGAGCCGGGCGAGACTGCAACACTGGCCGAAATCAAGGGGGCGGGATGTATCAAACATATCTGGTTCACAATCAGTCATACGGACAAATTGTATCGTCGCAACATGGTGCTACGAATGTATTGGGACGGGGAAAAGCATCCAAGCGTCGAATCGCCGGTGGGAGATTTCTTCGGTCAGGGATGGGGCGAGGAATACCTGTTTAACTCGCTGCCGCTGGCCGCATCACCAGGGGGAGGCAAGGCGCTGAACTGCTATTTCCCGATGCCGTTCGCCGAAAGCGCAAAGATCACGATCGAGAATCAGTCCGACCAGAAATGCAATGCCTTTTATTATTTCATTGATTACGAGGAAATGCCCAAACTGGATCGGGATGTTCTTCAATTCCACGCCTGGTGGAACCACGAGCTGACCATGCCCAGCAAGGGCGATGAAAACGAATGGGCGACCCTGCGGAAGCCGGAAGATGCCAATACCACCGGCGAGGACAACTACCTGATTCTCAGTGCCGAAGGAACCGGGCACTACGTGGGGGTGAATTATTATGTCCATTCTCCCACCCCGATGTGGCCCGGCGAGGGAGACGATCTCTTCCTGGTGGACGGGGAAAAGTGGCCGGGATCGCTGCACGGCACGGGGACCGAGGACTATTTCAACTGTTCCTGGTGTCCGAAAGAGATCTTTATGCACCCGTTTTTCGGGTATGCGCGAGTGAACGACAATACCGGCTGGCTGGGGCGGACGCATTCCTATCGATTTCACCTGCAAGACCCGGTGACCTTTCAGAAGAGTTTACAGGTCAGTATCGAGCACGGTCATGCGAACTGCCTGACACTGGACCTGGCAACAGTGGCGTATTGGTATCAAACGGAACCGCACAAACCACTCATTCCGCTGCAAGATCCAGAGAAGCGCAAGCCAATGCCGGAAATTGGCGTGATCGATATTCACCGCTGGCGTGAGGCCTGGCGGCAATCCAAAGGCGGCGGGGTACTGTGGGGGAACGAACAGTAATTACGAATTGGGAATTACGAATTACGAATTTAAGAGAGAGAAGAGGGGATTGGGGATTGGGGATTGGGGATTGGGGATTGGGGATTGGGGATTGCGGATTGTGGATTAGCGATTGTGGATTAGCGATTGTGGATTACGAAACCGTAGGGGCGCACGGCTGTGCGCCCTGTTAGTTCAATTGAGGAGAATGCAATGAGAGAGTCGTATTCACCAAAGCAATTTCAAATTCCCTGGCCCTATACCGGGGCCATCTTCGGACCGGAAGAGGAGGAAGTTGTGAGCCGGATGATCCGCGACGCCGCAACAAAACGACGTCCGCTGGATCGACGGTCGCCGGAGATTGTCGAGTTTGAGAATCAATTCGCCACCTATATCGGCGCGGAATACGGAGTGGCCCTCAGTTCGGGAGGTACGGCGCTGGAAGTGGCAACCCGAATCCTCGGAATCGGGCCAGGGGATGAGGTGCTCATCTCTGCGCTGACGTTCAAGGCAACCGTTCTTCCGATTGTGCTCGCCGGGGCCATACCAGTTCCTATCGACATTGAATATCAGACTTTAAATCTGGATTTGGATTCGCTCGAATCGCGTATCACCGCGAAAACGAAGGCGATTTATGTGGTGGATTACGCCGGGCTGCCGCTCGATCCCGAACCGCTTCTGCGGATCTCCAGGGAGCACGGTATTCCCATTGTGGAGGATGCGGCACACGCTTTGGGTGCGGCGCATGGGAACGTGAAATGCGGCGCATGGGCGGACCTTTCCTGTTTCAGTTTCCAATCGCAGAAAAACATGAGCACCCTCGGAGAAGGGGGGCTTTTGACAACGAATTCCAGGCAACACGCGGACCGGGCGCGGGCAGTTCGGAATTACGACCACGATGTTCAGGCGGGAGGCAACTACCGGCTGTCTGCGGTTCAGTGCGCGGTGGGCATCGAACAACTGAAACGCCTGGACACAGTGAACGCGCAGCGTCGCGCAATCGGACGAAGAATGTCGGCGGAGTTGCGAAAGATCCCCGGATTTGTCACGCCTTATGAGCCGGAGGGAGTTACCCACTGCTATCACATGTACCCATGCCGTCTGGATGGGTCGGTATTCAGCACGGTTCGAGACACCGTACGAAAACGGCTGTGGGATGAATATTCCGTCGGGACCTCGTTTCAATACGAACCGTGGTATGAGTTTCCGGTGATCCGGTCGGCGATGGGAGAATTTCAGCCCTGCTCGGTCATGGACCGAGTGGCGCGAGAACTCTTCGGTTTGCCGATTTTTCCGGGATACTCGGACGATGAAGTCGGATATGTCATCTGGTCTGTAAAAGAGGTCCTGGCCTCGCTATAGGAATTCCCATCCGATAGGACAATCCATGAACGACACACAGCAAATCTCGCGCAAGTTGCCTCGCCTTGATCCACAGCAAATTCGATGGCGATGGCAGGTCTTAATTGCCACGTACTTCAGCTATACCGGCTACTATCTCTGCCGCAAAGCGTTTTCCGTCTGCAAGAAAAGCATCGGAGATAGTTTCTCGCTGGATGCGCTGGACCTGGCGAATATCTGGAC
>JAKPYU010000030.1 GCA_029568995.1 Candidatus Omnitrophota bacterium | reverse complement strand
AGATACCTGGGACCTGCTCATCATCAGCCCGGTTCGACTCCGGAGCGTGATTCTGGGCAAGCTCGCGGGTTCCCTGCTTTACATGTCGCTGGTGTATTTCGCCTTGTTACCCATGCTGGCGCTCTGCCTGATCCTGGGGGGTATTTCGCCGCGCGAGATGTTCGGCGCGTATCTCATCCTGGCCGGAAGCGCGCTGCTGGCGGCATCGGTCGGTCTGTTCTTGTCCTCTTTCATGCGGTCGAGTATCGGCGCGGTGCGAACCACTACGCTGATCCTGATTCTCTACGCTGTTTTGCCGATTCTGATCGGGCGATTCGCCCAGGGAATACTTGTCGTTTTAGGAGGATCTCTCTTCTACTTTCTGTCGTTACACCTCAGTCCTCTTTTTGCCATGGAGTTGCTGTTCGAGGCAGCCGGTAGAAGACCTGGTGTTGCGCCGCAAACGGTTATTGCCTATCCCGAATGGTTTTTTTTCCTATGCGCTGTCGGAGTCAGCACCGTTCTGCTGATCTATCTCGCCCACAGAATCGGATCGTTTGAATCCCATCCGCCTTTCGCCGTACAGAAGAGCAATCGGAAATCGCGAGGGATTGCATTACAGGAACGGCCTTGCATCTCGGATACAGCGAATCCGATTTGGGCCAAAGAAGCCTACGAACAGAATGCCCGGCGGTTCCTGAAACCGAGAGCGACGTTCTTGACCCTGTTGCTATTGGGGATATTCATCGGTCTGATGGCAGTTATTTTCATGGGCTATTCCCCCACCCTTCTGGACATCTTCAAGATGATTTCGATTGTCACCCTGATCGGTGTCATCATCTACGCCCCGACCGGCCCGGCGGGCGCGATCACCCGTGAAAAGGATCGTAACACCTGGGATCTGCTGCGAACGTCAGCCTGTTCTTCGCTGAATATTCTCGCGGGGAAGACGCTGGCGGAGCTAAGATATATCCTTTGCTGCACGGCCTGTTTCTTCCTGGGATTGTATGGCACAACCCGACTGTTCCGCAATTTTGGAGAGCCGATCCGCGAATCGGAATACAGTGTGGAACTGCTTTATGCTGTGCTGCTTCTCGCTTCCTGCGTCATATTCTATGTGTGCGCCGCGATCTATTTCTCCAGCCGCGCGAAAGACACCGCCAAAGCCCAGGCGCATACGTTCGTCATAATTCTTCTGCATTGCCTGGGGCCATTCCTGCTGGCCGTTATCATGGAACTGATCCTGCAGACCGAGGAATACGGCGGGATTTGGCGAGACATCACCGATTTCGTTGCAGGGTTCACGCCGCTCACACTGCTTCTGAACAAAAGCTGGTTTTTTCAAATTGGCACTGACACTTGGGCAATCGAGGTTATGGTTCAATCCATCATCATTGTGCTGATCGGGATTCTTTTCCTTTTCGCGGCGCAGAGACGGATTGATCGTTACGAAGAATAAGGGAGAAGAGCATGTGGTACATTGTTCAACGTGAATGCAGGGATTTGTTGCGGCGACCGCGGTCACTGTGGCAGCTGGGGCTGGGACTGTTGGTCTTCTCGTTCCTGTTCACGACATCCTGGCATTCGATAAGCCGTTTCCCTGATGGACGTTCATCCGAGATGGGAAAGGGTATCTTTATGACCATCTCCTTTCTTCAGTTGGTTTTTCTGTTGGGGCTGGGACGCATCGCCTCGTACAGCATCGTCGGGGAGCGTGAAAAAGACACGTGGGATTTGCTGGTTGCCAGCCCGGTTCGGACCTGGGGTATCGTTCTGGGTAAACTGTTCGCCTCCTTGCTGTATATGGGATTGATGTATTTCGCACTGCTTCCGATTATTGCGCTCTGTTTTCTGCTGGGCGGGGTTTCGCCGCGCGAGATGTTCGGCACCTATCTCATCCTGGGCGGAGCCGGGCTGCTGGCCGCGTCGGTCGGTCTCGCCTGTTCTTCCACGATTCGGTCAAGCATCAGCGCCGCGCGAACCACCACGCTGCTCCTGATCTTCTATACGGTCTGTGTACCCCTGATTCGGCGTCTCTTTATGAACGTACCCGGGCAATCCGTCGAGGCTCTGTTCAGCCCTTTTCATGCCCTGACGACATTGCTCATCCTCCGCCCCGCAGGGATGACTATTTCGGGAGCGAGTTGGTTTGTCGCCAATCCCGAATGGACTTTTTTCCTGTCCGCCATTGGAGTCAGCACGATTCTGCTGATGTATGTTGCGAGCAGGCTCCGATCATTTGAATCCCAACCGCCTGTCATCATTCACAAGAAAAGTGGGAAATCGCGTTCGATGGCCTCAAAGGAATGGAGCGGCATCCCGGACAACGCCAATCCGATCTGGGTCAAAGAAATCAACGAACAGACAATGCGGCGGTTCTTCGGACCCCCAGCGGTGAATGTGACGCTGCTTATGTTCGGAATACTCATCGGCGTGCTCATCAATGGAATCACTATAAAGCCCTTTGACTTGAAGACAATCTTCTATACCTGTTCCACAATTACCCTGCTGGGGATTCTCTTTTTTGTCCCATCCGGCCCGGCGAGTGCAATCTCCCGCGAGAAAGATCGCAAGACCTGGGATCTCCTCAAGACATCGACGTGTTCCGCATACAACATCCTCCTGGGAAAATCCCTTGCGGAACTGAAATCCTCTCTCCAGGCGGTGTTCTTCTTTTTTCTGGGGCTATATGTAACGCTGCAAGTGGATCGTTTTGCAGCCGGCTACTATCCGTATGATCCGGAACATATTCGGCAGATGGGTTGTTTCCTGCTGCTCGCCTTCGCCTGTGTTGTCTTCTATGTCGGCGTGGGAGTCTACTTCTCCAGCCGCGCCAAAGACACTGCCAAATCTCATTCGCGGACTTTCTCGGTCGCCATTCTGCATTACCTGGGCGGATACCTGTTGACCCTATGTTGGCTAGTAACTCATGGTTCCAGGCAAGGAATTGTAGGTCGCCCTCGGCTGCATCTTTCAGATTTACTTTTCTCATTGTCACCAATGACCGTTCTGAGACCGCTGCGTGAACCGTCTCTGATGGAAGTTCTTATGATATTTCATTCATGTTTCATCATTGTGTTTGGGATTTCTCTTCTTTTCGCGGCGTGGAAACGGATTGATCGTTATGAGGAATGAGAAAGAGAGAGAAGGAGGCCGATGGAATTCCGCAGGCGAACGGAAAAGAACCACAAAGACACGAAGGCACAAAGAAGAAGACAGAACCGGCATCTTGCCGGTGGTTCCACAGTACGGCAGTATGGGAAAACGTTTCTGTAACACAGGAAGAGTAGACGATGTGGTGTATTGTTCAGCGTGAGTGCAGGGAATTGTTTCGGCGACCCCGGTCATTGTGGCTGTTGGGGCTGGGCCTGCTGCTGTTTGCGCTTGTGTTCACCATGATTTGGATGTCGATAAGGGAATCTCCCGGCTTGCGTCGGCCCGACATGGGAAGACAGATTTTTATCCCCTGCGCCATGCTGCAACTGGTTCTTCTCCTGGGACTGGGACGAATCGGTTCCTACAGCATCGCCGGAGAGCAAGAAAAAGACACCTGGGATTTGCTGATCGCCAGCCCGGTTCGGCTTTGGGGCATTGTCCTGGGCAAATTCATCGCGTCGCTGCTGTTTATGGCATTGGTGTATTTCGCAATGTTACCGATGCTGTCGCTTTGTTTTCTGTTGGGTGGGCTTTCGCCGCGCGAGATGTTCGGGACATGCCTGATCCTGGCCGGAGGGGCGCTGCTGGCGGCGTCGGTGGGTTTGCTTTTGTCGTCTTTGCAGCGGTCCAGCATCAGCGCGGCACGAGGCGCTATGCTGATCCTGATATTCTATGCAATTGGCCTGCCTTATCTCCGAGTAATGATCTTGAAGGTCCTCCTGAATTTGAGGCGGATGCCCACGCCTGCAGAGGTTCTACTCAGCCCCGTTTACGCACTACTGTCGTTGCTCGGTGAGCTGCGGAATGTTGCCGCTCCGGCATGGTTCGTCAGCCGTCCCGAATGGACTTTCTTCTGTTCCGCCGCTGTAATCAGCAGCATTCTGTTGGTTTATGTCGTCCACAGAATCGGGGCATTCGAATCTCATCCGCCTTTCGTCGTTCGGAAAAACAATCGGAAGTCCCATTCACTCGTCTTACAGGAATGGGAAGGCATTCCGGACATCGCCAATCCGATTTGGATTAAGGAAATCCGTGCACAGAACGCACGATGGCTATTCAAACCCAAGGTTGTGTATTCGACGTTGTTTGTCCTGGGAATCTTGATCGGCGCGACGATGATTACCATCGGCGGCTCTCCTAACATCAGAGAATCCCTGGGCATCAGCTCGGTCTTTACCCTGATCGGCATTGTCTTTTTTGCCCTCACCGGCCCGGCGGGTGCAATCGCCCGCGAGAGAGACCGCAAGACTTGGGATGTGTTGCGGACCTCCGCCTGTTCCTCACGTGATATCATCGAGGGTAAGACTTATGCGGAATTGAGATACGTCATTATTTGCGCGGCATCCTTCTTCCTGGGGCTTTACGGAACACTCCGGATGGCTCTTGAACTGAGCGGAAGGCCGAATTACCAATCGGGACACGGGATGCAACTGTTCTCTGCAGCGTTACTGATTACGTCTTGTATCGTGTTTTACGTCGGCGCAGGGATCTATTTTTCCAGCCGCGCGAAAGACTCGGCCAGGGCACACACGCAGACTTTTGCCGTTGTCCTCCTGCACTGCCTGGGGCCGCTAATGCTGGGATTTTTTGCCGAGATAATCCGCAATGCCCGTCAATATGGAAATTTTTGGCGCGACCTCCTGATGTCGTTTTCTCCGTTGAAACTGATTTTCGTCGATATCATGGAGGTCAATTCACACGGATTCCCCGGTTCGCAATGGAAAACCTGGGTATTTGTCAATTGCATCGTCCTCGTGACGATCGGGATATTCTTGATTCGTGCGGCATGGAGACAGATAGACCGTTGTGAGGAATGAGGAAACAGACAGATGAACGAAATGGAAACCGGCACGATACAGGAACCTCTCCTGTCTCCCGACTTTCTGGAGAAGCTGGAACACCTTCGCCTGGTCGCCCGCAAGATCACCCTGGGAACGACCAAAGGCGAACGCCGGTCCCGCAGAAGGGGATCGTCGGTGGAATTTGCCGACTACCGCGACTATGTGCGCGGGGACGATCTGCGATTCCTGGACTGGAATATCTACGGGCGGCTGGACCGGCTGTTTATCAAGCTGTTTCACGAAGAGGAAGACCTGCACGTGTATGTCCTGCTGGACCGAAGCCGATCCATGGACTACGGCGAGCCGAACAAGTTTTTGCAGGCGCGTCGGTTTGCGGCGGCGCTGGCCTATATTGCGCTGATGGGCATGGACCGCGTGGGGATCGGTGCTCTATCCATGGGGCGGTTTGAGTGGTTTCGGCCCACGCGCGGTCCCGGGCAGATCGCGAAGATCATCCGTTTTCTCGAACCGATGGAGGCCGTCGGAGAGACACACCTGGAAGAAGGCACACTTCAATTCCGTGTCCGTCAGACACGACCGGGGATCATTCTGCTGGTTTCCGATTTTTTCGATCCCCACGGCTACGAAGAGAGTCTGCGGATTCTCAGCCAAGGCAAGAATGAAGTCTTCGCGGTGCAGATTCTTTCGCCGGACGAGATGGACCCGGACCTGATGGGTGCGCTTCGGCTGCTGGACCTGGAAACCAACGAGCCGGTGGAAATCTCGGTCAGCGGCGAATTGATTCGTATCTACCGAAATCGCCTTGCGGCGTACGAGCAGCAGATCGGGCAGTTCTGCGCCCGACGAGGGATTCATCACCTGGTGATTCGCAGCGACGCGGACCTGGCGGGCGTGATCAGCGCCTCATTCCGAAAACTGGGATTGGTGAAATAAGATGAGTTTCCTGGCCCCTCTCGCGTTATTCTTTTTTATCAGCGTCCCGTTCGTGATCCTGCTGTATCTGCTGAAGCTGCGGCGGATCGACAAGCCGATTTCCAGCACGCTTCTGTGGCGTCAGAGTTTGGAAGACCTGAAAGCCAACACGCCATTCCAGAAGTTGAAAACGAGTCTCCTGCTGTTTCTTCAGCTATTGGTTCTGATTCTGCTGTCGCTTGCGGTGGCACGGCCTGTGCTAAATGCCGTCGGCTTTGAGAAACGAAGCCGGATTATTCTGACGGATGTTTCCGCCAGCATGTCTTCCACGGATGTTTCGCCATCCCGTCTCGATCAGGCCAAGACGCAGATCGGGGGCATGATCCAGAACCTGGGGTCCGGGGAAAGCATCATGCTGATCGCGTTCTCCGAGGCCGCGCGCGTCCTGTGCCCGTTCAGCGATGACCGCCGGGTGTTGCTGAGCACACTGGAATCCATTCAGCCCACCGGCGAGAAGACGGATCTCGAAGAAGCCTTCCAGATGGCCCTGACCGCCGCGAAATCCCAGCCGAATCCGGAAATCACCATCTTCTCGGACGGCGGGTTTTCGAAATTGAAACTGGATCGAGATCCTGAAATGCCGATTCATTTCGTTGCCTGCGGACTGCGCGGGGAGAATGTCGGTATCGTCTCTGTGGGAACGCGGCGTAATTTCGACGCAGAGGGGCAGTACCAGATCTCCGTCACGATCCGCAATTCCTCGTCGGAATCGAAGAAGATCTTTGTCGATCTGCTGAGTTTGCCGGACCCGCAGACAGGAACCGCCGGGAATGTGATCGACGCGCGGGAGGTTTCCATCGAGGCGGGCAAGCCCGCAACGCTCGTGTTCGACGATCCGGGGTATTACCTGAACGCCCTGGAGGTCCGCCTGGACGTGCAGGATGACTTGCCGGTTGACAACCATGCCTGTGTGGTATTGCCGCGCAAAGAGGCAACGAAAGTGCTGATCGTGACCACCGGGAATTACTTTGTTGAACGCGCGCTCAATGCCGACCCCCGGACCCGCGTTTCAACCGTTCCGCCGAATGCCTTCATCAGCGCCGAGGGATACGATGTGGCGGTGTTCGATCAGTTTGTTCCGCCGCGCCTGGGACCGGGGCGATACCTGTTCCTGGGCTGTACGCCGCCATTCCCGGACTGCGGACTGGAGGGTGAAGTCGAGTACCCGGCGATTGTGGACTGGGATCGGTTCCATCCGCTGATTCGATACCTGGAGATGAGCGACCTGGTTGTCCGCAAGGCCAAACAGATGCGCCTGCCGTCCTGGGGAAAGGTCCTTGTGGAATCGAACGAGACGCCATTGATGGTCTTGCTGGAAACGGAGAACAGCGTATCGGTTGCGACGGGATTCGACCTGTACGAAAGCGATTGGCCGCTGCGGGCATCGTTTCCGATTTTCTTCATGAACCTGGTGGATTGGTTTCTATCGACCGACCCGCGCGGGATTCGGCTGTACGCAACGGGGGATGTCTTGCGGTTCCCGCCCAGCGAGACGGAGTTGGCTGCCACCGTGCAACTGCCATCCGGCAAGACGCGAGAAATTCGTCTCCAGCCGGACAACCCGACGCTGTTTGCGGATACCAGCGAGACGGGTCTTTATCGGCTTGTTCCGCAACAAGGCGAAGCGATCCTCTACGCCTGTAATCTCATTTCGGCAGAAGAAACCGACACCACCCCACGGACCCAATTCACCGCCGGGACAGCAGAGATTGAAGGTGTTCGGGACATCCAGGCGCAAAACAGGGAGATCTGGTGGCCCCTGGCGTTTGCGGCCCTGCTTGTGTTCCTTCTGGAATGGCAGGTGTACAGCCGAAAAGCGCGCTATGAGATCTGAACGCGTTGTGGTTTGGGGTTGTCTTATTCTCGAAATTATGGAAAATATCTGCAGATCGAATTGGCTCCTTGGATCCGATCGAGTCGACCAGAGAAACTCACAAGGTGATTTGACAAAGAGAGGATTTCGAATGAGACGTCACGGATTTACCTTGATCGAGCTGTTGATTGTAGTTGCCATCATCGGCATTCTGGCCGCAATCGCCGTCCCGAATTTCTTGAATGCGCGCACCAAAGCACAGGTCGCACGGGTATTTGCAGATATGAAAGCGTTGGGCACGGCCATGGATATGTACGGGCTGGACAACGGCAACAAGTATCCGTTCACGAACACAACGAACGTTGACATACTCAAACCATTCCAGCGTTTGACCAGCCCGGTTGCGTATATGAACTCTCTGCCGCAACGTGACCCGTTTGTCCCGAAATACGACCCCAAGCACACAGCGGACCGGCCCGGAGGCATCAGTTGGAACTGGTGGGACCCCTATCTGCTGGTCACATTCGATTCTCCGAGGATGTATGGGGATAACGATATCACGCAGGGGATGTATGCGGTTGGGCCGTTGATGTATTTCGTTGACAGTGTCGGCCCGGATGGGATCTATGATCCATACGAATACAATTACGGGCACGCTTGGGTCCCGTACACTCCGACAAACGGCCTGAGCAGTCGAGGCGAGATTTTCGTGTACGGACCGGGCGGGACCATCTCGGATTGTGTGACGCGGAAGTAATCTGTATGGAGCGACGCACCGTACATTTTGAATTGTTGAAGGGCTTCACCTGACGGATAAATTTGTTTATTCTTATGGTGTGTGTTAATCGCGTTCAGGTCTGTTCGGATCGCCCGTTCGATTCCGAAGTCGGCGGATACGAACAACAAGTGAGGGGTTTGTCATGGCCGGGTCGCTGATTCTCAACATCTCCCTCCTTCTCGCTCTCGGTATTTGTCATTTTTTCCTGTTGCACTATTGGAGACCCGGATCTATGCGCTACCGGATCGCGTGCGGCATTCTGTTCGGCGGAACCGCAATCGCCGGGATGCTGTTCCCGTTCCATTATGCGCCTGGAGTGATTTTTGACGGGCGTTCGTTCGTGGCCAGTATGGCAGGACTTTTCGGCGGCCCGGTTACGGCGACGTTCGTCGTGATCATCGGCGGGGCTTATCGCCTGTCACTGGGGGGCGCGGGAGCCTTTACCGGCATCGGCGTTCTGACCACTTCTGCGGCGCTGGGAGTCGCCTATCATTATTGGAGCCAGGGCAGACCGAGCCGGATTCAGCCACTGTATCTGTACCTGTTCGGTGGAATCGTGCATCTCTGCATGCTGCTGTGGATGCTGACGCTCCCATGGCCGTTGGCTGGGGAAGTGATCTCCAAAATCTGGGCTCCCGTGATGGTGATTTTCCCCATCGGCACGGTTCTTCTGGGCATGTTCCTTCAGGACCAGATTGAGGGCCGCCATGCGCTGATTGCATTGAAAGAAAGCGAGAATCTATTTCGATCCGCTTTCGAGGAATCCGTTGCCGGCATGTGTTTCATTTCATTGGAGGGCCGGTATCTGAAAGTGAATCGGTCCCTCTGCACGATGCTGGGGTATTCCGAAGAGGAGTTGCTGGGCAGGCATTTTGCCGAGATCTCCCATCCCGACGATGTGGCCGTTAGTCGGGAGGGCGCCCGGGGCCTTCGGGAGAACCGGTTCGAGAGTTTTCGGCTGGAGAAACGGTATCTCCACAAGAATGGCCAGGTGGTCTGGGTGACCCTGAGTACTTTTCTGTTGCGAAACGCGGGTGGAGATCCGCTGTACTACGTCACGCATATCCAGGACATCACAGATCGCAAGTCGGCTGAGGCCGCTGTAAAACAAAGCGAATTGCGGTATCGGGAACTGTTCCAGAATATGAGCGATGGAGTGACCGTGTACGAGGCAATCGGAGACGCGGAAGACTTTATCATTCGCGAAATAAATCCATCCGGGGAGAAAATCTGCAAGGTCGAACGATCCGATGTAATCGGACGAAGCGTTCTGGAAGTATTTCCAGGGGTACGGGAGATGGGGCTGTTCGGTGTTTTCCGGGAGGTATGGCGCACGGGCACACCTCGCTCGCATCCCACAACGATTTACAGGGATCATCGGTTTTTCTTTTGGGTGGAGAATTACGTCTGCAAGTTACCGACGGGCGAGATTGTCGCCATCTTTGAGGATGTCACGCGGCGCAAGCAGGCCGAAGATGAAAACCGGGATCTGGCGCGATTCCCGAGTGAGAATCCCAATCCCGTGCTTCGAGTCACTCCGGGCGGTGTTGTGCTGTATGCGAATGACGCGGGCCAATCTCTTCTGGAGTCTCTGAACGGCGCGCTCAATGAACCGCTTCCGGAACCGATTCGGCAATGGATCGTCGAGGCCTTACGGGCGGGAGGACAGAGCATTCGGGAAATCCAGTCCGGAGATCGCTGGTTCTTGCTGGATATTGTCCCCATCACACAAGGGCCTTATATCAATGTTTATGGGCGGGATATCACGGACCTGAAGAAACTGGAGGAACAACTGGTCCAGGCACAGAAAATGGAAGCCATCGGAAGACTGGCGGGAGGGGTTGCTCATGATTTCAACAACCTGCTGATGGTCATCCTGAATTACAGCGATCTGGCCTGCCAGAGGCTGGACAAGACTGACCCGCTGCGCGGAGACATGGTGGAGATCCGAAAAGCAGGCGAGCGGGCCGCTTCTTTGACCCGGCAATTATTGGCCTTCAGCCGCAAACAGGTCCTCGATCCGAAAATCCTCAACCTGAATAGTCTTGTTGCGGATTTGGACAAGATGCTGCGCCGCCTGATCGGCGAGGATATCGACCTGGTAGCGGTGACCGACCCGGACCTGGGACCTGTCAAGGCCGATCCGGGGCAGATCGAGCAGGTCATTGTCAACCTGGCAGTGAACGCACGGGATGCCATGCCGGAAGGCGGAAAACTGACCATCGAGACCGCCAATGCGGATCTGAACGATGGATACGCAGTCAATCATTCACAAGTGGTGCCGGGACGGTATGTGATGCTGGCAGTCAGCGATACAGGAATCGGGATGGACGCGGAAACCCGGTCTCATGTGTTCGAACCGTTTTTCACGACAAAAGAAAAGGGGAAAGGAACGGGGCTGGGACTCTCGACTGTGTACGGAATTGTCAAACAAAGCGGCGGATACGTCTGGGTATACAGTGAGCCGGGGACCGGAACGGCAGTCAAGGTGTATCTCCCACGGGTTCGGGAGTCCAACGAATCCGCCAAAGTGGAAACGGAACCGGTTAACCTGAGCGGCTCGGAGACGATTCTTGTTGTAGAGGACGACGCCGGAGTGCGCCAATTGGTCCTCCATATCCTCAAGAGCCGTGGCTATACGACCCTGGAGGCGCTGAATGCCACAGAAGCCTTCTCGATCTGCGAGCAGCAGAAGAACACTATCCATCTCCTGCTCACGGATGTCATCATGCCGAGAATGAGCGGGCGTCAACTGGCGGAACGGCTCAAGCCGCTTCACCCGGATATGAAGGTGCTGTACATGTCCGGCTATACGGATAATGCCATTGTCCATCACGGGGTATTGGATCCCGGCGTGGCGTTTCTACAGAAACCGTTCAAGCCGGATGCACTGCTGCGCAAAGTCCGGCAGGTGCTGGGGGCACCTCTAAGAGATCAATAAATCTCCCATTGCTCGACCGGGACCGGTTCCCCGTCCTCCTTGTGCAACAGCCACGCGGCGATGTTTCCCGCAAACTGCCTATTCGAATATTGGCTGAGGCCCCAGAAGGGGTTAGGGATGAACGTCGTCCAGTCGGAGAAGGCTACGACACGGCCATATCCGTCATTGGCCACAGCCAGGATCACCTCACCCTCCGACGTCCACCCAATGGCTTCCGCGGGAGATTCGATTAGGAGCATACTGCCTCCATTTAAAACGGTTACGACGTCTTTCGTAATCGGATGATCGGCGAAATGGTCAAATTCTCCATTGATGGAGGTTGAGAATCGAATCCCGAATGGTTCCGTTATCGAAGAAGCATAAATGCCCGGGTGTTCTACCATGTAAGTAAGAGACTGGGCCCCGATTACGAAAATCGATCCCCCCATGCGCACGAATTGCACAACACATTCCTGTTCGGATTCGGAAAGTGGTGGCGCATCATCCGCATCGCCAAAAACGAGGACCTTATATCCATCGAGAAGACTCTCTGTGACGGATTGAGATCCTGCGATGAGGTGACTGTTCTCAGCCCCCAGTTCGGCGAAAATTGCAAAGAAATCAACGAAATTGAAAACTCTGGAATACTCCGGCAATGCCCTTTCTCTAACGATCCACAGGACTTTTGGAGCGCCCTGAATGGGCGTCGGAGTAGGCGCAGCCGGATTCCAGGTGGGCCAGGGAGTCGGGGTCGGTTCCGGTTGGACGCGGCCTCCCCACGTGAAGATGATTTCCTGCACGAGGTCGCTACTCATCCAGGGCACTTCAAGAGACACGCGCGCCGTGAAATCATTTGACGCCCTCGGTTGTTCAAAAATTGCTACAGTGGCATTGCCGACTGTATGATCGGCAACGAGATTTACGGGATAAGCGGGCAATGGATTGGAGAACTGCGCCGTGATCGTTATTGGATAGTCGAACGGATGTGAGTAAAGCGAAACCTGATCCCCTTGGATCTCCAGAAGGCTCGCCGCCGAACTCCCAATAATCCCACGCCAGATCAGATAATTATCTGACGCGGGAGGTGTGGGGGTTGGATGAGGCACGTCAGTCCAAGCCAAAGTGAATTCGTACCAGGCCGCATCTGGCTGAGGATCGTCATTGAGGTAGATGACGGCTTCGTAGTTGTTCTCCGCATCCGGTTGCTGGATCATCTCGATCACACCACGACCATTGGGAGATGTCAGATACACATAGAACCCTGCACCGGGCAGAGGAGGATACAGCTGATCGAACACGTGTGTGTTATCCCCGAGCCATGTCAGTCTCCAGGTCTGTTGATTGATATAGATCTGGGACGGTTTCGCCTGAGTCAGGCTCTCAAACCAGACTCGATTCCCCTTTACATGCAGCAGACTGATTCCGTCAAGATTAATTCGGAAATTCAGCGGTCCTCCGGGACCTGCTGGTGTGGGTGTGAGCGTGGGGGTAGGGGTAGCCGTTGGTGTCGGAGTCGCTCCGGCAGGGACCTCCTCTCCCCAAGTCAACTCGATCCGGGTTGTGCCTTCTAACTGAGATTCCTCGCGCGCGAAGTACACCGCTACAGTGTAGTTGTTCCACGGGCGTGGCTGATCGATGCGCACGATCCGGCCCGGGCCGTCGAGAATCTGGCCGGTCACATCGACAGAGTACTCGGGAAGATAGCCTGAGAAATCAGCTATCACATCCCAGGTTTCGGGGAATCCGTTTTCCGTTTTCAGGGAGGTTGTATAGCCTTTCACCTTAATCGGTACGGCCTCCGCGGAAGGCAGATTGCCGGTGACCGTCAAAACAGCACGCTTTTCCGGCAGGGGCGCGGATTCATCCACGCGAATGTGTAAAAGAGCAATGGACGGATTCTCATTTCCCTGTTGAACACTGAATATCTGAAATTCGTCGCCCGTGAAAAGGGTCTCGTGATTTACCCCATCTAACGGCTGGCTGTTTACTTTCAGAGGAGGGGTAACCGGGGCGCCGTTTGCGTCAAGAAGGCGGGCATAAATATCTTCCCGTGTGCTGTCCACTCCCTGGTCCCACACAGCCAGAAAGTTCTCGCCGGTCCAAAGCAACTCGCTTTTGAAATTGAGTTTTCCGTAACAGCCTTCCGGAGGCACATAACCGATTTCAATCGGATCGCCAATTCTCTGACCTTGTCGATCAAATCGAAACGTGTAAATCGAAATCCCCCTATTCGACTGCCTCATTGCCGCGATACACAGGAAGTTTGTTCCATTCCAACAAAAGGCTCTCGTGGGCGTGGTGGACAGGCCAAGTATTACGCTGCTATTGCCGATCTGGTTCCCCAATCTATCAAAAACCTGTAAGTAAAGGGATTGATCAAACGGTTCATCCGTTGATGGCGAACCTTTTGAGAGGATTCCGAAGCCGTCTTTTAAAAGAACGACGCGTTCCATCTCGCGTTTCGGCTCATGTTCCAGTTCGTCAAAGAGCACCATGTTCACCGGGTCAGTGAGTATCTCTCCGTTCGTGGAGATATCGACCCATTGCGCATAGACATCTCCGGCCTGCCGGACAATATGAATGACACCTCCCTCAAAAGCCGCTTCCAATGGACTGTAAAGATCCCCCGAGACCGGAAGGGTGGTTTCCAGGTCCAGGGCCCCACTCGGAAGAAAGGATTTCATGAGAAGTTGCTCTTCTGCCCCTATCAGGCAGACATAGGCTCTTCCGTCCCAAAGGATTTTCGAATTTACCCAAGTCCCCTCTGTCAGGCGGATGGGTGGAGCCGTCAAATGATTGCTTCCATCAACCAGGAGAAGGAAGAGACCCGGATTCCCCTCGGCTGGTGCGTAGTCGTAGTAGATCACCGCCGAGCCGTTCCCAGAGCGGGCAACTTGAATACCCGAATAGGATCCCGCCGGAGAGGTGTCTCCCTCGAGAAGATGCGTTGTTTCCGTCACAACCAGCGCCGTGGTCGAACCTGGCGAAATGCCGATCCCGAAGCAGACGACCAGAACGCCAACCATGAAGACAGGATGAAACACGATTCCCTGACGAAGAGTGTTCACAATTGTCCTCCTTTGCCCCCACCGTTGCGGTTGAGGGTCATGCGAGATTGCCCGAGTGCAAGTCCGACAGGTTGCCAGAAAATCCGGTCGTGCTTGCCTCAAGGCTCTTGGGACAATTTTCTCTTCCTCATTTCCAGCAGCAACAGCAAAATCGCAACACAAGGACGATATATCAAGTTTAAAAAACTGTCAGAAAGGCGGGGATGACGGAGAGGACAAACACGGACTTACACGGACCGGCACGGACGGAGTGGACGGATCAACTGAGGGGACAAGGGAACAAGGAGAGAACTTGGTAAGTCCAGGGAATTCAACCCCCTCTGTATCTCCCCCAAACTTTGGGGGAGAAGATTGCAGGCATATTCGCGGGTTTTAAGACAGATTCGGCAGTCAAGGCGCATAGCCACCCAAAATCCCGTTCAACTCACATCCCCTGCTTCAGACAGCAATGCTTGTACTTCTTCCCGCTGCCGCAGGGACAGGGATCGTTGCGACCGACGTTCTGGGGGGATTCGGCCGTGGAAGGGTTTCGAGAGGAAAAGGCGTTGTTCGACTGCACAAGAACGCCGTTGTAGGCTAGCCATTGTTTGGCTAATCGCCGAAAGTCCGAATTGGCATGTTCGAAAAACATCTGATACGACTTGCAGAAATGGTTGGAACCATCATCCCCAGGATCGTTCAGGCGGTCTTTCGGACATCCGCCATGGCAGTGGGGTAGCCATCGGCAGGTTTCACATTCGGGTGGCCGTTTCGATTTCCGCCTGCCGAATGCGGATTGACGCGGCGAATTGAGAAAATCGACTAACGATCCCTCCAGCACATTCCCCAGCCGCCACTCCGGGTCCACAAAGAAATCACAGGAATAGACATCGCCGTTATGCTCGACTACCAGGTAGGTCCCGCATTCGGGAAGAATGGTGCATTCGGGGATCTCGACACCGACATAGGTCGCAAAGACCGAGTCGAACCACCGGACGGAAATGCGCGGGATGCCGTCCTGGAAATGCTCTTTCCAGACATCGAAGATTTCACACAGAAAATGCCCCAACGTCTCCCCGGAAACCGAGAAGGGCGCGGCACGGTCCGGGACCTGCGGGTCCGGCTCGACACAGGGAATGAACTGAAGGAATGTGAACCCGAAATTAACCAGGTACTCGAATATCTCCCGCGCATACCGGGAGGAGTACTCCGAAACGACTACCAGCGCGTTGACATCCACCCCCCGGTCCATCATGAGTCGGGCGGATGCGGTTGCCCGCTCCCAGGAAGGCGCACCTCCGCGAGTCACCCGGTAGTAATCGTGAATATGCTGCGGGCCATCGAGTGAAAGCCCCACGAGAACATGATACTCCCGCAGGAAGGCGCACCAGTCCTCATTGATAAGAAGACCGTTGGTTTGTATTCCGTTACCGACGGTTTGCCTGTCCCGTCCGTACTGTTTCTGAAACGCGACGGCACGCCGGAAGAAGTCCAAGCCCATGAGGGTCGGTTCCCCGCCCTGCCAGCCGAACGAGAGATACGGCCCGCCCAGGGTCATCACCTGGCGGATCATCTCCTCGAGGACCTGGTCGCTCATGCGGTGGATGCGGGATTCGGCAAATAGATGTTCCTTCTGCAAATAGAAACAATACCGGCAGGCCAGGTTGCAATCCGGCCCGGCGGGTTTGACCAGGATATTGGTCAGCGGTTTGGCGGCAGGACGTTTTTCAGGCACAGCGCATCCTCTTACCGCATCAGGTCAGCCATTTTTTCAGCCAATCGATGGCCGCCACACCATGCCACCGATGCTCGCCTTCGAAAATATCGTGGTACAGCTGCTCTTTCGCGCCGAAGGCCGTATAGGCGCTCTTGGCGATGTTCACTTGGGCCAGCACATTATCGACCCCACTTTTTCCGTTGAGGCCGTCGCACGTTCCGGTTTCGATCAGGAACGGGCGTGGTGCGACGAGAGCGCCCAGGTCGCCCATGTCCGCATATTCCCACAGATGCGGAACGAAGTTGCAGGAGCAATTCGACGCCCCCTCCAGGAGAGATTCCAATACACCATAGAAATAGCCGCTGCACACTCCGCACCGGATTCGCTCATCCATGGCGCACAGGTATAGGGTCTGGAGACCGCCGCCCGACAGACCGGCGCATCCGATCCGTTGAGGATCGCAGTCGGGACGCTGCGAAATATAATCCGCCAGACGCATCAGGTCCCAGGTCCACATTCCGGTCACCGTCTGCCCCAACGGAATCGCCATGTGATTGAGAATCTCACAGGAGCTGCGGATGAAGTTGTTTTCATCATCCTTCTGGTAGTATTTCTCGCGCCGTTCGCCGAACCCCCGTGCATCGGGGCAGAAAACGACAAATCCCTCCCGTACCAGCTGAACGCCGTACGCATAGTTGTAATGTGCGACCGCTTTTTCAATCGCCGGAATATCCGTCCGACCCGCTGGGGAGAGCTTGCCGCCGCTGCCGTGCCCGTGTGGCGTAATCACGGCGGCGCGTCGTTCGCCGGATTTCAGGTCGTCCGGAATGAGCGCATAGAACGGCATGACCACTCCCGGCTCCGTGCGAATCTCAATCCGCTGCCGTTCGTATCCATCGCACGGGACCCGTTCCGTGATGGTTTCATTCGGCGGGCAGGAAATCATGGTCGGCAGCCCCAGGAGCTCGGCGACCTTGCCGCGCAACTGGACCTGCCAGGCCCGTGCATTCTCCGCTGTCTCCGCACGGAAACCCAATTGCCGGGAGAAGCGGCGAAAGCGGTCTTTCAGATAATCCTCGCTGGGAAAATAGCGATCCACGTGGAGGGTCTGTTTTTCACTCATCGGTTTGTCGTATCCTTCCTTTCCGATGGCGGGAAAGTGCCTTGCCCGGTGGAGACTCTCGATTCTCCTACTGAAATGCGGAAAAATCTACCTCTTTGCAGGCCGGGGAGCCTTGTGGTACCCGGTCAACCCCCACCTGACCCAATGTCATTAAGTGATCTGGAT
>JAKPYU010000003.1 GCA_029568995.1 Candidatus Omnitrophota bacterium | reverse complement strand
AGTTTCGGATATGGGTGTCCGTTTCGCCGGGACCGAGAGTGGTCAGGACATGAAGATTCGGCAGGTTCCGCCGCCTGGCAAGCGCGATATTCCGATAGAGATCCAGCCGCTCCTGTCCGCCGGATTTTTTCAGCTGCCGGGAAACGGCCTGGGACAGGTCCTTTGCGTCAAGAGCCTTTCTGATCGGATTGTCGGTGGATTTCAGCAGGGAACGCAGCGCCTCCAGTCGTGTCGACTCGTCCGCTTCCATGCGTTTCGCGAGATCTTCGGCACATTCCTGCTCGAATTGTTCGATCAGCATTGCCAAACCGGCAACCAAATCGCGCTGTTCGAACAGTTGCGGCAAATGCCGAATCCCCTCTTCAATCGGTTCATTTTTTTCGACGGCAAGCGCTTGGGCACGATCCAGCCAGCCCTCACGTTCCGCCAGCAGTTCCCGCGCAATCGCCGCATTCTCGGACTGCATCACCTCTTCGATATTCAGCGCCCAATGCTCCGCGTGACGGCGAAACATGTCCTCCAGGATACCCCGCTGGACATACGGTTTGATGTCGTATCCACTGCCGGGACGCGGGGTGATGGTGTAGCTCGCATAAGCCGGTAGCGCCTCAACCCAGTCCTCGCAGTGCTGAAGCCACGCGGCCAGGTTCGGCGTGATATACATCCGATGTCCGCAGTCGCAGATTAATTGCCGGACATGCTCATCCTCGCCGAAAAACGGATCGACGAATTCATTCACCGTACCGAGGTTGATTGCATCCAGAGGGAAAAGGCGCTGAAGGAAAATCACAAACGCCGGGTCGTATTTCGGGGCCGCCGCTACGGCTTCCTCAATGCGCATCAGCTGATAACGAACCCGGTCGCATTGATAGACGATCTCCGCGCGGTCGGCCTGGAATTTCCGCCATGTGGGACTGACACCGTCACCGTTGCGACGCTCTTCGAGAAGGGCATCCCGGTGATGCCTCTGCATGTCATCCACAACCTTCTGAACCCGTTGTTCCACAGACCGCAAGGCTTTCAGGAAATTATTGATCGCCCCGTCAATCTGGGCTTCCGAAATAAGCCGTTCGCCAAGAAGGTTGACAATGGCCTGCTTTTCGCCACCGAGATCCTGCATGACCGTGCTGAGATCGCGGAGGTTTTCCGTGAGGAAATTCAAACGGGCGTTGCGAACACAAGAATCCAGTTCCTCAATGCTCGATTGCAGGATTCGCGTATCGAACACCTTGGCGCTCGCCGCGAGCATGGCCTCCAGGTAAAACGCCCGACTGAACCGTCCCCCCACCAGCCGAACGCCTTCTTCCCGGCACCATTCGGAGATTCGCCGGGCATTCTCTGTGTCCAAATCAACTTGAAACGTCTCGTTGACTATGGAATAAACCTGCTGGCGAAGCTGGGCGATATCGGTGATGTTCTGAAGAGCGAAGCGCACCCGGTCGCCGTCATAAGGCAATTCGATTTGAGTGCGCGCCAGAAGCCAGGCGGCCAGACGCTGACGTTCTTCGATGCCGCCAGCGAGACCGTTGCGCAGAAAACGTTCAAAAACTCCGGCAACATCGACATCCTTGGATGAAAGGCCTTGAAGAACCTCATCCCGACCTCCCTGCGGCCAGGTGTCCAGAAGATCCAGGCAGGCGATCAGGGCATCCCGCTCGGTTTTCCCGCGAAGCACCTCGCAACAGAACACAATCCCCAGCCCGACCAACAGGGCCGCGCCATGAGGAGAACCGTGGGCCAGACGACGAATCCCTTCCAACCCCAGACGGAAAATCGGGACCTGGCCGTTCCAGCGCGAGATCAAAAGATCGACCACCGCATCGTGCTCCTCCATCGCGCATACCGAGAAACTTCCCCATTGAGCCTGATCCGGCAGGGACACCCCAATACAAGTCCGAATCGGTTCCGCGAGCTTGCCCAGAGTCTTGTCCATTGCCCCGCCGAAGAATTCTTTCAGCGAGATCACGCCCGGCTTTCCTTTCAAACGCCCTTCCCGACGACATGCGATTTGGACTCCCATCGTCATGGTGCGTTCCACCAGGGTCAGGGGAAAAAGCACACGGCTGAAACCGGGCCGTTCGGATTGAAGACAAACAGTCATTATTTCGATTCCTTTCGGGTTTGTTTCTTAAGGACTTACGCTGGATATATACAATATTATCAGAACCGGGCCGGAGTTGGCAGACTGGATCGCACGGCCCCGTTTTGTCCGGATCGTCTCCCTATTAGACACCGGAGAAGAACGGGGGGCCAAGGGGACCGTTCATTCCAGTTTCCGGTCGAATAGGAAATGATGTTTTATCACACCCTCTTGGGAATTTTTCCTTCTGCTTGTGCTAAAATGGGAAAAGGCTTTAAAACGCCTGACGCGCAACAAAAAGCATGGAGGTTTACGGATGCACCGGATTTCTGCGAAACCATCCATCGCACTCCTTCTTCTCTTCATCGTATCGATAGCGCTCCCGGCTCATGCACAAACGAGGATTCAGATCGGACAACAGGTTGAAGGCACGCTGCGCCCGGAACAGGCGACAGCGGATTTTGTCATCTCCGGAACCGGAGGAACATATCTCTCCATAATATGTGATGCTCCCAATCGGGATATTTATCTCACATTGAAGGTCTATGATTATTTCAACAGTCTTCTGGCGACAAACGAAGGGATGAATTTTCCGGAGTTCTATGGGGCCTATTTGCCCATATTTTTGCCGTCGAATTCCGACATACGGATACGTGTTGAAGGGGATTTCAGCTCCCGTACCTTACCTGCGGCATTCACTCTGGAGACCCGGGAGTTCCCTTCGGACGAAGAGAACGGAACCATCATTGCACGGGACGATCCGTTCTCCGGCCTGATCGGATTCGAAGGGGATTATGATGTCTACGCCATCAAACTGTCTCAGAGCAAATCGCCGGTCTGGGTGACGCTGCGAACGCCCCATGATGTCCTGGACGGATACCTGGGAGTCTATACGACCGAATGGGATGCCTTGGGAGTCAATGACGATTTTCTCGATACGTCTCCGTGCGTGCTGTTCCGACCGGATTATACGGGCTGGTATCTCATTGTGGTTCAAGGCTCCTTTTGGGATTCAATCGGTCCATACGAGCTGACTGTGCAAACCGTCTGGGATGTTGCACCGGATGATGAGTTCCCCGATGAGATCGCTGTCCAGGGGCAGTCCCAAGCCTATTTTCTCGAACTGACCCCGAATGATACGGTCTCGGTCGAAATTGAAAGTCTCACCGAGGGATTCAAACCGACGTTTATTCTCTTCGATGTCTGGCGGCGACTGGTCAAAGTCCAGGAAGCCGATCCGACCACCGGCATTGCGCGGATTCGCGGATATACGCCTGTTGCCGGTGGTTTGAATGTGTTTATCGTGCTGGGTGCACGCGATGAGGAAACCGGGGAATATCTTGTCCGAACAACTCTGGAACAGGACGAGCAGAACAACCGGCCGGTATCGACTCAACAGGATACCGAAGGGATTCTCGGCCCGGCGGGAGACACCGATACCTTTGCTTTCGACGGACAGGCGGGAGAGCGGATCTCTGTCTGGGCGTGGCCCGACAATACACGGACAATCCCGCTCGATCCGCTGGTCCGATTGAAAGGCCCGTCAGGACAGTTGATTGCCGAGAACGATAACGCGGTCAGCGTGGAAGGATCGCTGATCAGCGGCGTGTACCTGTCGCAGACCGGAATACACACCATCGAGCTGCTGGCTTCACCGCTCCTGCCGGATGCAACCGCCGCAACCGGCGCGTATATCCTCTCTGTAACCGAGGGAACCGGTTTCGACCTGGAAGCGCCTCGATTTACCTACCAGGGTCTTCAGTTCCAACACGAATCCGGCCAGGCGACCATTACACTGGCAAGCAAGGCCGTAGCTGATGATACCTGGCCGGTAAATGCCGACCTCGTGCTCGACCGGACCGGCGAATCGCAAAGCGCGGTCTTGTCCCCCTCATCCGACACGATACTCAATTTTACCTCGCAAGCGAAAGACATTTTCTTCCTGTATTTACAGGATGACGCGGACATCCCGAATCGCACCGATCCGTTAATTATTCCCGCGCCGGTGGCGATCGCGCGAGATTTGGGCTTGCCCTTCGGTCTCGCGGTGCGTGAAACCGGCGAGGTGTTAGGCATTGACACACTGGAAGGAAGAATTCTGGAATTCGACAGTACCGGAGCCTACCAGGTCGTTTCTTCCAACATTGCTACCAATGGCGGACTGCTCGGCCCGAATGCCCTGGCGTTCGATCATAACGGCGATTTGTACCTGTCGAACGCCACAACCGGGGAGATCGTTCGGTACGACATTCATGGTGCGACGGAAACCGTGGTATCGGGACTGGGTTTTCCGGTGAGTATTACATTCGATGCGGAAAACCGTCCTATTGTCTGCCTGATGGGCAGCGATGAAGTTGTGAGAATCGAGCCGAACGGAAGTTCGAGTGTCCTGACACGCGGGATTCGGAATCCCTCGGATGCCGCATTCGGACCGAACGGAGACCTGTTTGTAACGACGAATGATGCGGGGAACGGCACGGTGTATCGACTGAACCAGGATGGGGCTGTAACTCGGCTCGTTGAGCCGTTCGCATACCAGCTGGATTCCATCGCGGTGGACATGGAAGGCAATCTGTACGTAGCCGACGGTGATGAGGGGTGGATCTGGCGAGTCCGACCCGATGGAGAATATCAGAGATTCGCCTGGGGATTCTCAGGTCCGACGGATTTAGCATTCGGGCAGGGGGACCAATCGGATATTCTGTACGCAGCGGCGATGGGGGCAACCTGGTCCAGCTATTTCGGCAACAGCCTGTCGAGTGTGCGAACCGGCAAGATCGGTATGCCGTTACCGTTTGGCGGAACCGTGGTTTCTGATTGGTCACTATACTGAGACCGACATTCTGCCGTTAATTCGCAGGGGCGCACGGCCGTGCGCCCCTACGGGCAATATGTGCGGGCGGACAGCCGGAATGACAGATTCTTCTCCCTCTCCCACCGGGAGAGGGTTGGGGTGAGGGAGTTGATGAGATCCTCCCTTTCCATACCATGGACATTTTTCTTGACACGTTACATGTACCGCCATATACACGTTACCAGGAGAACCTGGAAGTAGCGGTTTTGACAGGCGCGCAGGGTATTTATCACTCAATCAGGAGGGATATCCAATGGAGAACTGGTCACGGAGAGCACAGTCGGAGAGACGAGTGGCGTTTCGGATTGCGATAGTAGTCGCGGTGGTCGCGGGCATGTTGATTGGACCGCTGGAAGACCGACGGAAGACCTCCTGGGCGGATGGCCCTCCGTCGGAAACGGTAGCGATAGAATTCTCGGCTGTCTATAACTGCTCAACGGGTAGCGCCACAATCCTATCGGCCTCTTTCAGCGATGCATCAGACATCGTGGACACGAAATTCGGTGAAAGAAAATACGGAATTTGTGTCGGGCCTTCCTGGAAGGCGGCGGGTGTTCAGGACTCCACAACCGAGGGAACGATTGATCTATACGATCCCGACACGGTGTGGCGCCTGTTGAGAGCCTACAGAAACCGCTGGAAGGATGACGATTTCCATGTCGCTTTTGTCGACGGTTTCACAAACGGGAGTCCCGGCGCATTCATGTTGGGCATGGAAGTCATCGGGGACGTAACCCATACGTTCAAACTGACCGTGTTGACCAGGGAGGAATATCAGACTGAAGCGGAACATGAGATTGAGACTTTAGCCCAGGTGTTCGCTCATGAATTGGGACATGGTGTCGGCCTGGGGCATACAGACTGGACTCCGTCAACCCGCTCTCTGATGTCCGAGATCAATATGGACTGGACACTCCGGAACAGTGTACAGGAAATCTCCGGTGACCCGTACGATTTTTACAAACCTGGAATACAGATGAGAGCCGTCAGACGACCGGGCGGTCCTTCGCACCAGGATGCTTCCCGCAATTCGAATGGAATTGTTATCGAGAATTGGTGGGATTTCCATTCGATTCCCGAACTTCGGTTGGAGTTTCTGAGACGGTACGGATATTCACAGGCAAAGGAGAGCCTTTCCGCCAGAAGCGAGGATCTCCTTTCGAAACTCGAACAGCACAAATCCGAACAAGAAATCCGGGAGGCTTTTGTGCCGACCTTCTATTTCGATGAGAGGAACCTGTTCGAGGATCGCAGGGGCACAATGTATTTCGTCGTGTTTTACCTGGTATCCGGCCTCTATTACAAGGATAAGCCCGAACTGGTTTCGTTGCTCTCTCGTTTCGAGAGAATGGGAACCGACGCCATCTCCGAGATCGAAGACGGAAAGCCTGAAGAATCCTCTGTCCGGGAATTTCTGGAGAGGCAGGCAGAGATCTTTCCCAAGGCGATGTATGAGGCGTTGCGCATCAGCTGGCAGAGCCATGACCTGGAGTTTTGCTGGGACCTGGCTCTGAAAGCCGTCTGTTCGCCGTATCCGGATGTGCGTGGCCATGGAATGCAGAAAGTCGAGGCAATCATCAAGGAATTGAGAGTGACCCATCCGGGAGCGACCTTGCCGGCTGCGCTGGAGAAAGAAGATCTACCCAAGTTGATTGGGGAAATCGACCAAAGAGAGCGAACATCCCTGGAAAATCCCTCCAAAAGCCGTTTGACAAGACTTGGCGCATCAACGGATATATTGAGCAAAGTGGAAAGAATCCGCACATTTCTGAAGACCGGCGTGTGGAAGGAACTCCCGCCGTTCTACGTGGTTTTCTGAAAAGTCGTGTGGTGGGCTAGCCCGCAGACGGGCTTGAGCCCACCCTGCTCTCTCAGCTTGAGTTTTTCCTCCCCCGAAGATCGGGGGAGGTTAGGTGGGGGTTGATCGGTCCGGCAAGTTCAAGCCCTTCTGTCTCTGCCAGATCTTGGGGGAGACGATAAACCTCCGTTGCCTCACCATCCACAGGTCATGCCCCGCACAATCCCCCCATCAAGTGCCCTGGACCGGGTTACCATTTCCGCCGGAGGTGCTAAGATGCCCGCACAATGTCGGAATCGAGCGGCATTTGTGAGAACGGAACGGACGGAGGTTCATGATGACGAAGCGACTCTTCCTTTTCCCGTTGGCATTGTGCCTGATCGCGTATGTGGCCACAACCGGCTGGAC
>JAKPYU010000743.1 GCA_029568995.1 Candidatus Omnitrophota bacterium | reverse complement strand
GTTCCGGTTTTCACAAAATTGCGCCTGGAGAAGTTCTGTTTCGTTCCCATGTTTGTTCCGCCTGCTGCTATCAAGGTGAGTTGGATTTGGGCGGTAGGATAGCACAGGTCTTCTAAAAAAGACCCTGGGATTCATACATGGCATGGGTATCTTGCCCGTGAAGTGCTGGATTGTGGCTTTGTCCGGAATGACGGTTGGAGGAACTCTTCTCGGTTTCTCGCGATTATCGTGTGCCTTCCTGTCTTGGTGATTCACTCGCCAGGACCCCGGCCCCACCGAACCAGCCGTGCCGTTTTTTCCTGTGATTCCGGCGTACCCGGGACCGACAGTTCTGGTTCGGAATGCTATAATGGATAGGTATTGGTGCAATAGAACGAGGCTGCCATGCAGAACTATCGCTTTCAGGTGATTATCGAACAGGACGAGGACGGTTTTTATGTGGCCGATGTCCCGGCTCTTCAGGGGTGTCATACCCAGGGAAGAACCTTTGAGGAAGCCATCGAAAACATCCGGGAAGTCATCGCGATGTGTGTTGAGGAAATGCGCGAAAACGGGGAGGAGGTTCGTGCCGGTTTTCCGGAGGTCATCGCCGTCAAGACGCTGGAAATTGCAATTTGAGAGGGCAAATGGGGACTTCGCGGCTCCCAACGATCACGGCCAAGGAACTTATTGCGGTTCTTGTCCGTTTGGGCTTTCAAGAGAAACCCTTGAAAGCTACCTCGCATCGACGATATATCCATCCCGATGGTCGCAGAACAACGGTCCCGATTCATCCCGGCCAGGATATCGGACGCGGTCTTCTCCGAAAAATCCTGAAGGATCTTGAGATCACACCGGAAGAATTCAAAAACTGCCTTTGAAGATAAAATGAAATCGGTGCCGGGGATGACACACCCCTGCCGGAAGATCCGCTCCCCGCGCACGCCGTACCAGCCACATTCCCCGTCAATCCGGCCCAAGGCGGGAGCTGCGCTCCCGCACTCCAAGGACAATCAAGCAAGACATTTCCATCCCCCTCCACTATGATGTGAACGATCTCCATTCTAAAGAAGAATTCACGGAATCAGTGAGAATATCATCATGAGAAACGGAATCCTTTTGGCATCTTCCACCATGCTTCTCTGCTGCGCGTGCGCCACCACGTTGACGGAGGCGGCGGGGCGTTCTTCGATCCCCGCTCGTCTTCTCTGCGAATACCTGGACAATCCTCTGGCCGTGGAGGAAAGCACCCCGCGCCTTTTCTGGCAGATCCCGAAACAAATCAAGAAACAAACCGCCTACCAGGTCCTGGTCACAAGCGATTTGAACCTTCTGAACGAAAATCAGGCGGATGCCTGGGACTCCGGGCGCGTGGAGTCCGATCAGTCCATTCAGGTTCCTTACGGCGGGAAAACGCTGGAGAGCGAGCGGCGTTATTACTGGAAGGTTCGCGTGTGGGGTGACAGCCCGGAACCGTCGGAATACAGCCAACCCGCTTTCTGGCAAATGGGACTGCTTCACCCGTCCGACTGGAAAGCGAAATGGATCGCGCTGCCCGGACTGTTGCCGGGGAATGTCCCCGCCCACCTCGGATATCACAGCAAACTCGAATCCTCGCCCAATCATCAAAAATGGATTCAGATCGGTCTGAAGGATCAGATGGAATTTGACACGGTCAGGATCTACCCGGTGCAGGCGTTTCGCGATATTAAACAAGAGGGATTCCTGTTTCCCATCCGATTTCGCCTGGATGTTTCCAACGATTCGGCGTTTTTCAACTGTCGAACCGTTCTTGATCTTACGAAAGAGGACCAGCCAAGTCCGGGAAATGCGGTTCAGGTCTATAAATTCTCAAAAGAGTCCGCTCGATATGTTCGGCTGACCGTGACCCGCCTGGCGCAACGGGATGAGAACAACTACGGATTTGCCCTGGCGGAAATGGAGGTCCTGTCAGGGGACAAGGTTCTTTCGACAGGTTGTCGGGCAACCGCCCTGGATACGATCGAATCCGACCCATGGTCGGTCGAGCATATTGCCGATGGGGTGAAGGTAAGCCGCGAGATCGCTTTTGCGCCGCCATCCCCATCGCCGATGCTTCGCAAAGAATTTGAGATTCCGTATGAGGTGCAACGGGCGACAGTGTACACATCCGCGCTGGGTCTCTATGAAATGCGGATCAATGGCAACCGCGTGGGAAAGAATATCCTCGCGCCGGAATGGACAGACTATGACGAGCGCGTTCAATATCAGGCGTATGATGTGACGGAGCTGCTGCGCCCCGGCTCGAATGCCGTCGCAGCAGTGTTGGGGGAGGGCTGGTATGCCGGGTTAGTCGGATTGATGAGTCCCCGGCAATATGGATATCAGCTCGGATGGATCTGCCAACTGGAGATCACGGGGACGGACGGACGGCAGATCACGGTGATTTCCGATTCAAGTTGGAAGGTAACCAATCAAGGCCCCATCCGCGCCGCCGATATCATCCGGGGTGAGACCATGGATGCCCGCCGTGACATGCGTGGATGGGATCTGCCCGGATTCGATGATGGGGCGTGGACCGAGGTGGAGGTACTGAAACCTCTTTACACAAAACTGACCGCGCAGCCCAACGAGCCGATCCAAATCACCAGGGAACTCTCTCCCGTCGCTGTGACCGAGCCGAAACCGGGAGTCTATGTGTTCGATTTCGGTCAGAACCTGGTGGGCTGGTGTCGAATGAAAATCCGAGGAAGAGAGGGACAGGAAATTCGCTTGCACCATGCGGAGGTCCTCAACCCGGACGGCATGGTCTACACGGAGAATCTGCGTGAGAACAATCGAAGAGATCCAGTCAAGCGCTACCAGGCGGATCTTTATATTTGTGGTGGAGAACAGGAGGAGACATTCGAGCCGCATTTCACGTATCACGGCTTTCGATATGTGGAACTCCGAGGTCTTGAGAAGCCACCTGCACTGGGCGATCTCACGGCCTGTGTGATTCATTCCTCCGCGCCGATTGCGGGGCGTTTCGAATGCTCGGAACCGATGCTGAATCGCCTGATGGAGAACATTGTATGGACCCAGCGCGGGAACATGCACAGCACGCCCACAGATTGCCCGCAGCGGGATGAACGTCTCGGTTGGATGGGGGATGCGCAAATCTTCTCTCAAGCCGCCTGCTTCAACATGAATATGGCGGGGTTCTTTACCAAATGGTGTCGGGACATCCGTGAGGCACAGGCAGACAATGGAGCCTATTCCGATTTCTCCCCCAATCCGCTGAAAAAGAACAATCAATTTCTGGCCTCGCCGGGCTGGGCGGATGCCGGAGTAATTGTTCCCTGGCGCGTATATACCAACTACGGCGACATCCGCATTCTGGAACGTCACTACGATTCGGCGAAACGGTGGGTGGAATATGTCCGCGACCACAGCACGGACCTGATCTGGACATCGGGGCGGGGAAACGATTACGGCGATTGGCTGAACGGCGACACGATGGTTCTGGAGAACTGGCCGCGCACCGGCTCGGATACGCCCAGGGAGATCTACTCCACGGCCTTTTTCGCTTGTTCCAGCGACATTCTCTCAAAAATGGCGGCGGTTCTGGGAAACTCAAAGGATGCTCAGGAGTATTCGAACCTTGCCGGTGAGATCAGGCAATCCTTTGTCCGCCATTATGTGAAAGAGGATGGACGAATCGAAAGCGACACCCAGGCGGTGTATGCGCTGGCGCTTCATTTCGATCTTCTTCCCGAAAACCTGCGCCCCGCCGCGCTGGAGCATCTGGTTCGCAAGATCGGCGAATATAACAATCATGTCGCGACAGGGATACAGAGCACGAATCGGATGATGATGGAATTGGCCGACCGGGGGCACACGGATCTTGCCTATCAATTATTGAACAACCGAACGATTCCATCCTGGGGATATCAGATCGAGAAGGGCGCAACGACGATCTGGGAACGGTGGGATGGTTGGGTGGAAGGGCGGGGATTTCAGGAACGGGGGATGAACTCGTTCAACCACTATGCTATCGGCGCAGTGGGGGAGTGGATGTACCGCAACATTCTGGGCATCAATCCCGATCTTGAAAATCCCGGATACCGGCATTTCTTCCTTCGCCCGCGACCGGGCGACGGGTTGACCTGGGCGCGGGGGAAAGTCGAGACTCTCTACGGAGACGTTGTTTCCTCCTGGAAGATGGCAAACGGAGATCTCATGTATGAATGCAGCGTGCCGCCCAACACGAAGGCGACTCTGGTGCTTCCATCCTCGTCCCTGGAGTCTACTCTACAATTCCGTAGAGGCGTTCCGAAATCCATCGATCCCACGCCGAGTGCCTTTGTGGTTTCGCTTGAGCCGGGAGATTATTCTGTGCAGATGAAATCTCCTGTACCCGAACATTGACAACGAATGGAAAATGCCCATTCTATGACTTTGATTTATGCAACGAAGGATTCACATCACAGGAGTTTGCCTTGAAGAAAAGCGGTTTTACGCTGATCGAGTTGCTGATTGTGGTTGCGATTATCGGGATTCTCGCGGCGATTGCGGTTCCGAATTTCCTGAACGCACAGATCCGCGCCAAGGTGACCCGCATGTATGCGGATCATCGCACGTTGGTGAATGCCATGATGATGTATCGGCTCGATATGGGAACCTATCATGCGCACTCGCACAGCCCGGCACAACATGTTCCGTTGACCACTCCCATGGCTTATTTGAATATCTGGCCGGTGGATGTTTTTCAGGAGAATCTTGAGACCACCAAGAATCCGCAGGACAAGTATGCGAAAATGACCATTCACTGGGAGCCGTACGGTGCAACAACGGATGCCGATTTGCGGTCCAAACTGGTGAACGGCGCAGGGGGATATGCAGGGCAGATTATCAGCCTGGGGCCGTCGAGGACGAACAACGGGGCGAAATACGATCCGGAGAACGGCCTGTTCAGCGATGGGCTTCTGGTAACGGATGTTCCCGGACATCCTCTCACAGACTACAAGTGGCCGCCGGGAACCTACTGATTCATTCGATCAATCGCGGCTTTCCCTTTCAGGCAGGCCTCGTAGGGGTCCGGGATTTCCCAGCTGTCGATCATGATCCATCCGTGAAATCCGCCGTCTCGCAGGATTCTCAGCGAGAGGTCGATATCCACGTGACCGTCCCCGCAGGCCAGATGCTTGGAGGTTCCCCCGTCCCGCAGGGTTCCGTCGGTGTCGGTCAGATGAAGATAGCCGATGTTCTTCACGCCGATCCGTTGAAGCATTTCATGGGGTTTGCCGGTGGAGCTGTTCATCAGGTCGAAATGGCTGGGATCGTAGATGATTTTCAGGCAGGGGTGATCGGCCTTTTCGAAAATGCGTTTCATATGATCTTCGGTGTTGAATACAAACGGCGGTTCGATCTCAAAGGCGGCGATCAAACCGCAGTCCTGCGCGATCTTGCCGACTTCGTGAAAGGAATCGCCGAGATGCTGGATGGCCTCGTCGATGGATTGGTCTCGTAATCCTCCGCCGGGCCACAGACCGATACACTCACAGCCGACCGATTTGGCGAATTGCGCGCGGTTTCGAAACAACTCCAGCCACGCTTTTCGGGTCTGCTCATCAGGTAAAAAAGCACCGTCCGCCCCCAATTGGATAGAGAATACCTGCAATCCAAATCCTTCATACAGTCTCCTCAGCGCGCGAATCCGGTCCGACTCATCCGCGGCGGGATATCCCCCCGACGGCCAACCATCCACCAGCTCGATTCCGTCAAAGCCGGCCTGTGCCGCGAAATCCAAGACCTCCCAGATCGGGTAATTCTTCTGATATTTCCCGACACCGGAGGCGAATCCGTTCAGCCCGACAGCCGTTTTCCACGGTCGGGTGTTCGAAGCGGATCGACTTTGACCGGACGCCAGCAACACACCTAGGGAAGTGCCGATCCATTTCAACGCAGACCGTCTTTTCATCGTATCTCGACTCACCTCTCTCTCGGATGTTTGAACCGGGGGATTTCCATAAAGACCGTTCAGCCACAGGACGCTAGATATCCTCCAGCTTCGGCAGAAGCCACGGGGCACGGTATTCGGGCCGTGTGAGATACCGATTCGCCTCTTCATCGTCAATAAAGGCCAATCGTTCGGGATCGAATCGAAGCGACCGCCCGGTCCGCCAGGCGGCATTTCCGAGATGGCATAATGCGCTGGAAACATACCCGATGGTTTCATGGTCCGCAGCAGGTTTCTGTCGGCTGCGGACACAGTCCAGGAAATTCTTCGCATGGGCCAGAGTGTCCGGTTCGCCGGTATCCTCGGCGACCTTTTCGCCTTTTGAATCGAACGCACGCCAGCGTTTGTTTGCGATAATGATGTACCCCGCGTCGCCGTAGACCGCCGCGCCCTCCGGCTCGTCTTGATAGAAATAGGGAGCCCAGACTCGCATTTCATAGGTCAGGACAGAATTCGGGTACTCGAAAGTAACCTGGAGGGTATCCGGCCATTCCTGGTCGTCATCGAAATAGAACTTCCCGCCGGATGCCGATACCCGGCGGGGCCAGCCGAGCGGTTCCCCGCCCTGCGCCTGAATTGCGGTTTCCAAAGCCCACCGTGCGTAATCCAGCCGATGCACCCCATCGTTACCCAAATCGCCGGTTCCATAGTCGAAAAACCAGCGCCAACTGCTGTGGAATCGCCGGACATTGAAAGGCCGTTTCGGCGCGGGTCCCAGCCAGAGATCATAATCGACTCCCTCCGGCGGATCGCTGTCCGGCGGATGCCCGATACTCCCTTGTTTCGTGTTTTCCCAAGCCTTCGCGAAATGGACCTTACCCAGGTTGCCCTGCCGGACATACTCCATTGCGGTCACCAGGTGTTTGGCGCTGCGGCTTTGGGTTCCCAGCTGGACGATTCGACCGTGTTTCCTTGCCGCCTCCACCATGGTTCGCCCTTCAAGCAGGTTGTGTCCATCCGGCTTTTCGACATACACGTCTTTCCCGGCCTGGCAGGCCATAATCGTCGGCAAGGCGTGCCAATGGTCGGGTGTTCCCAACACGAGAACATCCACCTGGTCATCATCGAGCGCACGGCGAAAGTCTTTGATGGATTCGGGGCGTCTGCCGGTGGTCTGCGCCGTCTGTTCCGTTCGCTGTTGCAGCACGGTTGCATCTACATCACAGATGTACTTGACATGCACTTCGGGCAAAGAGGCGAATGTTTCCAGCAAGTTGTTGCCACGACCACGGACTCCGGCCACGGCGGCAACAAATTGTTCATTCGGTGAGGATTTCGCAAAAGAACGGGAGGCAATCCATGGCGCGGAAAGTACCGACACCCCCGCCGCCGAAATGCAGTCTCTGAGAAAATGCCGCCGTATCATGGCATCGCTCCTTTTTTCGTGTGATGACAGGCTTATTTTAGGTTGTCCGGGCACGGATTGTAAACCATCCGGTGAGGAACATAGAGAAGACGGGAAACGGTTTCAATCCGTTGCTTTCTATCTGATCTATTTGCACAATATAGGGGATTTGATTATATTACACGTAATGTAAGTTCCGAAACCCAGAAGGGGGAACCGGTTTGCTTTTTGCAGTCGAGTCCCTGGATTTGCAGGAAGAGCTTCGGGTCATCGAAGCGTCCCTCGAACCGACCCTGCGACGGATTGTCATTCCGGCGGAGATCCGTATCTCCCATCCGATCAACACACGCGGGTTTTATCACGTAAATCCAAACTACCTTTGGCTCTTTGCTTTCTTAAGCGAAGTCGAATTCGAATTATCCGAACAGGTGGAGAGAATTTACTGCGTGCTGAACAGCAACGTGATCGTGGCTCTGTTGGAGAATGCTTTCTCGTGGGGCAACAAACGGAATCCGAGACGCCCGATTCTTGTGGATTTCCATGTGGGACGAACAGGCGTGCTGGTTCGCATTCAGGACGACGGTCCCGGATTCGCGTATCGCCATGTTGTCGGGAAGTATCATGACCAGGACTTCGGGGATTGCGGAGAATTTGAAAACACGGGATACGGATTGCGGATCATGGACCGAACCCCGATGAGTGTGATTTACGAGGGGAAAGGCGATACGGTGTATATTATCGACTATTTCAGAGAAGGCGCGGTGCCGCATTTTTCACTTCCGGGGCAACAAGCGCTTCATAAGGTTGGAAGTGCTCAATAAACAGTTTAGCCAGCTTGGCCGATGCTTTGGCGTAGGCCTCCATGTCGTTCCGCCAGGACATCAGAACATTCGTATGTCCCGGCAGAATTCCTTCAACCCGAACCGGATATTCCAGGTTAAATACAGGCGTGCGATCATATTCGGCATCTTCAACGGTTCCGGTAAAAATGCCATTGAGGATCTGGCGGGTCATGGTCAGGGTAATCGGATGTCCGTGCGACTGATATGGCCCCAGCCAACCCGTATTCACCAGCCAACAGTCGACATCATGCTCGATAATCCGCTGGCGAAGAAGTCGTGAATACGCGGTTGGGTGGAGCACGTTTGAGAACGATCCAAAGCAGCCCTGGAACATCGGCTCCACGCTGCCGATCGTGCCGCTGGAAGCATAGTGAATGTTGCAGGAATATCCGCACAGAAAATAGAAGCAGGCCTGTGCTGGAGTTAAACGGGCAATACTGGGGAACACTCCGAATCCATCCCGGACCAGAAGAATAATGTTGGTGGGGTGATCGCCACATCCGCTTCGATCCGCATTCTCCAGATGCGTAAACGGAAACGCGGCTCGAATCTCGTCGCTGATCGAAGTGTTATTCAGATCCACGCGACGACGTTCATCCATGTATACATTTTCCAGGATGGTTCCAAAACGCCGGGTGCATTCATAGATATGCCGCTGGTAGTATGGGCTGTATCCGGTGACTTTGCCGTAGCATCCCCACTCCAGGTTGAAGATTCCATCCTCGCTCCAACCATGGAACGTATCGCCGATCAGCGGACGGTTGAGATCCAGCGATAGGGAGGTCTTCCCGGCTCCGGTGTTCCCGAAAAACAGGGTGACATCGCCATCCATCCCCTTGTTCGCCGAACACAGGAGCGGCAACACATTCTCGTGGGGAAGAAGATGGCTCATAATGATGAATATGCAGGTGCGCATTTCACCGGCAAAGGCGGTTCCCCCCACAATTGCGATTTTCTTGAGAAAATTCACAACAACGAACGCTTCTTCTTCCGTTCCGTCCAATTCCGGAATGGCGCGGAAGTTGGGCATGTGCAAAATGGTGTACTCAGGAAAGTAATGCCGCATCTGGCGTGGACTGGCCTCCACCAGCATATTGCGGGCAAACAGGCTATGCCATGCCGTCTCGGTAATGACCCGGATCGGCACACGAAAACGGGGATCTGCCCCGCAATAGCAGTCCTGTACAAACAACTGTTTGCCCTGGAGATACGCAAGAAGTCGCGCATAGAGCATATCGAACTGTTTGCGTTCGAGAGGTCGATTGTAATCGCCCCACCAGATTTTGCTTTCGGTGGACAGCTCCTTCACAATGTAGCCGTGATCCAGATGTGTCTTGTTCTCGCCGGAGTCTACGACCAGCGGTCCATTATGGGAGATCCTGCTTTCTCCGCGCTGAACGGCGAATTCATAGAGGTCAGCGGTGGTCAGGTTGAAATGAACTTTGCCGACATTCTTGATGCCGTGAATTTCCAGACCGGTCATGCCCTGTTCGGGATCGATGACAACAAAGGAATTGAACGAAAAATGGCGATCTTCCAGGGTGTTGGGGACCCGAATGAATCGGATATCGTATTTCTCGGCGGATTTCTGATCGACATCGCTGTCCCCGATGAAGACTGCCTGTTCCAGTGGCACCTGCATGTCCTGACAGATCGTCTCCAGGTTCTTGAGAGAAGTGGCGGTGTCCAGATGTTCTTCCCCATAGACTCGCTTGATCATGTCCGCAATTCCGAATCGCTCGAATTGCTCCTGGAGACGCTTCCGATTTCCATCGGAGCTGATCACGATGCTTTTCTGCTGCATCTTCGCGTAAAACGTGAGGAAATTGAGCAACCCCTCTCTCGGAGTCCAGACGATTTTCTGCTTTTCCTCCGGATCCCCGAACAGTGGCCCCTGCACATGAGACATATCCCGCTTCAAGATCGTGTCGTGTGCATCCACGATGATCAGCTGAATATCCGGCGGAATCCGATATTCCACCTCTCTGCCTGGTTTGTTTCGGGTACGAAACATTCGTGCCGAATCCCTGGAGCGCAAACATGATTTGCGGGCGACGTGTGTTCTACCGACAATATGCCTTCACTTTTGCCGCCGCCTCGCTGATATCGGGAGACTCCCTTGCCTTGTCTTCATATTTGGTGAAGTTTTTGCTGAAGAGAGCCGCCAATTTCGCAGCCTGCCTGTCAAAAGCCTCTTTATCCTTCCAGGTTTCTCGCGGATGAAGGACGTTTTGAGGCACTCCCTTGAGAGTTTTGGGAATCGCCATTCCGTAGAGACCGTTCTCATCGAATTCAACGGAGTGGATACTTCCATCCAGGATGGCATCAATAATCGCCCGGGTCTGCGGAAGGCTCATCCGGGAGCCGACTCCGAAAGGTCCGCCGGTCCAGCCGGTGTTGACCAGCCATGCCGTCGCTTTGTATTCACGCAATCGTTTCTGGAGCAATTCCGCATACACGGTCGGATGCCAAACCAGGAAGGCGGCTCCAAAACAGGCGGAGAACGTGGCTTCCGGGTCCGTGATCCCCACTTCGGTTCCGGCCACCTTCGCCGTATATCCGCTCACAAAATGATACATCGCCTGTCCTTCGGTCAACCGGCTGACCGGAGGGAGGACTCCGAACGCATCGCAGGTCAGGAAAATAACATTCTTCGGATGCCCGCCCATACCAGGTATTTTGGCATCCGCCATGTGCTCGATCGGATAGGAAGCACGCGTATTCTCTGTGATCGAACCGTCATAATAATCCACAACATGGGTCTGCTTGTCGTAAATCACATTCTCCAGAACCGTGCCGAACCGAATCGCCTTCCAGATATCCGGTTCGCCTTCCTTGCTGAGCCGAATCACCTTGGCATAGCAGCCGCCCTCGAAATTGAAGATTCCTTCATCCGTCCATCCATGTTCATCGTCGCCGATCAATTTCCGTTTCGGGTCCGCGGAAAGGGTGGTCTTCCCGGTTCCGGAAAGGCCAAAGAAGAGAGCCGTGTCTCCATCTCGTCCCTCGTTGGCGGAACAATGCATCGAAAGCACGCCCGCCTTCGGGAGCAGGTAATTCAAGACCGTGAAAATACCCTTTTTCATCTCCCCGGCATATTCACTGCCGAGGACAACCAGTTCGCGGGTTTTCAGGTTGAGATTCACGCTTGTTTTTTTGGTCACGCTGGGCGTGTGCGAATTGGCCGGAAATTGCCCGGCGTTGAACAAAACCCAATCCGGTTCACCGAAATTCTCCAATTCCTCCGGTGTGGGACGAATCAGCATGTTGTGCATAAACAGCGCATGATACGCCCGCGCACAGATCACCCGCATTTTGATGCGATGCCGGGTGTCCCACCCGGCGAAGGCATCCACGCAAAAGAGATGCGGTCGGGAATTCAGGAAATCAATCGCGGTTTCCTTGTTGACAGCGAATCCCTCTTCGCTGATCGGGATATTGATCGATCCCCACCATACGTTCTCCTTGTTGAGCTCTTCCTCAACAACCCGTTTTTCGAGAGGACTCCGCCCGGTTTTGGCCCCGGAATAGGCAATCAGCGCGCCGGTATCTGCGATAGTGCATCCCGGTTCTTGAAGACCCATCTCATAAAGCCGAGGCACACAAAGATTCCGGTGAATATTCTTGACGGTAATCCCGTGAGAGGAGAGATCAAATACCATCCTGTAAGCCCTTTCCGAGAATTCTGTTCTGTTTCTATTGAGTCTATAGAGGGTAATTCACTCAGGTCGATTAGGCAAGCCAGAGTAAATGGCACAAATCCCAGACGCCGTCCCGCAATCCTGCCCTCCATTTCTTCGGCAATTCACGGCGAGAAAAATCAACGCGCCGATTCTGGTGAACCCGATGCCGGGGGGACTTTCATAAGCCATACCTCCGCCACCTGGCATCCGCGCCCCGATCCGCCGGAACCGGGTTCCAGGTACCAGCTCAACAGGAGTTTACCGTCCCGGGTGGCATCAACCGGAATATCAAACTCCACGGGGCGAGCAGAATATTCTTTGGGGATATAGGGATGAACCTCGATTTCATCCGCCACCATCCGAATCTTTAAATCCTGGTTGTTTCGCCGGATGTCGCCGACATAGACCACACGGATCTTGTATTGTGCATTCGGGTCCAGGTCAGAGTATTTCATTTGAAGAGGGGCTTCATAGACGGATTCCGCAAAGCATTGCCACGAGATGCGATAATCGGGATTCGATCGAAAGCCGACGCGGGAAGATGCCCGGTATTCCGGGTCCGTTTCCGGTCCAAGTCCGCGCAGAAGATGGGGCTGGCAGGTGAGGTTCCCCAAGTCATCGTAAAAGCCGCCGGGACCCGGATCGGTCCAATTGACAATCTCGTCAATGCCCTTCAAGCGTTCCGGCTCGGCGTTAAGTGCGCGCAGCTCGGAGAACCGTTTCTTGAGCCACTCCCGGTTGTTCAGCGCCCGGTCGATGAGATCCAGATGCGCGCCTCGTTCCACATGGATGGCCTTGTACTTGGGAACGCTCAGCTGCATTCGAATGCTTTGATATAGAGCCTCGGCCAGCTCAAAGATCCGTCCGCGCCAGTCCAGGGCAACACGATCTGTCACGGCACGATCCAGGATCTCCTCCGCGCGATCCATTGCGGCCAGGGAACCGAGCGGCCCGACAAGCCCACGCAGCGCTTCC
>JAKPYU010000728.1 GCA_029568995.1 Candidatus Omnitrophota bacterium | reverse complement strand
GCCCACGATCACAAGGTATTCGACGTTCGTGTAGTCCGTCCGCACCAGGTTCGCGACATAAGCCCTTATCGCCTCCGCCACCGCGTTGGCTTTGGTCACGCTCGTCGGCTCGCCGTCCCAGGTGTCGTATAGCGTCGAAAGCCCCGGTATGCTGTCCAGCTCCACGATGAAGCCGGTCACCTTCCCGTTCACCATCAGCTGCGCAAGCTTCTCCCCAACCAGCGTAGCCTGTCCCGGGTAGAACTGCTCCAGCCTGTCGGCACTCCTCAGGATCAGAGTCTTTATCGAAGACGTAGTCGCCTGGACGATGTAGAAATTGTTCTCCGACGTGTCATAATTCATCTTGACAGCCGGAACTCCTTTGTCGAACGCTTCCACTTTTATCCTGCAGGTCGAAGATAGATCATCCGGGATCGTCCAGTCGTAGAAGAACTGAGTTCCGGGTATGTTCGACGGGTTGATTTTTATCCAATTGGCCGTATCAGGGTCTCCGTTCCAGTCAGTGCAATAGTAAACATTAAAATGATCCAACTGGTAGTTGTCCGATCCCGTCCACATTATCGTATAGCTGCCGCCCACTCGGAGCGTCTCTCCTCCGTCGGGGTAGACGACCGCGGTGACAGGGGGAACAGTATCCCTCACGAACAATTCGTCCGATACGGGGGTGGTCAAACCGTGGCGGTCCGTCGCCGTGAATACAAGCGGATAAGCACTTGACTGTGGTTTGTTGACGCCGTTCTGCAGGAGCTGTTCAAAACTTATCACGGGAGACGCAGAATTAAAAACGCCTTTCCCGTTCACCTGCCATTTGGCGCTGGATATGTAATCGCCCATCGCCGTGTCGTCGGCTGCTGATCCCAGCAGAGTCACACCGCTTCCATACTCGATCGAGTATGGGCCGTCGGAAGATACGGTTGGGGGAACATTGTACAACGAACATGACATCGCGCTGTTCTCCCAGGAGAGCCCTGCCGAATATACATTAGATTCAAGCGATCCCGACCCCTGGAAATAAAGCGCCAGGCCTCCATTTTTATTTGACACGAACGCGTAATTCGCCTCGCTCTCCGGCGAAGGATACATGTAACTGATGGGTGAAGCGACCCTGACCGGCCAGGATATTTGACCGCCGCATTCATCAAGCCGGCCCGTAAACATTAGCCGTTCCCTTCCTGAACTTCCGCTGGATCCCTCTTCTGCCCAGGAGTAATCAAAGCTGCTTCCGTTCCAGTCGATATGCGGGAATAGATAGGGCGATGTGACTGAAAAACCCTGATAATATCTGTGCCGCAAAATATCCGTATTGTTCGCGAGAGAAGCCGGATCTACAGGATGAGGATAACCGTGAAGGGCGAATTCCGCATAATAGTCGTAGGTTATTGACGGGACGAGTATCTCCACATAATTTGAATTTGCGGCCATCGAAAAGCTTGTCACGGTCGTTCCTACTCCCGACCCGTCCCATTGCTTGAGTGTGACCGGGTATCCCGCCGCCGGCGACAGGTATGTATCGAGGTAGGCAAGCTTCAGCCTCGTTTCTATTCCAACCTGCCTTTCCAGCCAGGCCACGACGTAGGGGTTTTCAGCTCCCTCCACCACGGCAACTTCGGCTGAAATTATTTCAACCATCCCGTCCGGATACTCCGTAATGTTGTATTTAAGACAAGAGCCTCCAGATTCCCAGCATTTTTCGACATAAAGATTCATTGAAACATCGGCGCCTTTAAGTTCTTTTATGAGGAGGATGTCGGCGTCGGACGAAGACGGTGCCACGTCGAATAACAAAGTAGGATTGTCCGACAGGGTTATCAGGGGCGTTGTGATGCTTCCGTAATCGTTGAATTTCATTATTGCGGCGGGGTCTCTCCAGAATATCTCGAAGTTGTTGTTATGCACCTGGACGACCGGCCGGGCATCCGCGGTGGCGGTTGCGGTGCTTGTTATCGGCCACGGCAGAGGAAATTCCATAGATCCGTCCAGGCCCAAGTATTGAGCCCAGATGTCAGCGCTGATGGATGATCCATGCAGCCATACCGCCAGGCAGCCAAGTTCTTCGTCATTGCACGCCAGTGATGGATGCTGGACATACTCGTACGAATGCGAGATGATGGGGTCATCGCTCGCGCTGATATTGTAAGGAGCGTCCTTGTCCAGCCACCTGGTCTCTATAAAATGCAGGCTGTGCTTGTCCAGGCCCGCGTTGCCTCGAGCATCGTCCCAGAAGAGGTACGATTTGTCTCCGACCGCCGCGATACAAAGGTCTTTCTGGTGCACCCATTCCGCGGAAACGAATTCCGTCTGTTCAGGCAGCGTCTGGCTCGTGAGAAGATTCCTGAGATCATAGCTGGATACTTGTATCCTTGAAGAGGGAGAGTAGCCGCCCAGCGTGTCAAGGTGCATCTCCCTGTTGGCAAGAAACACTCTGCCGCAATCAATGGAAGCGACCGGCCAGTCCGATTCCCAGTCAGGCTGCGGGGATGTTACCTGGAGATCCAGGAATATAGGAGACAGCGACTCTGACAAAACCGCAGCGAAAATGCTTCTGGTGCCGAAGGTGTCCTTATAAAAAACCACGATCTCCCTGCTCTCGCGGTCCACTACGAGAGAAGGCATCGCGTACTGGCTGTTGTCAAGGTTGTCGATCGGAATATCGTAATAATCGGCCGGATAAAAAAGGCTGTCGGCCCTGATCCTGTAGATCCTTATCACGTGGGAGCCGTATGATCCTATGTCATGGTATTCCGCGGCGACGTAGTAACAGGGAGGCGTGTAGATCTCATAACTCCCGCTGGACGGATACCCGGTCACCGAGAGATAGGACGGCGGTCCATGAACAGTGTCGTTGATCTTGTAGTCCATAGCCATCGCATCTTTCAAATACCTGCCGTCGTGCTGGTCGTTCTCCCAGCTCTTGGAATAATCGGTAAGCCTATTCTCCTCTCCAATGCCGTCCGTTCCGGTCTCGTGAATCACGCCGGGCAGATACCCTATGCTGCTGTAATAATGAGTCGAAGTTGTGTTGGGTTCCACGAGGTCGGCATATTGTACCAGGGAGAAAGGATCGGATGCGTCGATTTGCAGAAGGAAGGAATTGTAGTTGTCCGCCTGGACCAGGGCCACCGTTCTTTCGACGGGACCTGTTTCGTCATCGTAGTACGCCGAAGAGACGCTGTAGATCGATGACACGGTCGGAAAGACCCAGTTCAGGCTTACGTCCTGAGGGTCTCCTCCGGTGTATGAGGCTGAGATAACCCTTAAATAGTTGGAATTGGGGACAAGCAACTGGTAAGCGGAGGATCGATCGTTCCATATTCCGGCCGCATAACCGTAGATCAAATTGCTGTCATGGACCATGACCGGCCCGGCGGTGATCGTTCCGTCGAGGTTGTAAGTCGAATAATATGTCCCGAGGCTTGAACCGGTCTGGCTGAAAAAGATCCCTATGTCGCGGCTGTTGGTCGGCGAGGCGACCATCTTGTGATCGTAGGACGACTGGAACAGCTCCGACTCGGAGGTCGACATGAAAGCTTTGTCCAGAGAAAATACAGGAAGCGTGAAACTGTGTGTTTCAGTAAGTCTGATATCGCATGGAGAACCTTCGCCTGTCGGAGTGAAACAGTAATAGATCGTGATCGACAATTCGACAAATTGGCCGCAGGGGATATCCTGCGATACTTCCAATATGAACGGATCAGCGTTTATTTCCGTATCGCCCGGGTCGAGGGGAGTGGCATATCTGGAACCCGGCATGGGAGGACAATCAGTCGGACATACATGGCTCGGCAGGGACTCATCGTAGAACCGGCAATCGGGGCTGTGCACTATGAGATACGGGCTGTTCTCCGATATGATGGCGTAGAGAGAATCCTGGTAGCTCGCGTGGTAGGGAACGGATAGACCGCTCCGGTTCTCTATTTCGATGCTTAAAGCCACTCTTTCGCCGGGAGATATAGCTCCGTCCTGATTGCCTTTTATAAGCCAGTCATGATAATAGCCATCGCAGCTCAATGTTCCGGGCGAGTCGTTCACGGTTATGTTTTTTACCACGAAGTCCTGCGCTGACAGGCTCAAAGTGGTGAAAAGCACAATGAAAAGCAACATGCTGATGGTTTTTAGGATAGATCTCACGCGCATGACGGCCTCCTTCATCCCACTTATGATACTATAAGTCCGGGATGCCGGGAATTCTGTGATATCCGTCACAATGCCCCTAAAAAAGAAGCGGGCCGAAGCCCGCCTCCATGCCCTTTGTTTTATGCGT
>JAKPYU010000723.1 GCA_029568995.1 Candidatus Omnitrophota bacterium | reverse complement strand
GTTTCGGTACGGGGATATGAGCGAGATCCGATTCCCAGAAGCTCTTTGCGCCCTTGGGACCGACACTCCAGATCCCATAATCCACCGGCGATGCTTCCTGGCTGAAATAGGGGAGATCCTGGTCGGGACCGGTTTCTGCCGGGAAAGCCTTCGGGACCCAGATGGTCAGGTAGGTCAAGACATGGTTGCTGTATCCGAGTCCGGGAGCAAGATACTTGTACTGACGACCCGGATTGAACACATCAAGCGGGCGTTCGTTGATATAGGCCACCGGGCTGGTGATCTCAGGCGGACAGATATTGTAGTCATCGACTTCGTTCATGGAACCCGCGCAGAAAGTCCGTCCGATGGGATAGGCCTTCTGGTCCAGGTAATAGGAGTCGAGCGCAGTGGAAATGGATTTCAGATCCGCTTTGGCGCGGGCCACTTTGGACCGGATTTGGGCCTGAATGAAGTTCGGCACGGCAATGGCGGCCAGGATCCCGATGATTGCCACCACGATCAGCAGTTCAATCAAGGTAAATGCAGGCAAACGGCCGGACCGCCCGAGTTGGAACCCGGACGGTCCGGCGTGGATCTCCTCTTCCCGAAAGATTCTTTTCGTCTGTCTCACTCGTAAAGATCCCATGCTGGAACCATGGACCGGGGCAGTATATCCTCGGCTTTCTTGACCCAGAGTCGATAGCTGTCCTGAAAAGGCGTTTCCATATCTTCCTGATCGAAGATTCCCATCACATCGAATGTTCCTGTCGGAGCGGTCCCGAATGTGCCCTGTGAGGAAAGCAGCATGGTCAACTCCGCGCCGGAGGAATCGGTAAGAATGATCTCGTTCCCCGCACCCCATTCGCCGGAGACAATCCTGACACCATTCAGGCGAACCCAGCGGGTTTGATAGTATTCCGCGCCCCCTTGCCGTGTCGGATCGAAGTAGTTGCAGGCGGCGATGCTGGGAATCACTTCCGGTTCGGGCATCGGTCCATGAGAAAGGACTTCCAATGACCACATGGTGGCCAGGCTGTGCCGGTCGTTCACAAAAACCTTCCCTCGATTGTTTGCCACCCATCCCTCGACTCGGACGCGGTCGCCCGCCTGGACGGAATACACTCCCCAAACGGAGACACTCCACGGACCGGACCATACCTGAATCCCACCTCGACCTTCCTCGGCCTGCACCCAGAGCGAGATCCATGCGAAGGACTCACTGTTCGGCACATCAATTTCGCCGGTGGAAGCCAGGGAGATGCCCTCGATGACCACCTTGTTGGCCTCATCGGGAGCTGCCCCCACCTTGGGATGCGAACCCGTCCCATCCTCATTCACCGCCTGGAGCTCCCAAAGCGTATCTCCGGCCCAGCCTACGGACGCCGCGAATACGAACACCGAAATCGTAACAAAAATCGCCACCTTTTTCACTGTTACTTCTCCTTACTGTTGATAGAATTGTGCCAGGATATTTCTGGTGTGAGTAGCATAAAATTGATATTAGTGCTACGCAAGGGGCGGGGGCAGTGTCTGATTGGGGATTGCTGATTGCGGATTGGGGATTAGAGAAAAGGACAGAAGGAACATAAGAATTGCAGATTGTGGACTTGGGAATCGGGCCGAGGAGTTCCCTCAGACTCGATTTTTCTTGCCATTCAGAATGCTTCTGAGGAACTGGCCGGTGAAGGAATTGCGGTTGCGGGCGACATCTTCCGGCGTCCCCTCGGCAATTACCCGGCCGCCCGCATCGCCGCCCTCCGGCCCCAGGTCGATGATCCAGTCCGCGCACTTGATGACATCCAGGTTGTGCTCGATCACGACGACCGTGTTGCCGCGATCCACAAGGGTATTCAGAACACGCAACAGTTTGCGGATATCCTCGAAATGAAGGCCGGTGGTGGGTTCATCGAGAATATACAGGGTATTCCCGGTGTCGCGGCGGGAGAGTTCTTTTGCCAGTTTAATGCGCTGGGCTTCTCCGCCGGAGAGAGTGGGGGCAGGCTGGCCCAGGTGGATGTAGTCCAACCCAACATCCGCAAGCGTGTCGAGAATCCGGCTGATTCGTGGGAAATTCTCGAACAGCTCAAGGGCCTCGGTAACCGTCAGGTCCAGGACATCGGCAATGGAACGCCCCTTGAATTTCACCTGGAGTGTCTCCCGGTTGAATCGCTTTCCTTTGCAGATTTCGCAGGTGACAAACACATCCGCGAGGAAATGCATTTCGATCCGCTTGAATCCGTCCCCATCACACGCCTCGCAGCGACCGCCGGGTACGTTGAACGAGAACCGTCCGGGCTTATATCCACGGACTTTTGCCTCCGGCAATTCGGCGAAAAGGGAACGAATGGGATCGAATACCTTCACGTAGGTTGCCGGATTGGAACGCGGCGTTCGCCCGATGGGATTCTGGTCGATATTGATGACCTTATCGATCTTGTTGATCCCTTTGATTTCCTTGTGCTCACCGGCGGGGACCTTGGAGCCGTGAAGTTGCTGCGCCAGGGCCTTGTAAAGCACCTCCCGCACCAGGCTGCTCTTCCCGGAACCGGAAACGCCGGTGACACAGGTGAACAGGCCGAGCGGGATGGAAACGTCTATCTGTTTCAGGTTGTTCTCCGCTGCGCCGATCACACAAAGGGACTGTGCCTTTGATTTGCGGCGGCTTTCGGGGATCTCGATTCTGCGTGTTCCGGACAGGTAGGCTCCGGTGAGAGACTCCGGGCAGGCGCGGATGGCATCGGGCGGCCCGGCGACAACAATCCGCCCTCCGTCCCGGCCCGCGCCGGGACCGAAATCCACAATGTAATCGGCGGATTCCATCATCTCCTGGTCATGTTCCACTACCAGGACCGTGTTCCCCAGATCGCGGAGTTGACAGAGCGTGTCGATCAGGCGACGATTGTCGCGCTGATGCAGACCGATGCTGGGTTCATCCAGTACATATAAAACGCCGACCAGCGCGCTGCCGATTTGACTGGCAAGACGGATTCGTTGCGCCTCTCCACCGGCGAGGCTTGGAGCTGCCCGGTCAAGAGTCAGGTAATTCAGACCCACATCGCAAAGGAATCGCAGTCGGTTTCGAATTTCTTTCAAAACCTGTCCCGCAATTTTCTCCTCGCGAGCCGTGAGCGTGACATGTTCGAAAAAGTCCAGCGCCTGCGCCACATTTCTCCCGCAGACCTCGTGAATCGCGCACCCGTTGAAATAAACCGAAAGCGATTCCTCCCGAAGCCGCCCGCCATTGCAGACATGGCAGGGGATGCGGTGCATGAAATTCTCCAGCAAATAACTGCGGAATCCCTCAGAGGAAGTTGTGGCGTACCACTCCTCCATTTCCGGGATAATTCCGTGATAGGAGCCTCCTTTACTCTTCTTGTCGCCATACAGCAGAACCTGTTGGGCCTTCTGTGAGAGTTTTTCCCAGGGAGTCTCCAGGGAGAATCCGCACTTTCGGGCAACCGTTTGCAGGCGACCTCGAATCTGCCTTGCCCAGTAGGCATCGCTGTTTCCCTCAAACAGGTTCCGCCAGGGATGGATCGCGCCTTCAACAACCGAGAGATGCTTGTTGGGGACAACCAGGTCCGGGTCGAGCTCCAACTTTCGGCCCAGCCCGTCGCATTCCGGACACATGCCCAGAGGATGATTGAACGAGAAATGCTGCGGACTGAGTTCATCGAACGAACGACCGCACTTGAGACAGGCGTTTTTTGCGCTGAAAAACAGGTCCTCGCCATCCACGATGGAGACAATCAGGGTTCCTTCGCCGACACGCAGGGCGGTCTCAACCGAATCGGACAGGCGGGATTGAATATCCTCACGCATCACCAGGCGGTCTACAACGATTTCGATGTTGTGTTTCAGGCGTTTGTCCAGAACGATCTCTTCTTCCAGATCGTGAATGACTCCATTGACGCGGACCCGGACGAATCCGTCCTTCTTTGCATCTTCAAAAATGTCTTTGTACTCGCCTTTTCGCTCACGGACCCGGGGCGCGAGAACCATGAATTTCGTCTGCTGTGGCAGTTCCAGAATACGATCCACGATCTGATCGACGGTTTGGGAGCCGACCGGCTCATGGCAATCGGGGCAGTGCGGCGTTCCGCACCGAGAGAACAGAATGCGCAGATAATCGTAGATTTCCGTGACGGTCCCGACCGTAGATCGGGGATTCTTGGCCGCGCTCTTCTGCTCGATGGAAATCGCCGGGGACAGGCCGTCAATCAGGTCGACGTGGGGTTTTTCCATTTGCCCGAGAAACTGACGGGCGTAGGCACTCAGGGACTCCACGTAGCGCCGCTGGCCTTCGGCATAGATGGTGTCGAACGCGAGCGAGGATTTCCCGGAACCGCTGACTCCCGTGAACACCACCAGCCGGTCTCGTGGGAGATCCAGGTCGATTCGCTGTAAATTATGCTCTCTCGCCCCTCGTATACGGATGGACTTCATGTTACCTTTTAGCGGGGACTCCGGTTGTTCGTGCGGTGGAGTCCTGAGACGATATAAGACGTTCCAACAACACAACTTCGGTACGGCCCGAGACCGATCCGTTCCGGACATTCAGGATCGAACTCGAACACAAACAAAATGGCCTTCATCTCGACCTTCACAGCACTTGTTCAACCGCTCGGCCCCGTCCTTCTCCCGGTTCTGTTGGGCATTCTATTCGGCCGTTTTTCTCAGCGCATGGAAGACCGGACCGTAGCGACCTGCCTGCTGTTCTTTTTTCTTCCAGTCTATCTATTGTTCAATTTGGCGCGGCCCATGCAAGTGGACAAGGAGCTGGGGCTGGTTCTTTTCTTCTTTTTCTTCCATACCGCTGCCTTGTGGATTGTCTCCTCATTCGTTCTGAGGATGTTCCATCTGCCGCAGAAGACTCATTCGCTCATCCTGATGACGATTCTTTTGGCGCACCCTTTCCTGATTCCGCCTCCGATTCTCACCTCACTGGGGGGCGAGACCGGCGTTCCTGCGGAGACCGCCGCGAATATCCTTCACATTTCACTTGTGATCGTGGCGATTCTGGGGATGTACCTCGGAAGTCAGCAGCCGTCCTTTCCGGAGCGGCTTTTTGAAATGCTCACCGTGC
>JAKPYU010000717.1 GCA_029568995.1 Candidatus Omnitrophota bacterium | reverse complement strand
AGAAGCTGACGATCTTCCGCAGGGAATGTTTCGGTGTCTTCATTATTCAGCGCCGCCTCCATCACATTGCACATTCTTATCCCTTGGGCGGATATGGGTCCTTTCCGTAGGTGTGCTCGGTCTGAATCGTCATATCCTTCTTGTGGATCACCACCTGCCCGAGCTCCTGGTTTTTCGCAAGTTCCTTGGCTCGATCCACAGCCTCCGCCTTCGTATCGTGGCTGCTGGATGCTCTTGATGCCTTCTCTTCCTTGACCTTCCAGCCGCCGTCGGTATTGGGTGTCACATGGTAAGTCTTGCGCTTCGACATTTTCATACCTCCTGATTTGAGTTGGCTTTCTCTTCGTGCCCGCGGACCGCTGCGAGTATCCGATCAATGCATGCATCGAAATCCTCTTCGACTTCATGCTGCCACAGGCGGATCACCGTCCATTCCATCTGCCGCAGTTTCCGATGGTTTGCGGCGTCCCGTTCCCGGTTCTTGTTTATCTTCTTTTTCCAAAAATCAGAGACCTTGTCCTCCCAGGAAGGGAATCGGTATCCGTGCCAAAAATCGCCGTCCACGAAGACTGCGACCCGAGCCTTGCTGAAGACGATATCCGGCCTGCCGGGCAGTTCTTTGACGTGCTTGCGGAACCTCAAACCTCTCCTATGAAGCGCTGACCGCACCCGCACCTCCAGACCCGTATCCTTCCCCTTGATGCGGGACATACAGTAGCTGCGCTGTTCGGGTGTCAGGTTGTCCGGCATCAGTCCTGTCCCTGATACAAACTGAAAGCCCTGGCCATCTCCCTGCGCCCCGGCAGGTGGAGCTCGGGGGGAGTGGTCGTGAGGACTTGAAAGCCTTGCGGCGTTCCGGGGCAGATTTTCTGGAAGTCGCACTTGGAGCATTTGTCGGGATGCGGTCGCATCGGAAAGTCCGACGCGAGAATTCCTGTGACCGCCCATTCGATGTTTGCGAGTGCTGAATCCACCGCCTCCTGGGTGATCGGCACTTCAACTCTCTGGTTGTCCTTCAGAAGATGAACACTGCCTGTTCTCGCATTCTGCCCGAGAACCTGGTCGGCGGCTCTTGCATATAGTTGAACCTGTAAAGCAAGCTCGGTCCAATCGAGGTCGTCGTTCTCACCCGGCGTCTCTCCGCCTTCCATCGTTTTGAAGTCGATGATCTCGGCCTGGAGGATGTTTCCATCGTCATCCTCGTGGAGCAGGAGATCAATCGAGCCGGTGATGACGCAGTTGGAGGCCGGAATCTCAAATACCGCTTCAACCTGTCTTTCGCGCTCGAAATCCCCGCGGAAGGACGCGACGTAATCCTGTGCGATTTCCACCGCCCGATTTCTCGAATTCTCGTAAGCGCCCGGTCGGTTCACCGGATCGCCGCTTTGGGGAACGTGCTTCAAATGGAATGTTTTCAGCACAACCTGCTCCACTTGGTTCTCCGCCGGCGGAGAGTCCGGGTGAAGCTCGTGAAGCTTTTGGATCGATGTATGAACGGTCCGGCCGTAACCGAACATTTCGGGGACGACCGGGTTGAGACCGTAGCGCTCCCGAAACTGATAACTCCTGGGGCATTGCAGGTAGTATCTGATCTCGGTGAAGCTGGTCGGGTAATCGGTATCCTCGACCCTCCGGCGCGGCGGAGCTTGGAGAAGACCGGCCGGAAGACCTGCGGAGTTTTGAACCACCGCCGGATGGGCCGCAAGCTGCAACGCGTAGGGAGACCGGCGGGCTGCCCGTCTGGCCTGCGGCAGACTCTCCGCCCCGCTTATGTAAAGATACCGTTCGGCACGCGTCGCCGCGGTGTAGAAGAGCCGGATTTCCTCATCCGGGGTGCTCTGGTATGCACCGCGGTTGATCGCTGCAGCCATGACCCCCGGCGGCAGCCATCCCGAATAGTTGCTCCTCCGTTTGGGGAACCGATGCGCTTCCACATCAACCACGAAAACGCAAGGGAATTCGAGACCTTTCATCTTGTGAACGGTCGACACGGTGACGGCATCGGGTCGTTGAAGCACATCGTCGGTGGAAACATCGTAACCGGTCTCGGCGGCGTTCTGCAGAAAGTTGAGGACGTCCGAAAAGCGTTGTCTGGAGTCCACGCTCATATACACCGTCTCGACGTCGAGAATCATGCGGCTG
>JAKPYU010000715.1 GCA_029568995.1 Candidatus Omnitrophota bacterium | reverse complement strand
CCTCCCCAGTACCTGAAAAGACTGGACTTACGTACTCCCAACAAAATCCCCCCAGAATTCGGGATTCCATGTGAAGTCAGAACGTGGAAAAGCAATCCGCTTTATTGGATTATTCTCTAATCCCCATTGGAATGTTGCGTTGGCGCAACCACACCATACCCTTTACACATGGTATCCAGGCTGCATCGACCCTGAAATCGGAACATTTTGATGCTGAAATTTTTTCAGGAAACCATTTGTTGTCGGCAGACTGATCGCATGGGTTCATCGGAGTGCCATATCTCTGGGGGAGAGGATTTTCTGTCTGTCCCTCTTCTTCGACAGGTTTGGGAAACCGTCCTTCGACAGACTCCGGAAACGGGGCAAATTCTGCATCTTCCCTAAAGGTCGGCAAGTATGGTAAACTCCTTTCCAGTAAGTCAGTGATTACGGGCAATTCGTCCATGTCACACGGAACCTCAACCAACCCGCCGGAATCTCTTCTCACCCTTTGGTGTCCCACCAATCGACTCCGAACTACCGGAGGACAAGACCATGAAACCATCCAGAACAGGAATCCTTCCGCTCGCTCACCCTTTGGTCCGAATTGCAGCCCTGGTGCTCCTCATAATGCTGATCGGTCCATCCTGCCGGGGGCAATCGACTGAAGCATCCACGCTGGGCGACACAACCGGCGATGGGATCATCGACGGGCGGGATGCCCTCCGGATCATGCGGAGTGTGGAGGGGTACGAACAGGCTTCCGATATTGTGGTCCACCAGGGCGATGTATCGCCGTTTCCCGGAACCGGCGGGCGTTATCTAGGCGACGGTCGCCTGAGCCACGAGGACGCGGAGAAGATCCTGCGTTATACGGTCGGTCTCCTGCCGGAAATCGAACTGAATGGAAATTTATCCGATTCCGCGCCACACATTGATGACTTTGAGCCGCTGAGTGGCCCGGTCGGGACCAAAGTGACAATCACCGGCGCGAACTTCATCGCGAGCCTGGCCAGCGAGAATGTACTCCTCCTCGGAGACATTCCGGCACCCATTCTCGAAATTTCAGGAACACGGATTATTACGGAAGTCCCCGATGGAGCCTCCACGGGCCTGTTCTCGATTCGGACCCCCGGCGGTTCTGCAGTCAGCCCGTGGGAATTTGTAGTTACGACCGAGATGGAAGGTGATGTGGTACTGGATGGGGGACTGAATCCGACGGATTTCGTGATTACATCCCCGTACATGGAATCCACTATCGCCGACAGTGGGCACTTCACTGTTTCTCTACCGCAGAATCGAGTGGCCCTGATCGCGGCGGTTCCGAAGAGAACAGGGAATCATCTGTATATGAGCCTGTGGGTCCCCAACCTCACGGACGGCGCTGTCCCTTCCGCAAACAGGCAATCATCCACTTTACGAGTCGATTCCCTCAGCACTGCGAAAGCGCTCGTATTTCTGCACCCGTACTTTCTCACGGACAATCCCGCTGCAGTTCAAATGCTTTGCAGCATAATGGACGGGTTGCAGGAGGTACAGGACCTCGCCCGAGTCGTTACCGAGCGTTATCCCCTGGGGGTAGACGGGCTGAATGATCCGGCCGTGGAGTCTGCCTGGGGCAAGGCGGTCGCTGCCGTGCTGAACGCAATGCCTGCCGCCCTTGTATACACGGTGGGAGCGGACGGGTTGCGTCCGGTACAGAGCGGAACAGGCAAGAATCCGCTTCGGAAACTCGACTCCTTATTTAGTACTGCCCCTTCCGGATCTGCATTGACTAACCGTTCATTTGCCTCATCAGCGGCAGTCCTTGCAAATGGTGGCGCAGGAACCGCTGTTCAACTTGTGGGAGTTGACCGGGACTTCACCAGCGCCGGATACGTCCATGACATTTACGGTTCCCAGGGACTACTCCCGACACTGGATATGAACTACAGCCCCGTGGATTGGTTTGTCCGTCTCGACCGTCTCGATCCGCAAGACCTTCCCTGCGGAATCAACGAGCCGTTCCGCCAACTCCGAATGCGTTCCATCAAGACCATCGGCAACAACCTCAGCACAACGATTGCCTCCAATTTGTGGACCTCCAAGATCGATATTCTCTACACGGCTGTCGACATGGGGATCAATACTATTGTCGATACCTTTTACCCCACCGGCAATGCCTTGCCTCTGGAAGCCAATACCCCGGATTGCGTATACGTACTGAATGCCTATAGCGGAGTGTTCTGGAGTCCACTGGAGGTCCACCAGGAAGAGATACCCGTGATTCCCAACACGCCCGGAGGCTGGTCCTCCGCCTATTACGCTACCGCGATCAATATCGTGCTTGCCACAGTGGATTGCTGGGATCTCTGCACCGCCGATTCCAAGGCATGGTGGCGCGCGGCGATGAAGAAAGCCATTCAGAATTGCAGCCGAAAACTATCGCAGGATCTGGCCACAATCCGGCCGGACGCCCTGAGCATCGGACAGGTTTTTGAGGAAATCTACCGAGTGTCTGTCGAAGCAGCCAAGGCGGTGGCATCCACCGCGCCACAGGGAGGCGTCCATACCGAATGGGTACAGGACAAACTGAAGAGTACATGCAAAGTAGCTTTTGAAAGAGCCAACGTCCTGTTAGGGGTCCTCGATAAATTTTCTTCTGCGGGCCGATTCGGAGAACGGTTACTGGGACTCCTTGGCTACATGGCGAATCCGCTTGGTCTGGAGATTACCACCGGTCCCTCGCCGGTGGAGACTATCCTCCTTGTAACCGGCGATCCCTTCTCTCCTTCGGTTACGGCCATGGATCCGGTGGAAGCCGGGCAAGGAGCCGTTGTGACATTGAAGGGAGAACGATTCGGACCGAATCCGGAGAACAACTTCGTTTCGTTCCGAGGAGGAACCCTATCGGGAGATGTTGAGGCGGAAGTGACCGCCGTTCGAAACCGCAGTGAGATGGATTTCCGTGTTCCCGCAGGGCTTCGAAGCGGGGAGCAATACACCCTTGTTATCGCAACGACCGGCTCTCTGCATGACGTCGAAGCCCCCGGACAGTTCCTCTTCCGGCGGTTGCCCAGAATTACATCTGTCGAACCGGCGGAGGGATTTCCTGCTGTAAAAGACTCGAACCATCCACTGTACGGTAGTTATGGGGGCACAACGGTAACGATCAAGGGATTTTCATTCGAAGCCACTGATCCCGGTTTCCCGGACAGAGTCACCTTTGACGGAGTCGAATCTGCAGTTCTGGAGCGGACAGACACACAGATCGTGACCCGCGTTCCCGATCTCTCTCCCAGCCTTCATCACTCTGTCTATATTGTATCTCCCGAAAACGACAATGCCGAAACCACTGCGTTTAATTTCGAGATACCTGCGTTGCCGGTAATCCAGGAGATCATTCCCCCCAGGCCGAAACTGGCGGAACGTGTAACCATTCGCGGACAATACTTCGGGCACGAACGGGAAGCCGTCGTTTTGCGGTTCCAAAGCGAAGGGTATTTCATACGGGATATTGCCGTCGAGACCGTTGGGGGTACGACCCTGACTTTCCGGATGCCCGACTTCGTCCCAGTAGGCCAACCCATGGCCCTTTCCGTATGGAATCCGTCCGGACAGTCCCAGTCCGTGAACATCACCCGGGCGCCGGGCATCGGCGAGCAAAGAACGGTTTCTCTTCCGCAAGGTTGGAAGATGAGTGTCACCTCAACGGAGTCCGGTCCGAAACCGGACGGCAAGCTGAGCCTGGACGAGGCGGCCGCCATTGGTCGCGGGGATCTTAATCCCTGGGAAGGAGAGTGGGACGACAAGAATGAAACCGTCCGCACACACTGGCACCAGCGTCTGGACCCCGTCTCCGGGGAAACGCAATGGTATGAAGGGGTTACGGATCCCCCGGAACAGACCCCAAGTACTATCGGCAAGGAATATAGACGTGAGGTTGAGGTCTCCCATTACTTGGATGGAAGCGTCCAGGAGTACCTTGTCCGAACCGTCGATCTCGACTACAGCACGGCAGACTACGAAGAAGGTGACTGGATCGAGGGTCAGGCCGGCCAAGGCGGCAAGGATTTTGCCGACAGAATCGTGCAAAGCGGCGATAGTGCAGAATTCCGAGCAGTAAATCTCATCCTTGGAAATGACGATGACCTGGAGATGCGCTCCTCAACAACTCTCATTCTGGGGGGAAACGGTCTGCAAGTTTACAATAGCTCCCGTGTGATAGCCGATGTGATCAGTGCCCCTCTCGGTGTGGCTCTCACAATCCTGGGAGACGACAACAGTATAGAGGACGCCCGTTTCGTGGGCTGCCAGTACGACGCCATTGTGGTACAGAACGGTGCAAGAAACTTCTTTTACGAACTTCAGATAGAAGGAGCCGCCGGAAATGGGATCGTAATTCGTGGAGACGGAGGAAACAAGATTGATCATGTGGCGGTCGACGGGTGCGCTCAGAATGGAATCCTGATCGAGGGTAGCCAACTCAACGAAATCTACGATACCACCGTCAGCGAGTGCGGCGAAAGCGGTCTTGCGTTTACAAAGGGGGCCGCAGACAACAGGCTCATTACCGTTTATTCAACCGACAACCTCAAGAACGGAATTTTCATTGCCGATTCGCCTCATAATCCCATTACGAACTCCCGGTTCTCCGGGGAACAGGCCGGAATCGCCCTGAGCGGCCAGGCGTCAGAGGGCAATCAATTCACACAATGCCTAATCAAGTCCGTCGAGGATCCCTTCTACGACGGCAGCCCCCAGCACGGTATTCACATGAGAGACGGCGCGAATAATACCTGGATTGATGAGTGCCAGATTGAGAGCACTATCGCCGGACACGGAATATTAGTTGAGGGCGAGGGAACGACCGAAAATCTGATTGAATACTGCAGTTTTTCCCCCACCAGCACAATGAAATGTGGCCAAGACGGCATTTGTTTTCAAGGAGGGGCAAGCGGAAATCATCTTCTTTGGATCGATATCCTGTATCGTGGGGGTAATGGAATCACGATAACCGGCCCAAACACAGAGGCGAACCTCATTGAGAATTGCTATGCAGGGAACAACGCCGGATGGGGATTGCGCATCGAGAACCAGTCCTTTGCAAATAAAGTCGTCCAGGGCCGTTTTAAGGGGAATGGCCTGGGTGGAGTCTCAATCGTTGATGTTGAGCCGCGAGTCGGCGATACGCGCATCCCGTTCTTCATTCATAACACACTCATTGGTTGCCAAACGATAGTCCTGACGCCGGAGTATTACGGATTCCAAATGAATGACGTCGATCCCGACAATGCCGGCACGGGAATTCTCCTGCAAAATGCACAGTCCGGATTTCTGGATCGGAATTATATCCTCGGTCATGACTGTGCCTTTGAGATGCAGAATACCGCAGGCAATCTGATTCAGAGACAAAATATTTTCTTCAGCAAAGGCGACGGCATAGTAGTTGAGAATTCCCGCGAAGACCGTATCGAGTCCGTCTATGTGATGGAATCAACTCGGAATGGAATCCAAATGTTGTCCTGTACCGGAACGGCGATCGTCGGATCTGCCGCGTATCTGAACGGTGGGTCCGGCTGTGTCATTCAATCCTGTACCGCGGTCCTTCTGGAGGAAACGGCACTCGGTTGGAATAGGACAAATGGATTACTCGGAAAGAACTCTGTAGATACAACGATCCGCCTGTGCAGCGCCACCCGGAATGAAGAGAATGGATACGTGGTCGCAGAAGATTCTGTCAATACCGTATTCAATCGTTCCGATGCCGACTCCAACAGGGGGGCCGGGTATCTCCTCGCCGATTGTCGGAATGTTACACTCTTAGGCAGACAATTGTACGATGGACTGCTGATTCAAAATAACAATAACTATGGCATCCTCGTGAGTGATGCACAGGATGTATTCATCGGGGATGCGGGTAAGGGAGTGATCGTGGCCGGAAACGGTGCAGCCGGAATATTTGTTACCGGCGCAAATACGCAGAATGTTGCAATAACGTCCAGCCTGATTGTTAATAAGAATGTCGTTAACCAACCGTATTATGCACCCGATGAGGCCTTTTTAGAACAGCCGTATGGTATTCATATCCATTCGGGTCGAAAGATTCGAATCGGTGGCCCATCGCCTCAAGAGGGGAACCATATCGAATCTCCGCATGACGTCGGGATTCTGATTGAGGGAGAGAACAGCGGTGTCTCCATCGTGAATAACAACATTGGCGAACCGGAGGGGGATGAGACAGACACAAGATCGAATGGGAACGTTGTAGGAATCGAACTTCGAAATAATGCCTGCACGGTCTCTATCTTCGACAATCGAATCCGCTCGAATCAACAGGTGGGCATTCGTATTTCCGGGGGTGCAAGTGGAAACCTGATTCAACGGAACCATATATCGGATAACGGAGCACACGGTGTCGTTGTGGACGGACCAAGCAGCCTTCGAAACACAATCACAAGGAATTCGATTTTCTCGAATGGCGGCAAGGGAATTGCCTCGCTCAACGGCGGCAATACGGGCATTCTCCCACCGACGGTTAATTCCATGACGTGGGAAGGCTACAATATCGTTGGAACGTGTGACGCACCGAACGGGAGTGTTGTAGAGGTATATGCCGACCACGAGGATGAAGGTCGAATATTGGTGGGAAGTTCCCTGGTCTTTAACAAGTGCTTCTACATCTCCGGCTTTGTCCCACCGGATGAGAATCTTCATGGTATCGTTATCGATCCGGCAGGGAACACATCGGAGTTCGGGCCAAGCGATCTGGCGGGACGTACGGAATCCGCCGGGAGTTACGTATTCGCCTCTCGTACAGGCCAGGGACAAGATGTGTTCCTGAAACTAACCAATGAAGAAGTCCCCCTCCAGCTGACGAATCATCCGGCGGAGGACTATGATCCGCAAATCTCCCAGGATGGAAGTGAAGTTCTCTTCGTGTCGAATCGAAGCGGGAATCCGGACCTGTGGATTCTCAATCGAAATACGTCGGAGGTCCGCCAGATTACTGAGAATGCGTCCCCCGATTATGATCCCGATTGGCTGGCCGGCACAGATCGAATCCTGTTCGTGTCCGACCGAAGCGGGAATCCGGAAATCTACCTGGGTCGAACTGAGGAATTACAATTCTCCGATCCCGTGCGATTAACCGACAATGACGCGGTGGATCGCTATCCGGTATGGTCGCCGGACGGCTCAAGAATTGCATTTGCATCGAGTCGAGGAGGAGCCGTGGATATCTGGGTGATGAATTCGGACGGTTCGGGAGTAGTTCGGATGACGGATTCCGTCGGCAACAATCTCAAGCCGGCATGGTCGCCCGACGGATCGAAAATCGCGTTCGTCTCGGATCGTGACGGAAATGAGGAAGTCTACCTGCTCGATGTCGCGAGCAAGAGCATCACTCGCCTGACGAACTATTCCGCTTCCGATACCGATCCCACGTGGACCCGCTCGGGTGGACGGGTCTTGTTCGCTTCGAACCGCGAGTCCGGCTATGAAATGTATTCACTGGGAACCGGTGCAACAATTCCACGGCGACTGACGAATATGCTCGGAGATGCCATTCAGCCGGATGCAGGACCATCGTATCTCTCCGGCGAATCGGCATCGGTGACTCTGGCAACCGATCCCTTAATGCCCGACGAAGGGAATCCTGGAAGGACCCTGGCTGCCGCGGCAGTCCATTTGACACTCGACTCCGTTCAAGCGAAGGCAGGAGAAACCTGTGAAATCCACGCGACACTCACGGAAGCGATCAATGTGGCGAATCTCGCATTCGGAGTCGAGTACGAACCGGTCTACCTGCGACTACTCGATCTATCGCCCGGCGTGCTGACCGAGAATGCGCTTTTTGCAGTGAATCCCGAGTTCTATCCGTCCGATCGGGTACCGATTCGGCAGAATTGGATTCGCGCATCGGCGTTTAACGGAGATTCGCCTGTTATGACTATGACCTTCGGAGTAGACAAGCAGGCGGAAAGCGGAGTGTACCCGATCGGTGTCCTGTATCCTGTTGCGTATGACACGAATTTCTCGGCAATTCCGGTAACAGTCCATCCTGGAACGATCACAGTGGAAGGAGTGGACGTCTTGGTCGAGCAGTGGATGTTGCATTAAGGGAAAAATCGCCCGTATACGGAACCGGGGCGCACAACCGTGCGCCCCGGCGGTATGGAAAATGAAATCGGTCAGCCTTCCAGCACTTCACGGACCCGTTTTGCCAAACCGTAAATCGAGAACGGTTTTTCGATAAACCGCACGCCTTCCTCGATTACCCCGTGATGAGCAATGATATTGGCTGTGTAGCCGGACATGAACAGGCACTTGAAACCGGGCTTGAGAGATGTAAGGCGTTCGGCTAACACTCTCCCGTTCATCTCCGGCATGACCACATCGGTAACGAGCAGATGGATGGTTTCGGTGTGCTCCTCCACCCGTTGAATCGCCTGCTGCGGTGTGTTGGCGGTCAGAACCGTATACCCCAGACGTCCGAGAATCTCACTGGCCATGTTCAGGATGGCCTCATCGTCTTCCACGATCAGCACAGTTTCCGTTCCGCCCGGTGGTGCTTCAAAAGTGAGTTCTACCGATTCAACGGCGCTCTCTTCCTCATATCGAGGCAGGTAGATCTTGAAGGTTGTCCCGTGGCCCGGTTCGCTGTAAACGTCTATAAAGCCGTCATTCTGTTTCACGGTTCCGTACACGGTGGCCAGTCCCAGGCCGGTTCCCTCGCCTACTCCTTTGGTAGTAAAGAAAGGTTCGAAGACGTGCAACAGAGTCTCCTTATCCATACCGCAGCCGGTATCGCTCACGGTCAAGAGTACGTACTTGCCGGGCTTCGCCCCTTCGTGTACCGCGCAAAAAGCCTCATCGAACACAAAGGGGTTTGTTTCGATGGTGATCCTGCCGACCCCGTTGACTGCATCGCGGGCATTGATCGTCAGATTGGCCAGGATCTGATCGATTTGGGACGGATCCACTTTCACGTTGCAGGGCTCGTGTGCGGGAAGCCAGGCCAGGTCGATATCCTCGCCGATCAGTCGCCGAAGCATTTTCAACATACCCGTCACGGTGTCGTTCAAGTCCAGGATACGGGGGCTGACAGTCTGTTTGCGAGCAAAGGCAAGCAACTGGCGGGTAAGATTGGCGGAGCGTTGTGCGGCTTTCTGGATCGCCTGAAGGCTACTGTAAAGCGGATGCTCCCGATCCACCTGATCGAGCGCCATGTCCGTGTATCCGAAGATGGCCTGGAGCATGTTGTTGAAGTCGTGGGCCACACCTCCGGCCAGGCGACCGACGGATTCCATCTTCTGCGCCTGAAGCAGCTGGGCCTGCAGTTTCTCCTTTTCCTTTTCCGCCTCTTTCCGTTCTGTGATGTCCCAGATCAATCCGACACATTTGTTCGGTCCCCCCTCTTCGTCCGGTATGAATCTCGCACTGGACTGGATGATCCGTTCTTGTGCGTCGGGGCGAATCACGCGAAACTCCAGGGGCCAAGTCTCACGGCTCTCAACCATTTTCCACATTTCCTCTTCGACGCGCGGTCGGTCATCGGGATGGACGAAAGTGCGAACCAGGTGGTCCATGCTTCCAGGAAAATCGCCGGGCGAGACACCGGCCATCGAGAATATATTCCGCGAATACTCAACCGAATCAGTCCGCAGATCCCAGACAAAAGAACCGATCCCGGCTATCTCCTGCGCATCATTCAGCATGGTCTCACTTTCGAGAAGCGTATTCAAAAGATGATCCCTTTCCGCAAGGATTCGGGCGAGTTTGATGTTGCCATAGCTTAAATGAGAAACCATCCAGGAGAACTTCGCGAAGAACGCCATGAGCGCGTCCACCATCTCTCTGCTTACACGGGGAACGCGGTCCAGCGCGGCAAGATACTCCTCCTCGTCAAATCCGTACTGCTGTGCCTGGCGACGAAACAGATCGACATCCGGCTCTTCGTCATCATAGAAGAACTGTCCTAGAAACATATTCCCCACAAGCTTTCCGCCTACAATAATGGGAGTCGCAGTGCTCCAAAGATTGTTTTTGCACTTGTAGAGTTTGAACGCCCCCTCCGTGGCTCCCCGGGTCAATTCCATGTCGCTTTCGTTGCATTTTTGGAGCGTTTCCGGGTGAACTCGATGGAATTGTGTGCAAATGTCTTCCCATCCGGAGGCCGCGAGGACTTTCCCCTGAAGGTCAATGACCGCGAGTGTGAAATGCCGGATGCGATTGAATTCGTCCATCAACGATTGAATTGTTTCAATATCAAGAATATCGCTCAGCTCCAGAGTCCCGATATCTCCCTCCGGTTCGAGGATCGCGTCCAATTTTCTCCTGACCCGCGCTTCGCTTTCGCGCAGCGCGACCTCCGCCCGCTCGCTTTCGGTGACATCACGGATGGACTCAATCGCGCCCACAATATTCCCGCCGCTGTTATACAAAGGCCTTGCCACACCCCACAGAATCCGGTTCAAACCCCGTACGGGGACATCGGCCTGGCCAAAAACAGTGTCTCCTTCCTTCCTGACAAAATGGTATTTGTCCTTGATCTCGTTGTCGGACAGAAATACCAGATCGATCAGAATCGGTCTCCGAATCCCGTAGAATGGCACTGAATATTCGTAATCGCCCTTGCCCAGAATATCTCCGGCCTTTACTCCGGTCATCTCCTCGATCGCCCGATTCCAGGCAACTACGGTTCCATTCGTATCGATCACGAATGTCGCATCCGGCAAGAAGTCGAAGATATCCGACAGTCGCCGTTCCGAATTGAGCAGCGCCTCTTCTGCCTTCTTGCGATCAGTGATGTCACGCATGGACTCAATGGCGCCCACGATGCTGCCGCCGCTGTCGTATAGAGGCTTGGCTATCCCCCAGATCGTCCTCGCCGCTCCCTGTATGAGGACATCGGCCTCCGAGCAAAGGGCATCTCCGTCTCTGCCCAAATAACGATATTGCTTCTCCACCTCCGGATGGGGCGTAAATATCAGATCGATGAGTATCGGTCTTCGAATCCCATAGAACGGTAGCGCATATTCATAGTCGCCTTTCCCCAGAATGTCCTCGGCCCGGATCTTGGTCATCTGTTCGATGGCCCGGTTCCAGGCAACCACTTTCCCATTCATATCGGTGACAAAGGTCGGATCGGGCAGGAAATCGAAAATATCCGACAGCCGTTGTTCCGAGTTGCGCAGAGCCTCCTCCGCCCGTTTCCGGTCGGTGATGTCACGGATGGACTCAATTGCGCCCACGATATTGCCGCCACTGTCATACAGAGGTTTCCCGATAATCCAAAGGGCGCGCATTTCCCCCCGCACAGGGACATCGGCTTCCGCCAGAACGATATTGCCTTCTCTCTTCACGAAGTGGTATTTCTTTTCAACTTCCTCATCGGGTGTGAGTACCAAGTCGATGAGAATCGGTCTCCGAATCCCGTAAAACGGCAGCGCATATTCATGGTCGCCTTTCCCCAGAATGTCCCTGGCCTTGATCCCGGTCATCTCTTCCATAGCCCGGTTCCAGGCCATTACCTTCCCATTCATGTCGATCACAAAGGATGCATCCGGCAGGAAGTCGAAAATATCCGCCAGCCGTTGTTCCGAGTCCCGTAGAGCCTCTTCGGCACGCTTGCGATCCGTGATATCCAGAGTGGTCTCGACAGCCCCAATGATGTCTCCGTTGTCATCCCGCACAGGAGAGCCGGCAATACTCCAGCAATGCCCGTCCGGGGAGATCACCTCCGCACGGCACACACGACCGGTTCGGATGGCCGGTTCGACAGGGCAATACTCACAAGGCGTGTCCGACCCTCGCCAGACTTGATGACATTTCCTCCCGATCAGATCTTCCGGAGTTGTATTGGCCGATGCGGCGGCGGCGGCGTTGGCCCAGATGATGCCGAGATCCAGGTCATGGTATACAACATGTTCGGCGATATTCTCCAGGATCAGGTTCTTTTCTCTCTGGGCGATCCGCAGCGCTTCTTCCGCGCGTGTGCGCTGGACAGCCACACCAATACCGTCCGCCACGACTTGCAGAAGGTTTGCGTCCTCCTCCTGCCAGCGCCGGACGGATGAACAATCGTCAAATCCAATGAATCCCCAGAACTCCGCCCCGCAATGGATGGGCAGGATGAGGATGGACAAGATACCCTGGGATTCCAGGACCTCCCGTTCCGAGCTGTCAATTTCGGCCACGATTCGGGCGTAGGATTGACGATCCTGCAAGACAGACAACAGGGATGGTGCGCTGTCACGGTACGGCAGATGTTGCAGAACGGGATTATCGATCTGGGGTGCGATTCCCTCTGAGGCTGCCTCATGCGTCTGGGTCATACAGATTCCCGCCTCCGGGTCGTGCTCATTCTGGAACACATAGACACGGCTGCAATTGACGGCTTTGAGCAGAATATCGAGAATTGGTTGAAGCCGGTCATCGAGACCGGAGGATTCCAGGAGAATCCCCACGCAATCCGCGGCGGCCTGTTCATAGTCGAGTCGGCGCCGGAGTGCTTCTTCCGCGCGCTTGCGGTCGGTAATATCCGTGGCAATCCCACATAAAGCGATGGGATTCCCCTGCGGGTCATGAACAACTTGTGTCCGGCAGTCCAAGAAGAATTCACGGCCGTCCGCCGCATAGTTGACCACTTCACCCCGCCAGTGGCCGTCCCGCAACGTCGTTTCGAGGATTTCCTTCTGTGTGGCTCCCCGTTCCGGGTCTTCACCGTAAATCCCCGTGCTGTGGCTGACAAGATCTTCGCGGGTGCATCGAAATGCCTGGGTCTCTGATTCATTCACGTAAGTAATCACACCCGACAGGTCGGTGATCGTCACTCGATCCTGGATCTGATCCAGAACAAGCCCCTGGAGCCGCAGCTGTTCCTCGGCCTTCTTGCGTAGAATCGTCGCCCCGACACTGTCCGCCACGACCTGCAAGAGATTGGTGTCCTCCTCCTGCCAGACTCGAACAGTCGTACAATCATCGAACCCGATGAACCCCCAGAATTCCGTTCCGCAATAGATCGGAAGAAGCAAGAAGGAAAGAACGCCCTCCGCTTCCAGAACCGTCCGCAGTGGTTCCTCCGATTCGGATGTGACACGCGCCAGGGCGCGACGTTCCGCGAGCGCCGACAGCACAAAAGACGCACCCTCTTGATAGGGGTGATGCTGGAAAACAGGGTTGTCGATCTGAGATGAAACACCCTCGGCGACCGATTCATAGATCTGGTTCATGCACAACCCTCTTTCGGGATCATCCTCATTTTGAAAAATGTAGGCCCGATCGGCACCGGCTGCCTCACGCAGGATTCTCAAGACCGTCGGCAGCTGGTCGTCCAGGGAAGTGGGTTCCGCAAGAATGCCGGTGCAGGTCGCGGCAGCGCGCTCGTAAGCCAGTCTTCGCTGCAATGCTTCATCCGCCCGTTTGCGCTCGGTGATATCCAGATGTGTACCGCAGGCGCGGAGTGGCCTGCCATCCCTGTCGCGCTCGATAACACGGCCTTTGTCGAGAATCCAAACCAGGTTGCCCGACTTGTGGATCAGGCGATGCTCGGCCTCGTAGGACTCCGTTTTCCCCTCCAGGTGGGCATTGAGGACCTCCATCACACCCGGCATGTCGTCGGGATAGACCAGTCTCTCCCAGGTGCTCAGATGCGGTTCGATCTCATCCAACGAATAGCCCACAATCTCGGCCCAGCGTTTGTTGAAGATCACCTCGCCAGTGACAATGTTCCAGTCCCACGTTCCGAGATCGGCGCCCTGCAAAGCAAGTTCCATGCGTTCTTCGCTTTCCCGCAGAGCCTCTTCTGCCCGCTTCCGCCTGTCGATGTCCACACTGAACTCGGCAACCAACCAGCGTCCGGTATGATCCTGGAACGGAATCCGGTGCACCTCGAAAATATGCTCGTTCTCCGGCGTCAACTGTCCTTCGGCGATAAGAACCTGCCGGGTCTCCAGGGCACGGGCGGCCAGGCAGTCCTCGCACGGTTGATCATACCCCATGAAATATTCATAGCATTTTCGATCCGTCGGATCGCCTCGATCTTTCTGCCAACCCGGATCGACATACTGCAAGTTGTATTCGGAGTCGATGATGTCGATTCTTGTCCCAGTAACATCCAGGATCGTATGAAATCGTTGCTGGGCTTCCTGCAATTCCGCCGTACGCACCAACACCTGTCTCTCCAGATCCACCCAACGGTTGCTCAGAAAGCCGACAAAAGCCGCCACAAGTGCGGTAAGCAATAGCCCAACCAGACCGGCTGTCCACCCGACCCGTACCGGATTCGCCTGCAAGAACGCCGGTCCCGGATAGACCACCAGGACATACGTGTCGTTGACAACCAGCAGGGGATATATCATCGAAAGATCGGCATACTCCGCGTGCAGCATTTCACTTCCGTTTTCATGCACTCCGGCATGTTTGCGTGATGAGGAAGCCAGAAACCGATGCACATTTCCCGGCACGACTTCAAACAGGTCGACAACAGTGGGAGCATTCTCCCGATCGAAGGGATTCAGAACATGCGTTAAAATATTTTGCGGATTGATCATCGCAAGAACAAATCCGCGCAGAGGGTATGTCGTTGTGTCGGCCCCCGCTCCCCCGTTTGTCTCGGACGATCTGAAATAGATAGGATAAAAAACAAACAGCGTTTTGGAACCTTCGGTCGTCTGTCGTGACTCGACGGACTCTGTAATAACAGGCAATCGGGTTTTTGCCGCCTCCTCCAAGGCGGAGCGATAGCGTGGAATAGAGCCAAAATCATAGCCCATCATCTGCTCATTCCCCTGCATCGGTTCCACATACAGAGCCGGATAATAAGGATCTCGCCCCGATACAGGCTGGGATTCCCCGTCCTCTCCCCTCTCGTGGATCATGAAATCGGGAGATCCTTCATTCCGAACTTCCGTTTCCCAGATTTCTCTGTAATGTGCGGGAACGATGGGAATCCATAGAAGCGTTTCGAGATTCCGGCTTTGCACAAGCGAACGAGTATATAAGTGGAACTCCTGGCGGTCGACTTCCTCACTGGCTCTGAAAAAACTGGCGGTTTGAATCAGATTGATTCGAATCTCTTCAAAGGCTCCTCGAACACTGACCATTTCCGAAAAGGACAGCTGCTTGAATACCTCCCTTCTGGAACTCACCTGATCCTGGTGAACGGCCCATGCCACAATTCCTGTCAATAAAAGACCCAGTGCCGCAGTCAGGCACGCTTCGGTATAGTGCAAACGATGCCCGCGTTCAGCCGGGAACCGATTCCGCCAGTACAGGGCTATCGCACCACTCAGAAGAATCAGTCCAAGAGCCAACGTGAAAAGAATCGGGACACGCCGTGCTCGGTCAATCAACGCCTGCCACTCCCCCGCTTCGACGTCCATCCCGATAACGAGAAGAACCTTATTCGTATCCGGGTCAAATACCGGGGCTTGCGCGGTAACAAAGGTCCCGTATTCGTCCTTCTCCGGGCCTTGTACTATGGGAATTCCGGTCTCGAAAATCTCAAAATCCAATTCGCTGGGTTCTTCATAAACCGTACCCGGCGGAGAGGCCCATGGATCGTCTTCATCCAGGCTTTCCGGCCCAAAGACAATGTTTCCATCGCGCAAAGCCATGCTGTAAAGACTGCGCAATCCCACTGCCTGCGCGTAAGCCTTCATCTGGGAGCATGTACGAAGGTAGGATGGGTTGGTTTTGTCCGCCTCCGAAAAGGACAATGCCTCCACTCGTTCCGGATTGATCATTCGGGCGATCGCCTCCGCCTGCGCAAGCAAGTCCTTGCGCATCGCGGCATCCACGACTCTTTCCCGCCAGTCGGCCATCCACCAGCCTCCGATCAGCAGCGCAGACATCGCGAGTACGAATGCAGCCATCGACCGTTTGGGAACTGACTTCATTTCGATACGCCTCCCTGGGCGGATTTGAGGAAAAACATCCCACTATATATTACCACGCTCTATTGAGGATCAACGGATTCTTGCCACTACGGAGAATAACAACTTGTCGGGCGAGTTTGTCTGTGAATGGAGAGAATTATCGGCGAGAAGCAGGGCAGTTCCGCTGAGGTTTGCCCCAATTACCGGCCCCGCCGGAGTCGCGCCCGCCGGAAAAGCCGCCAAATGTAAAAAGTTGTCACATTTTCCAACTTCCATTCGACCTCCGCTACTTAAAAAGCAGGGAGGAACAGGCAAGGTTTGTCGCTTCATGGAACAGGCGTCCTCCCGGGGAGGCTCGAACATGTCCTTTGAAGGGATCAATTTCAAGCGATTGCTTCGTGGCGCGAATGATACTCCGCTGACGGTGGAGGAAGAGCGGAGACTGATCCGTCGATACCGCCGTGGCAGCAAGAAGGCGCGGGATCGGTTGATCGAGGGCAACCAGCGATTCATCATCCGGCTGGCGCTCCAGATGCGCGGGCAGGGATTGCCGTTGGTTGACCTGATTCAGGAGGGCAACCTGGGGCTGATCGAGGCCCTGGAGCGGTTCGATCCGAGCCGGAACTGCCGGTTGATCTCGTATGCAAGCTGGTGGATTCGGCTTTACATGCAGCGGGGAATCGAATACAAATCCCGGCCCGTCAATATCCCGGTCAACAAGATCTCTCTATTGAAGAAGATCAAGAGTTTCGAGCACACGTTCTCGAAAAGCAACGGACGACTGCCGACGCTGGAGGAAATCTCCGCAGAAATGGGGATACCGGAGAAAAAGGTCGAATCCGTCCTGGCATTATCCGGCACGTTTCTTTCGATTGATTGCGCCGATGAGGACGGCACTCCGCTGGCGGACCTGCTGCGTTTTCATATCAAGGGCGAGATCCACAGGAAGGTTTGGCTTGAGGAGCTGCGGGATCGGATCTATCGGCTGCTGGAATGCCTGACTCCAAAGGAACGCGCGGTGATTCTGCACCGGTTCGGGTTGAGTGGATTTGTGGAGCCGACCAGTTTGCGCCAGGTGGGTCTGCAGCTCGGTCTTTCCGCAGAGGGTGTTCGTCAGATCCAGCAGCAGGCACTGGAGAAACTCCGCACGGCGGATGATATCTATCTATTGGAGGGATTCCTTAGCGTGGCGTGAGCGGGGTGATATGGCTGGACTAATCAACCCCCACCTGACCTCCCCCGATCTTCGGGGGAGGAATAACTCAATCCCCGCTCCAATCCTCCAATATCTATCTGATTTGAACTCACCCGGACTTGGCCGGATAGTTGTATGCCGGCAGCCCCGGCTGTCGTTGATCGAGTGGAATCTGAGGAGCCCAGAACACACCGAATCGTGTGTCATGTGTTGAACCGCCGCCTCGGACAAGATCCCCAAAGGATATAAGGCCGTTTGAAACATCATAAATAAAACGTCCGGTACCATATCGACCATTGGTGATCTTGGACTCAATGTGATCCGGTCCACAGGAATGAACAATCCAGAACGGTTGTTTGTCAGTGATCACCATTCCGTCACTTCGGTCATTGTAAAGAGGGTCAAAGTAACCCTCTGTAGATGTGGCTGCTCCATAAGTGATCGGGGGTTGCCACGGATCAAATAATGGTCCGTTGTACTGAAGAGGGGAGACTTTCTCCCTTTGATAGAAATGCCTTTCGATGATTGCCTCACTTTGTATATACGGGACTGGGGTGGTCAGCTGAACTTGCCATAACGGTCCCCAACCCTGCCAACCCGAACAATGGAGTTTTGAAAGACAACCCACGGGAACGGACGTCTCGGCTTTCGGGTAGAAGGAGTAATCCAGGCGGTAAGCTTCCATTGCGTTGCCGATATTTCTTAGGTCGGAACAGGCACGGGAGATCTGGGTGCGGATCAATGCGTTGGAGAATTGTGGGACAGCAATCACCGCAAGAATGCCGATGATCGCCACGACAATCAGCAGCTCGATGAGAGTGAAGGACCGGCATCTTCGCATTGTGATATCCTCCCGTGATTGTACAGACAAGGATGCGGGGCACGCGGATCTGCAGAAAAAGAAAGCAGACCCCTCAATACAAGAACAACGGCGCAAAAAACACAACACAATCCCCATTTCTTGGAGAAGGCTATATCAAGATTCAGGAACTGTCAACTATTTTTTTCACAGGGACCCGGGTGCGGTTTAATCGTTCAGCAGGGCTTCCTCCAGGGTATGATACAGGGGGAGGTTCTTTTCCGGGTCGAAGTTGCGGATGGAGGATCGGCTTTCGGGCTGATCGCAGACGACGCACACGGTTTTTCCGCACTCCAGTGCATCGCGGTGGCTCGCAAACAGAGTACCCAGGCAATGGCTATTGATTACTTTTGAGGTGACAATGACGATGATCTTTCGCCATTCCTCTTCCATGGCCTCTTTCATGGTTCGCCCGAATTCCAGGGCGTCTTCCATGGAAACGCGATCTCGGAGGTAGACCAGCAAAAGATCTCCCTGTTCTTTGGTTCGAACGGTCATTCCCCTCTCCTTCGTATCGGACTCGCCACCTAGTCTTTTGCGGCGGCGGCATTTTCCACATTATCGAATAACGGGACCATGGGCACGATCCGGAACCCGGCGAGCGATTTCACAATGGCGGCATCGTTGGCCACCAGGCGGAGTTTCCTGCCTTCGGGGTGGACCGTGTTATAGGTCGCCAACAGCGTTCCCAAACAGTGACTGTTGATCACGGTGCATTTCAGAACCACAACGAGGACTTTCCAAGGCCCGGCGGCGGAGGTTTTCATCTCTCGTGCGAACTCAAGCGATT
>JAKPYU010000701.1 GCA_029568995.1 Candidatus Omnitrophota bacterium | reverse complement strand
GGTTGATTCCGCTCTCGGCTACGCAGACTGGTGGGAGGGGGTATCGGCGGAGACCGCGTATTTCCATCCCGCGAGCGATGTGGGCGCTCCGCCCGCGTCCGGGTCGTTCCCGCTGGCCGGGATGGTGGTCGCGCCGTGCAGTGGCGGCACGCTCGGTCGGCTTGCCGCCGGGACCTCCGAGGATCTCGTCGGCAGAATGGCGGAGGTCTGCCTGAAAGAACGTCGCCCGCTGGTCCTGGTCCATCGCGAAACCCCGCTCTCGCTGATTCATATCCGCAACATGCTTACGCTCACCGAGGCCGGTGCGATCATCCTGCCCGCCTCGCCCGCGTTCTATCACGCACCGCAGTCCATCGAGGACCTGGTTGACTATGTTGTCGCCGCTATTCTCCGGCAGTTGGGTATCGAGTCCGGCGATCTGATCGGCGGGGGCTGGGGTGAGATCTCCCAGGAAGAACGGCTGCTGGGGGAATCCTGATGTTCTTCCTGGAAAGGCCACTGTTGCGGATTCGACGCTATCTGGAGCTGGTTCGGTTTTCGCACACACTTTTTGCGATGCCGTTCGCGCTGCTCTCCATGTTGGTTGCGGCGGAAGGGTTGCCCGCTACGCGGGTTTTCGGGTGGATTCTTCTCTGCCTGGTCGCCGCACGAACCGCTGCGATGACATTCAACCGGATCGCAGATCGCCATCTCGATGCGATCAATCCCCGGACACAAGACCGTCACCTGGTAGTCGGCACGGTGTCCCTGATAGAAGCTTGGGGCATTCTTGTTGTCTCGTCCGCGCTATTCATTCTTGGAGCGTACATGCTTAATCCACTGGCCTTCTCTCTGTCTCCAATGGTCCTGATTGTGCTGTTCGGATATTCATACACAAAGCGGTTCACCACTTTGTCTCACCTGGTGTTGGGATTGTCGCTGGGCATGGCCCCTGTCGGATCTTGGATTGCTGTCCGTGGCAGCCTGGACTTTCCGCCGGTTATTCTGGGCGCGGGTGTGCTGTGTTGGGTGGCGGGATTCGATATCATCTACGCGCTCGCAGATGAGGAATTCGACCGAAAGACCGGTCTGTATTCGATGGTGGTCCGATTCGGGCAGGCCGGTGCGCTTCGCATTTCGCAGTATTTACATGGATTCAGCGCTGTGTTGGTGATGCTGTTCGGATGGGTGATGTCATTGGGTCTGTTGTTCTGGATCGGGTGGCTGTTGTTCGCCCTTGCGCTTGTAGTGCAGCATACTATCGTTCGCCCGAACGATATCTCCCGCGTGAATGTCGCTTTCTTCAGCGTGAACGGAGTGGTCAGTATCCTTCTCTTTCTGTTCGGAGCCGCCGATATTCTCTTGCCATGAAGAATCACTCCCCGGACAAGGAAATCCGCCTTCTGCCGCCCCAGGCCAAGACCGGTCCCGGTGCAGTGTTGGTTTATCCCAGTTCCTATTCGGTGGGGATGAGTTCGCTTGCGCTGCACCAGGTGTATCGCCATTTCGCCGACGCAGGGCTTTCCGTACAGCGGGCTTTCTATGACGAGGCAGAAACCGATCCCCGATCATTCGAGATGCGCGAGCCGATCTTCCGCTTTCCGCTGGTGGCCTATTCGCTGAACTATGAGCCGGACATTTTTCATATCGTGCGTCACCTGAGCCGGTCGGGTATTCCCCCCTTGTGGCGGGACCGGGACGAGCAATGCCCGATTGTGCTGGTGGGCGGGCTGGGAGTGTCCGCGAATCCCGCGTTGGCCGAGGAGTTCGCCGATGTGATTTGCGTCGGTGAAGGTGAAATCCTCATCCCCCACATTGCGGCGGCGGTCTCGGCTAAAGGGCTGGACCGGAAATCGCTGCTGGAGAAACTGGCGGAACAGGAGGGGCTTTATGTTCCCCCGCTGGGGTTCGCGGAAGATCGCTTTGCGCTTGCCTATCCTGTTGTGACCGACCTGGAAACATGTCCCTGTCACAGTGTGTTCTCGACACCTTATGATGAGTTCGGTGGAGCGTTTCTGATCGAGGTGAGCCGGGGGTGCAGTCACCGCTGCAAGTTCTGCCTGGTTTCCCACCGTGTCGGGCGGGTGCGATTCCGCTCCGGTTCAAGTCTATGCGCACTCGTGGATGAGTATGGAGGTCGTATCCACAAGGTCGGACTCCTGGGTGCAGCGGTTTCCGATCACCCTGATTTAACAGGAGTTGCGAAATATCTGGTGCAAAAGGGACTTTCATTTTCATGCTCATCCTTGCGGGCTGATCGTTTGACCGATGAATTCCTGGCCCTTCTGCGCAAGGGCGGGAATCAGACGATTACGCTCGCTCCGGAATCGGGAGATGAGCGGTATCGCAAGGAATTGGGGAAAGGGATTAAGGATTTGGTTTTGTTTGATGCAGTGGAGCGGTTGGCGGGAGCGGGATTTCCGAATTTGCGGCTTTATTGGCTGATTGGGACACCAAATCGTGATTTGGATGAGGAAATCGA
>JAKPYU010000700.1 GCA_029568995.1 Candidatus Omnitrophota bacterium | reverse complement strand
AGTTGATTCGTTATATCGACAACAAAATTCCTTCATAGGAGGCAAGAAAGCCATGACAAAGAGACTGACGATCTTCCTATTGGCAACACTCCTGATCGTCGGAGCGGCGTTGATCTATGCGCCGTACATCCAGGCGGATTGCGGAAGCTGTCAAGCGGACAAATCCGCGAAAGCCGAATGCAAAGCCGCCTGTGGGGCCGACTGCAAGTGTGCGTGCTGTCAGGGCAACAAAGATTGCGCAACTTGTTGTGCCGACAAAGACTGCGCAAAATGCTGCGATGCCGCCAAGGGTTGCGCGACCTGCTGTGCCGACAAGAAGGGCTGTGACAAGTCTGCCGCTGCGTCCTGCTCAGGCGACAAACCGTGCAGCCTTCCACAATCCGCACAGAGTTCCGATGTGAGCATCTCAACCGGCGTACTGGCCGCGCTGATTCGCGCGGAGATCCCTGTCACGATTCTCGATGCGAGAACGGGGAAATATGATGACGGCAAGCGGATTGCCTTCGCCAAAGTCCTCGCGCCGGATGCGTCCGTCAGGGATGCCGCAGCCGTCATCAAGTCGAAGGACAGCCTGGTAATCGCTTACTGCGGCGGGACAACATGCCCCCTGGCCCCGAAACTGGCGGAGAACCTCCAAAGCCTCGGATATCGCAATGTAATTGTGTATTCAGAGGGCATCTCCGGATGGATTGCGGCAGGCAATCCGGTAAAGGAGCACAACAAGAGAGTTTCCGCGGCCACAACGCAAGGAGAGCATGTGCACTGAGAACAACCTGCACGTACATCCCTTTCACTCCGTGATTCACAGTTCCGGGGTGCCACAGACCGACATCCCAGTCCACCGTTCTTAACTCTGGGGTGGATGCGATTGCCTCACCTTTCAATCGCATCCACCCCTTATGTATGTGCCGATAATCCGCAATCGCTGTTGACATCCCACTACCTTTTCCTCTACATTCACAACACTAATTCAATGGCGTGTTCATTCGAAAATGCGAGGAGCTCCCAGATGAAAACAGAACGAGTGTTTTTCCTGGCGGTTTTGTTAATTGCCCTTCTTACGAATACTCCCATCCAGGCTGAAAATGACGGCCGTTGCGTTTTGAGCCTGGATGGCGTATGGAGATTCTGCCCCGCGTTCGAGGAACTGCAATACAATCATGCGTTCCTCCAGGAGAACCTCTCGAATCAAAGAACCTACTCCAAAGAGGACCCCGACAAGAATTATGGCTGGATCGAGCCGGATTTCGACGACGAAGCCTGGTGGGATATCAATGTCCCCAGTAGCTGGAATCAATCGTTCCCGGATCTGTGGAGTTATGAAGGACATGGCTGGTATCGGAAAAAGGTATTCATCCCGGAATACTGGAAA
>JAKPYU010000673.1 GCA_029568995.1 Candidatus Omnitrophota bacterium | reverse complement strand
ATGCAGGGGCACAATATGATCCACTTCCAGATCGACGGACACACGACCACACACCCGGCAGGCGTATCCATCGCGCACGAGTATCCGTCGCCTGATCTTTTGTAGCTTCGGCCCGGTGATGCGCTTGGCTGCAACCGGAGTGGACGCCCGGAACGTGCTGACTGTTGGGATTCTCTTTTCGATGGTGCTTAGTTTTTTCATGACTTACACTCCCTGCTCTGTATCGGATTCACCCCCGGAGTTTCCCGCGGCCTCGGTCGGCATCGGTGGGGATACCTGGTCGGTTGCTTCCCGGTCGGTCATTCGTCACCTCTCCTATTCGCCATCATCGCCGGTCTTGCCCATGTTCGCGCCCACCTCATCCATTCAGGATCACGTTTGCCTTGCTGATCCCGGTAGAGCATCGCCATCGGCATGAATCCGGCGCTGGTTGTTTCGTGCATTCTGACTCTTGCCTTGTCCATCGTATCGCCTTGATACCCGCACAGGACATAGGCCCGGAGCGCGTGGCTGGTTGTAGTGAACCCGGCTTTCAAGAGCATCATCCCGGCCGCCTTGAGCGGTTCCAGATCGTCCGGCGTGTCATACGCAAAGAACATCTGCTTGGGTTTCAACTCTCTGAGTTTGTCCACATGCCACTGTTTGAGCCGCGCAGCTTCAAGACCGCCTGTAAATTCGATTTGCCCGAAACGCTTCTGCCCTTTGAGCATATCGAAAACCCGGTTAATGTGTTCGTCTGAGCAGGCAAGTAGGTTATCGTCTAAGACGTTGCGGCCTTCCGTGATGGGCAACTCCCTGACGGCTGATCCTTCCCGCCGCCACACAGAGCAGAACCAGCACTTGTTAGGGCAACCCCTCGAAGTGATGACATATCCGCGCTTGACATACCGGCCCGGAACAAAATCACCACCGGGAGCGCTCATTGCAGGGCCGCCGATCGTAACCGGTGCAACCCGTTCCCATTGATGAGCAAGCCGTTCAGCCTTCGGTATATCCCAGGTGAATGCAACGGATATGTGGACCGCATCGGCTTCATCGAATAGGCCGGGTGGTGTGTTGATTCTTACATTCTCATCGTCCGGTGTTGCCGATGTTTTGCGAGGAAATACCCGGATAATTTTCATTTCAAGAGACCTCTCCAATTCGTCAAAATCGTTTCCAGATTTTTCGGCCCGGCTTCGCCATTGCCCCAAAATCAAACGATCTGTTTTGGGCTATACATAGGTATTGCCTCAAGGGTGATCGTGGCACCACGATCAAATGGTTTGACGAGGTGTACAATATCCCGCTTGCTTATGGTGTCATTTACCCACCATCTTCAGCATCGGCCTAACCCGGTCCGGAATCTCAAGCGCCGGATTCACCGCATTGGTTGATTGATACGCCTCAACAAATTCCTTGACCCACCATTTCAGCTCGGACTCCACCACCTGCCCCGCCCACTTCAAATAATGCCAGCGCGTCGACATCAGTTGCCGGGTGATCGGGTCCGACATTTCC
>JAKPYU010000666.1 GCA_029568995.1 Candidatus Omnitrophota bacterium | reverse complement strand
TCGATTGGCAAGAAGGCGCTGTTTGCAGAACGCGAAGGCGCTGTCCCAGTCTTGCGCGGAATCGACCTGCGGATGCTCCACCCGCTTTCGACCGATCACAACGGAATCATAGCGCCCGATGCGGCAGGTGTGTCCCTGGTTGATCGGGCAACTTTCATCGCCCAGAACACGGATCACCTGGCCGTATCGAGTCTGGGCAATCAGCCCGCAACCGACACTGCATCCGGGACATGTTGTTGCGACGGACTCCAGATCCTTCGGTCGGCCACGGTAAGCAGACAGTTTGTCATACAGAGCGCCTGTCGGGCAGACCTGGACGCAGGCCCCGCACAAAGTGCAGGTGCTTTCACCGAAATCGGTATGCAGGTCCACACCGATCATGGCTTTCCCTCCCCTGCCGGTCAGATCCAGCGTGTGGACGCCTTCGATTTCATCGCATACGCGAATGCAGCGCGTACAGAGAATGCAGCGGTTGTGGTCCAATCCGAAACAGACCGAGGAAAGATCCGTGGGAAGGCGGGGGGCCAGGTACTCCACCCGGATGGATTCCATTTTGTGTTCATAGCCAAGGCGCTGCAGGTCACATGCGCCGGACGATTCGCAGAACGGGCAGATATGATTCCGTTCCGAAAAGAGGAACTCCAGGTTCAGTCTGCGGTACTCGCGGAGATGTTCGGTATCGGTTCGAATGACCATGCCGTCCGCCGCCGGTGTGGAGCAGGAGGCTTGCAGCTTGGAGTTTCCTTCGAGCTCTACCATGCATATACGGCAGGCTCCGACAACGGACAGCCGGGGATGGTAGCAGAGCGTGGGGATATAGATCCCCGCCGCCCGGCAGATCTCCAGGATGGTTTGTCCCCGTCGGCCTTCCACCGCCTGACCGTTCACAGTCAGGTGGATTACACAGGACTCAGGCATGACTCGTTCTCCTCAACAGGGGTTCCGACCGACTCTTTCATCACTGCGCCCACCGGGCAGACATCCATACATGCGCCGCAACGCGTGCAGGGAGT
>JAKPYU010000498.1 GCA_029568995.1 Candidatus Omnitrophota bacterium | reverse complement strand
TCAATCAAAACATCCTGCTGCGCTTCCCCACGGATACTAGCCAGGTAATCGCTGACTCGCTTGATATTCTCGGGCGTATCGACCACATCAATCGTTCCGCGTTCCTCATTGGGGAACATTCTTCGACCCTTGAGAATGGCTTCCTGTTTCCCGGTTCCATACAGCATGGCTTCGAGAACCTCAACCACCATGCGGGTCGTCTGGACCCGTCGGTCGAGATCCTCTTCCCGTTGACCGATATCGAACATATCGGTAACCGCGAAATGCTGCGCGGTCAGATTTCCCTCTTCCAGATCGCCCTGAATCTGCTTATCCTGCAGGATCTCCTCCACAATGGCGATGTTCTCCGGGTAGTCAACGACAATGAGCGTATTGTCCGGACTCAGATAGAGGCGACGTCCTTCTCCCGTCAAACCGCCGTACTGCCCCACGTCCTGATACAGACGCAATTCAATAATGCGATACAGTTTCTTTGCCATTTCCGGGTGAAGCTGGTAAATCCGGGTGACCAGCGGGCGATCCTCAGCGGCTATGGTGGGCATGTGATCCAGGAATTCCTGGACCTTCGCGAGATTGTTTTCCGAATCCGTGACGACAAGGGAACGGGTCCGATCGTTCAGGAATAGTTCCTTGCCGGGCATTTTCATAGAGCCATCCGCTCCGTACAGGATCGTGCGAAGATCCTTGCTGGAATCCTCCAGCGTTTTCGGATCCTCCAGGATGGCTTTCAGGGTTTTATACTGTTCCTCGGAAAGCGGGAAGATGCGGGTTTTGAATCCCCGTTTCACGATAATGGTGTCGGCCTTGCGCTCCCATGCAAAGCCGTAGTTCTCCTGGATTAAATTCAGGATCTGACGGATGGTCGTGTCTTTATCCACGCGGAAATTGACCTTGCCGGCAACGTCTTCCCCGATGACCATTTTCAGTCCGCAGAGATTCGACAGGGTGTTGAGGACATCGCTGACATCGGAATCGCCCTTGGTTTCATAGCCGTATTTCAGGTCGAGTTTCTCTTCGAAGGCTTTCTCCTGTGCGGCAAGGGCTTCGCTTTCCTGCTTGGCCTTGACAGCCTTTTCGTATTCTTCTTTGGAGGTAGCGAGGGCATCGCGCGTGGGTCCGTGATCCGGATAGATTTTCTGAGCGTCTTTCCAGGTCTCGACGGCCTTGATGACATCGCCTGCGCGGTAATAGGTCATTCCTTCCTGGAATTTTTCGCTGGCGGAAGCGGAGAGTGCTTGAACTCGCTCAGCGTCCGCTGCCGCCTGGCGGGTCTGTTCTTCCTGGGTGAGCTGGCTGCGCAGAGCGGCGGCTTCGTCCAGCATCTTGGACAGTTCGGGTTGATCGGGGAGTTGAACCTGCGCTTCCCGCAGCACTTTCTCGGCCTCGGCAGGCTGTCGGGCGTCCAGGTAGATGCGGGCTTTTTCCAGCGCCCGATCCAGGGCCGACTGGGTGGCTTCGTCCACAGCTCCCTTTGTGCCACTCTTCGTCACGGTGGCAGCGGCAGGACTGACCTCGTAACCGAGCCGGCGAAGCCGTTTCAGACGGCGCTGGGCACGCTCATGGGCCGGCGACAGACGCAAAGCCTCATTGTACGCCTCGATGGCTTTCAGGATCTCGCCTTCCTTCTCCAGGGCCAGTGCCTTCTCATACACCGCCTCCACATCGCCGGATGAATCCGAGGCCCCAATGACCGCCATTGGAACCATCGCACCCCGCGCCAGGGGAGCCGCGTACGCTCCGCCCGTAAAAGCCAAACCAATCACCGCAAACGTAGTCAGGCAATAAAAGAATGAGGTGGGTGTGACGAAAGGCCGAGTTGAGTCGGCTCGGTTCACCTTATCCATCGAGGCTACTCCTTTTGACAATACCAAGACTCCAGCTCGGTGTGGTCAAATCGTGTATTTGTTAAGTCAGGCAACGTTGATCAGCTCAGTATCTCCAACCGGACGAATACCGACTCCTCTATCGGCAGGCCATATCGCCCCTTCGTGAAATCCCTTACCCGTTTGTCCCCAACGATACCGATTCAGAGAAACCGGGCTTTTGGCTTCAGGGGGAAAGGTCCATCGCCAATATCCGAATATACAACCGTCCTTTTATCGTCTCCTTTTTCGAATCAAGGGATCTGAAACTCGGACAGTGCATATTCCGGCAGTTTGGACAATATAACAGTGCGTTTCTTGCTGTCAACTTGTCCTAACACAAAGCCGGACGGATCTTTCTTTTTCAACTCGAGGGTCAGCGGAATATCTTTCCCGTCTCCCTTGCTTTTCAGGGTGATTCGGTATCGGTTTCCCGACCGATTGAACGAGATGAGATCATAGGCGGTGTTCAGGGTCGGTTTCGGTTTGGCTCGCCGCAACTTATCTTCCAGCTGAAGCAGCTGGGTTCGGTCTCTTTCGGTCAGCAGGGGGCCGAGCGTCAATGCCTGGGCAACCTGCCCCAGCAGCGCCTCTTTCTTGGCCTCGTCGTAACTGGCGAGATCCCCTTTCGAAAGCGCCTCCGTCAGCTGGGTCAATTCTTTACCGGCCGTTCCGATCACGGCACTCAAGTACGAAGAAAGAATTTCCACCTGCCCTGTGGCCAGAATCCCATTGTCGGTGTGACGGGAGCACAGGGCCGCGAACGACTTGATCTGCGAATTGGCCGTGTTGAAATCGCCTTGTCCGATGGCATTGGCGACCGAAGTCCGCACTTGTTCTGCAACGGCTTCGGCGGAATCGACCAGCATCTTGTCGGTGTTTTCCACAAGGGTCTGCAATTCCGTTCGACGTGCCGCCGGAACCACGGACGAGTCCGGATCGACTTGCTGGGCTTCCTGCAAAATCTCTCGTGCTTGTCCCAGGACAGGCAGGAGGGTGGTGGCATTGCCCGCGCCCTGCTGCGCAGCGGTGCTCAGCGCCACGGTGACCTGGTTGAACCCGGAGCCTAACCGATCTCGCTTCAGCTTGGTGACGGTCTGCTCCATCTCTGTCGCCAGGCCCGATACCTCTTTAAACCGATCCGGCCCCATGGCCTCTCCCTGCGGATCGGCTTCGACAAGATTTTTCAGCGCCATCAATGCCGGCTCGTACAAATCAATCGCCCGCTCCGGAGAAGAGGAAACCAGGGCGGCAGCCTGCTCGGAGTTCTGACGTACCTGCGCAAGCGTCGTTTCCAGGTTCCGCAGATTCAAACGCTGCTCGGCCATTCGGATATACTCGGAAGGACGGACCGGGTACTCGATTCGAGTCTCCGTTACATCCAGCCGAACCAGGCGGTTGAATTGCTGAATGGCCTGTTCATATTTCTCCGCTTTGAACAGATCCTCTCCCTTTTGATATAACTGCTGGACTTCCTGGCGCAGGCGCAACTGCTCGGCCGGAGTTCCAAAAGGATTCTTCACTCGGGTATATACGGCGAGAGAGCGCTTCCCCTCGAGATTCTCCACCAGTTTGGTTGAATCCAGCGCTTCCGACTTGCCCCCGCCCCCTTTGACACCTTCCACTTCCATCCGAATCCGGTCCTCGACCGTCATGGAAAGCGTCGACTGCATCCGGGTATATCCCCAGCCCGCCAGCGCCAGCAATGCCACCAGTACCAAAATATCCCGATACTTACTGACAAGTTCGATAATCTGTTCTTTGTTGATTGACGCAGCCACGCATCTCTCCGTCTATACAGGTTTCCTTGTCATTGCCCCGATTCTGTTGCGTCCGGAAGCCGGAACGCACGGCAGCACGGGTGACAGTTATATTGCGCCTTCATCAACGGCCGCCTCACCGCCGGCCTCAGCCTCGCCACCACCGCCGCTCGGAGCACCCATCATGCCATAGCCGTAGCCATACATGCCGTACCCGTATCCGCCCTCCGATTCGGGTGGCGGGGTCGGGGTTGGCGGCGGGGTCGGTTCCGGTGTCTGATAGGATTTCTCCAAGACCGCCAGCATCTCGTCTTCGGTCCGTTTCCCCTCGGCAAATGCCGCAATCTCCTCCAACTTGACTTCCTGCTGCTCTCTCGGATTGAAAATCGGATCGAAATATCGCAGCTGGATCGCTTCGCAATTCTCAACCTTACTCATCTGGACCGCACTATAAACTTTATTGAGAATTTCGAGTTTCTCTTTGGCCTGGTCCACCTGGAAAATCCCGACGAGTGCTCGCCACGGGCCTTTCGGTTTCTCGACCTGCACCGGAGCGGCTGATTCAGCCGGTGCCGACTCGGCGGAGTCGGCAGCCCCGGGCATTCCAGGTATTCCGGGTATTCCGGGAACCTCCCCGGCTCCCGGCATGGCGAATCCGCCCGGCATCCCGAAACCGCCGCCGCCACTCATGTCTTCCAGGCGCGCCAGAATAATGGTCATATTCAACAACTTCTTTAGATTCCGGATGAAATCCACTTCTTCCATTGTGGGATTCAAGAATCTCTCGGCCCCATTCACCTCAATGGTATAGTCGGTACTCCCATCCTCGGATGGCAGGCTGTTTTTCAGCGAGACACCCGTGTCGTCGAAATACGGACATAAGCGGAGGTTAGAGAGAAATTCATTGAGACGCAGGTCGTTCAGAGCTTTTCCCTGAATCGTCATTTTGTCGCTGGCCAGGGAAACCGTTGTGAGCCAGACTTCCTCGGGAACCATTGAGAGGATCTCGATGTATCGATTCGTAACCACTCCGCGTTTCACAGCCACCTGGTTCAGCCTGTCGAACCGCTTCATGTAATTGTCTTGTTCCGCCCGAAGGGCTTGGATTTCCTTTTGATGCGGGCCAATCCCCGTCGGATTAATGACACTCCCGATTCGATCCAAGACTTGTCGATCCCGTGCGATGCACTGTTGCACGGCAATGTAGCTGTAAAAAATCATGCCGAGCAACACCAGACCGCAGAGGGACAGCATCGGCATGCGACGTTCGAGTTCCAGGCGGTGAATGACCTGGTCGGGTGCGATATTGACGGCGATCCGGGCCTTGTCCGCACATCGAACCGCCAGGCCCGCAAGAATCCCCTCGCCACGATAGTTCTCTTTGTTTGATCCGGACCAGTCCAAGGTTTCGGAAGCGGTGAAATCCGCCAATGTCACGGGAACACCCAGTCGATCTTCCAGAAATTCCGCCGCACCTTCCATGCGAGCGGTTCCACCGCACAGAAGAACCCGTGTCACCGGCGAGGCCTCCGGCTGCGATACATGAAAATCCAGGGATCGACGGATATCGCTGATGATCCGCTCGAATCCTTCTTCCAGAATCGTGGCGACATCGACTGCCGTAGGTCCTTCCCCGTCGATATTCTCATATTCCGATGCGGGACGGATTTTGAGACTCTCCGCTTCGTTCCAATCCACCTTGAGGCGTTCTGCAATCAGGTCGGTTAGGTTGTTGCCCGCAAAGGGAGCACTCCGCGAAAAGCGCAGCTGCCCTTCCTGCTCCACCACGATATCCGTGGCACTCGCACCAATATTGATAATTGCGGTGACTTCTTCTTCTGCCGGTCCGATAGTGGCCATATACGCATTAAATAGACTCACCGGACCTGCCTCGACAATATCCGTCTTTATCCCGCCGTTTTTCAGACGGGAGACCAATTCACCGGACACATCCTTGCGAACGGCAAGCAGCATGACCTCCAGCTCGGTCGACTGAGGGGGGGGGGGAACGATGTAATGATCGAAATTGACCTGGTGGATCGGAAAGGGGATTTGCTGGCGCGCTTCGTACTGAACAATTTTGTGGAGGCGACGACCGCTGACGACCGGGATGCGGACATACCGGTTGAACGTGGTTCGTCCGCTCAGGGCGGTTGCGGCGCGGATGCTACCCCCTGAAAGGTTCTTGCGAAGCGTCTTGATAATTTCCGAAACGCGCTGGGCGATTTCTTCGGCGGGAGCCTGCGGGGAAAGGCCGATTGCCTGAGAAGCGGCTCCGGTAACGGCAGCACCTGCTTTTGTCCGCTTCAGCGCCAACATCTTCACAGTATGTTGCCCAATGTCGATTGCGACCAGGGGTCCTTTGGCCATGACCGTCCTTTCTCGTGGGTTACCTGAATGGGGAACGAATTTTATCAATTGTCCCCCACTGGTTGAAGGGAGTCAGGAACCCATATTGATCCAACGAAAAACAGCCGAATCCGGGGCGGCATGAAACATCATGCCATCCGGATTCCTGCGCTGTTCACATCCGGTACTCTCTCCCAATCCGGTCCGCGCCAAGCTTACCTGAAATCGAACCGGTTTCGGTAGTCTCCCCGACAAGCGGGGAAATCCTCTGTCTTCTCGTTCAGCTGCCCTCGCGATTCGTCGATGTCCCCGCCGCCGCCGCCGCGCTGCGAAGCCGACCGATCTGCATCGAACAGGTATTCATCCCGTCCCTGGGATCCGAGGAATCGCCCAAAACATCCTGGAGTCGGAAGAAAAGACCTGTCGTCGGGTCTTTCCCCTCCGGACTATAGATGATCCGCAGTGTCGTTTTCGAGGTGGACTTGAGCGCTCGGAAGCGAATGGAGGCCAGGGTGCCTTCGGAACGAAGCGGCTCACGATAGCCCCGGATTCGATAATCGATCAACCCTTTCTCCGGATCGACCTTGTTCGTCAGCCCGAGATCGAACGGAAATCGATCCCGATACGACCCATCGTGGATATTCAAACCTCGCGCAATGATGTTGTTCTCGTCGTAATCGACCACTTCCAGCACACGGGGATTATAGGCGATCAGAAGACTTACCTGGTCGAACTGGTCGTGATCGGGGTTGTCCAACTCGATCTGGACATCAAATTCATCACCGATTACGACCTGATCGGCATCCGGTACCAGGCGCAATTGTGTGCGGTAAACCTCTTCCTGCGCCAGTTCGTCTCGATCCAGGCTGCGGACACGGTCCTTTGTCGGCTTCTCACTGAAGATCGTGACCCATCGGCTGATTGTTCCGTCCCCCGGCAGCAAAGGAAGTCCCAGGCGATCCTCGTCATTGAGGAAAAGCCCGGTTCCCAACTCCGCACTTTCCGACTGTCCCTCCCCTGTTTTTCCCTCGGCGGTAGACGAAGGAAAATAAAATTCGAGCTGGGTGCGTTGGGTCGGCTGAAGGGCTTCGAAATAAACGCTTGCCACTCGGCCCTGGGCGGTGGAGGTTTCACCCGTGATCTCAAACATGTAGCTGACCAGGCCTTTTTCGTGATCCACAATATTCTGATAAAGGGAAATCTTATCCTCCCGGCTGAATGCCTCGCGCAGGTATGGACTCGGCGCTTTTTCAGCAACCGCCGCGACTCCTTTCAGAGCAGGTGCGGAGGTGACGTCATCAATCATGGCCAGAGCCGGTTGCGGGGATTCCCCTTCCGTTGACGGGGGAGCGACAACCGGCCTGAGAAACACCGGATCATAGCGGAAAACTGCCGCAAGCCGGTTGTATCCCGTGCGTTTCGGATTCGAGAGTTCGACATCCACCGCGAAGACATCCCCGATCAGGATTTCGTCTGCATTGACCGTCAAATAAAGCGTCGCGAGCTGCGTTTGGGGTCTAGCTTCCTGCTTTTGAGCCGCCGGTGCGGCTGTACGACCTCGCCCCCCCGCTGCCTTGGGTTGTGGGACGGCAGGGGCAGCAGCAGGCTTGGGTGCAGCGGCACCTTCGACCTCGACCGAGCCTTGTCCCGATTGCCCGCTACCTGATTTCGATGTGGAGGACCGTCTGGTACGGCCGGATCGGGCAGTGGTTTCTTCATTCGGTTGCGCCTGTTGCTCGCCGGGAGCGCCTGTCGCATTCATTCCCGAAAGCCCGGCCTCTCCGGTGGGGGACCGCCGACTGGATGAACTCCGGTCGTATCGGCTCGAACGGTCATATCGACTGGATCTTGAGTCAGATCCATAGTTCCCCTGGTTATATCCCTGGTTGGCATAGGACCCGCTATTATACCCGCTCGAACCGTACCGGCTGCTTCGAGAACTCCCGAGACTTGAACGAGACCTTGAACTTCCCAGGCTGCTTCCACCGTAATTCCCGTAATTGTTATTATTATATCCGTATCCACCGCTGCCGTAGGAAGATGTTCGAGAGGACCGGCGTGACAACTGCGCAAGCAGCACCCCCGATCCCGAATCCGATTCTTCGGCGTTCTGGGCGGCTGCGTCGCCGATCGGGATACAAATTCCCAGCAGAAAGATCAGCGCCAACCGTAACATCCGTCTGTTCAAATCAAGCCTTCCGTTCATGAGTCTTCCTTTCCGAGCAAGGTTCCGAATGGAATAGAAACCCGCTCTCAGGCAGCTAACTCATCTTCTGGGGACTCCGTAACGTATCCGATTGTGTTCCCCAGAGATGAAAGTATCCTTTTTCACCGGAGGTCGTCAAGAAACCCGGAAAGATTCTTCGTGCGGTCCTGGTCCCGAAAAACCGGCGGGTTATCGTTCTCGGGGCGATTTCTCCCGAATGCGAATCTCATGCAATTTATATTTTTCAATTTTCCGGTCGAGGGTCGGGCGGGAGATCTTCAGGATATTCGCGGCCTGGCTCTTGTTAAACCGCGTGAATTCCAGGATGCGGAGAATATGACGTTTCTCCGCTTCATCCAACGTCAGGATATCCAGCACCTCATCCGCTCTTGTTTCCACTTCCTGTGTGTTCCGCGCCGTTTCGGACAGGTGGATGTCCAGGGGGATATGTTCCAGCCAGACCAGATCGCTGCCATCGTTCATCAGCACGGCGCATTTAATGACATGATGCAGCTCCCGAACATTGCCCGGCCAATCGTGACGCAGAAGGAATTGCAGCGCCGCGTCCGAAAGCCCTTTGATTTGTTTGTGATATTGCTGGTTATACAACCCGAAGAAATAATCAGCCAGAACCGGAATGTCCTCTTTGCGATCCCGCAGCGGCGGCAGATTCAAATGCACCTCTTTCAGTCGGTAATACAATTCTTGCAGGAAATCGCCATCCTGGGCGCGACGCACAAGGGGCTGACTGGATGCGGCAATAATGCGGGCATCTAGTGGGATGGAATCGCCGCTTCCCAGGCGCTCAACGACACCCTCCTCCAGGACACGCAGCAATTTCGCTTGAGCAGAGAGCGCCATATCGCCGATTTCATCCAATAGAATCGTACCGCCCGCGGCCTGCTCCAGTTTACCCCGGCGGGAATACACCGCTCCCGTAAACGCTCCCTTTTCATGCCCGAATAATTCCATCTCAAGCAAATCGCCCGGTAATGCGGAGCAGTTCACCACCACAAACTTTCCCCCGGACCGGTCGCTGGACGAGTGAATGGCACTCGCCAGGAGTTCTTTTCCTGTCCCACTCTCTCCAATCAGAAGGATCCGTGCATCCGTTGGCGCCACCTGCTGGGCGGTTCGGACAATCCGCTCCATCTTTTGACTGCGATAAACAATGTTTGCGAAGGTCACTTTTCGACGAGTCATGAGATCTGTTCTCTATTTTCGGGCAGGATATATAGCATAGAATACTCGATTCCATCGAAATGTCAAGAAACTTTACACCGGTTTTCGAGATTTTGAAGCCCTGTTAAGAAGAAAGCCGAACCACTTTTCGGTAGATCAGCATCGCACAAGCCACCGCAAATAGCCCAACGGACACAACTTGAGAGGTTGAAAGAAGATGCAGAAGCTCTCCCCGTGGATCGCCACGGGTGAATTCAACCAGAAACCGACCGGTTGAATAGAGAAGCAAATACGTCAAAAACAACACTCCTTTTTGACATCCCCGTTTTTGTAAATAGATAAGAATGAAGAAGTTAAGCCATGCCAGCGCCGATTCGTACAGTTGGCTGGGATGCACAGGCAAGGAATGGGCGGCATCGGGTGTAATCCATCCCTCCGCAAGGTGATGCAGATACGCGGGGGTTCCATCAATCATACCGGATGACGGATCGATGGTCCGGGGAAATTGAACCGCCCAGGGCAGTGAAGTTGGGTGACCGTAACAGCAGCCGAATCCGAAACAGCCCAACCGTCCGATCCCTTGCGCCAGAGACAAGTATGGCGCAAGCACATCCGCCACTTTCCAAACATCCTGCCCCCGATGCCGAATCCAATAGATTGAAGCCCCGGTTCCCGCCAGAAATCCCCCGAAAAAGACATAGCCCTCGCGGGAAAACAGCACTTCAGCGGGATGATCCAGGAAATAATCGAAATCGACCAGAATGTGCAGCAGGCGCGCTCCAAGCAGCGCAGCCACCATGGCCACAACCAATAGATTCTGAAGAAAGTCGCCGGGGATCCCTTCTCGTTCCCCGCGCCGGATGATCAGCGTCGCTGCGACCGCAAATGCAATCGCCAGCATGAGACCATAAGTGGTGACTTGAAATCCCCCGATTCGAAACAAGGTAGGGTGCATAGCGGTCTCCGCGACACAGGAGGTCGGTCCGGGGTGTCGCAATGCCTGGTCGAGACAGCCCGGGAATAGTCGCCTCATTTACCCGGAGGCGTTTTCATGGGATGGCTCTTTATTTTCCAGGGCAATCCTACTCGATCGATCCAGCAAATGGGAGAGCCATAGGAATCCCGCAACGCCACAGCACAAGGCACTATCCGCCACGTTGAATGTCGGCCAATGCCAGGTCCCGATATGAAAATCCAGGAAGTCCACCACGTAACCGTCGGTCAGCCGACTCCACACATTCCCCATCGCACCGCCGATAATCAGGCCACAAACGCAGGCCGTCGAATATCGGCCTGCCTGATACACATGCCATCCAAGCGCACTACCTAATACCAGCAGGGCCAGTGGCGAAAAAAATGTCAACAGTCGCCCTTGTCCCTGAAACAGACCAAAGGCGATGCCGGTGTTTTCACCGTAGGCCAACGTAAAAAAACCGGGGAGAATCGGAATCGATGAACCGGGAAGAGTGGAACGCGCCCATTCTTTGGTCGCCAGGTCCAATCCCAACACAGCCAGAATCACCGCAACAAAAACGGCAAGAGGCCAGTGAGTCTTATTGGGAGTGCCCGGCGAGCTCCATTCGGCGTCTGCATGAGATGCAGTATCGCGCGAAGGGTTTGGCGACCAGCCGCTCTTTGGGGATAGAGCCGCCGCATCCTTCGCAGATGCCGTATTGCATGTGGTCGATTCGTTCCAATGCATCGTCGATCAACTTCAGAATATCGCCCTCTTGCGACAAAAACGTGAGGTTTTTCTCGAGTTGCTCCTCATCGCTTCCGGTTTCCGCCATGTGGATCCCATACCCGGAGGAATCACGAGACGGACCGTTGGAATAATTCAATTCCAATCGGGCAATCTGTCCGGTGACCTCTTCTTTCTTGTGCGCCAGAATCTTGCGAAATCGCGCTAATTCCTTCTTGTTCATGCCACCTCCGCTCGGGGCAGTCAGGAATCCCCGGCTCTCTGAACGGTGATGATGTCATCCCATCAGGGGAATCAACTAGGTTATCATTCCCAAATGGCTCAGGCAAGGAGCGATCCATAGGAGCGGGGGCATCTTGCCCCCGACCGGAGCATGAGGGCTAGCGGGGCCATCTTCCTTCGGGCGGTGAATCGGGGGCAACCACGGAGGGATTGCCCCTGCGAACTGATTTCTGCCGTAGGGGCAGGCCACCGTGCCTGCCCCCTCAACTCCCCCTCTCCATCCTTGGAGAGGGGGTCGGGGCTGAGAATTCTTACGGAGTGCTTTGTATTTCCTGAGACAGCGTTTCTGCCGCCTCAGTGAAACCCTTCTCGCAGAGCGTTCGGGAAACCGAGTCGATTTCGCTTTTTGCCAGGCCCTTCTGGAACGCCGCACGGTATTGCTGAATGGCTTCCTCGATCTGCCCATCCTGCAGTTTGAGTTCCGCCGAAAGGCGTGCGCTCTGGCCCGCCTGTTCCGGGAACCAATCTCCCATGCGTTCGGCAAGCAGAAAAGCAAATTCCTTGCGGTCTTTCCGGTGAAGGTCGCGGATCAGTTCCGGAAGCCATTTCTCCATATCGCTTAACGACCTGCCGGGTTGAGCAGCCGGTGGGATCGACACCCGTGCGGGCAGGTCTTCCATAACTTTTCTCTGCTCCGATCGAATCAGATTGCTTTCGACGGTCGTCACTTTTCCTTTTGCCTGACAGACTCCCACAATGCGAATCAACCGCGCAACACGGTTGATCGCGTCTGCAATCCTGGCGGCGTTCGGATTGGCCTGACCGCCGAATGCTCCAATAGAGGCAACTCGTTCCAGGGCTTTGCTGGAGGCATACGTGGACAAGGCGACATCTGTGAATCCGACACTGTTGGCTGAGGTCTCAAGAAACGAAGCCAGGGGCTTATATGCGCTGTTTTCAGCCAGGGAAGTCTCATGACCCAGGTACACATCGATCAGGTTCTGCAGCACAACCGGATTTGTACAGATCAGCAGTTCCCTATTCGACAGGGTCACCATACTGGGCTGATAGGGTAAAAATGGGATGGGAATGTCCAGTCGTGAGATCTCCCGCCCTTCGTAGGCCGCCGTCTGTACGGTGACCGGGAATTGGGAGGATTTCCGAATCGCCTCGGCGATTTTTAGAAAGAGCGCCTTCGGAGCCTCCGGGTCGGTTGTCTCGATCCACACCGCCAAATGGTTAATGGGAACCACGGATTCCAGGTCGATAGGCAGCTTGATTATCCCGAAGGAGTGCCCCATCCAGGATACAACATCTTTCTCGATATCCAGGCCGGTTTGTTCTTGGATATTGCCAAGGATCTTCTCCCGGATGTTCTCTTCCGGGGACAGGAGTTCCGCGCCATTCCATGCCGTTTTCCAGAGATCCTGAATCGAGAATAGGTTGCTTGCCCAGACCGTTTCCGTTTTTCGTGGAGCCATTTTTAGAAGGTGAAAAGGACGAGCGCCCTGCCAGGAAGTTCGCGGCTCTGTCCGCAGGGTGAATTTCCGGGTGATTCGGATGTTTCCATCCCAGACCGAGGCGCTTGCGCTTGCCCGAAACGTCGTCAAAACGGAGAATCCGTAATCCGCAGCCTGTTCTGCCCTTACCCGTTCCGCCTCATCGGGGATGAAGGCGGTCAATTTCTTCAATTCCTGCAGGCCGCTCAGCACACGAGTCCAGCTGAAATAACTGAATGCGTCGTATTTCTTGGGAAAAGTCTTTGCCAGCGCCTGAAAATCGGGGTCTTCGGCCAGATGTCCACTCCCATCTGCCGCGATATCCAGCACACGATCCAGGACAGGGGCATTGGTACACACAAAGAGCAGGCCGTCTTTAACCATGAAGGAAATCCCCGCCCCCGGGACTCCCGGAGCAAGACTCAGGCTTTCGATCATCGTTCCCTCATACTCGTGAGTGTCGCGCAGCAGAGGAGCCTTCGATTCTTTCAACAATTCGACCCCAATCCATCTGTGCTCCGGGATCGCACTTCCTTCGCTTGGGGTGGCCTGAACATTCATTCGATCCAAAAATGTCGTCAGGACACTCTTTGCCAAGTCGAGATCCGCAGGCTGACTGATCAATAGAAGCGTGGGAATGCGTAATCCCACGCCATCGCCCATCCCCAGGACCGCAACGGCCATGCGCTCTCCCGCAAAAAAGTCCCAAGTCGACATTTCATCGGGAACGCCGATCTCTTTGCGCAGCAGGTTGAACTCCTGTTTGAGAATCCGCCACTCTGCGAAGTCATCCATTGCCCGGACCCAATCATCGAGACTCTGCTCGAAATTGCGTAATGTCGGCGCTTCTTCGGCTCCTTTCGTCCGGTCGGACACCCTGCAATAGATCACGTCCTGGGGAACGTATTTCACCAGGTCGATAGACGCGGCGTTTGCCGCACCGGCCATCAGGACAATGCTCACGAAGAATCGCGAGAAGAGTCGATGAATTCTCATCGGAGTCATGATTGAATGATCCTTTCCTTTTGTCGCAGAATGAGCGAATCACACAACGCCACCCAGCAGTTGCAGAATGGTCATGCCCACGGCAATGCCTGCCTGGGGAACGGTTTGCTTCGCTGCTGCGTCCATCACACGGGAACCGTGTTCCTCCGCATTCTCTGTCAACACGGAAGCCTTCGTTTTTGCACTGGTCAACAGAGCGGAGGATTTTTGCGAAAGGTCTGCAAATTTCGTTGCAAGAAGGTCTTGCGAGCCTTGGTGAATAAATTTGCCTTCCTCGGACACGGTTTCGAGTGTCTCTTTCGCGGTTTTGCTCAGCGCGCCGGTTGCCAGGCGATAGATCTCCTGTTGTGTCTGCAACGCAAGTTGATTGGCCACCGGTGGGGGAGTGCTGTCCAACTTGGCGGTAAGTGGATCTACGTCGTCAGGCAGCCTGGAATCGTTCCGCAGGAACAATACCCCGCCCACCAGAACGAGCGCGACGCAGGCATAAGTCAAAGCCTTTGGTGAGAATACATATCCCAACCAGCCGAACACACCGACATCCGCCGTTCTTCGCTCTCGCGCAGTCTCGCGCAGGACCCGGCTGCGTACCCGCTGCAACATGGCGTCCTCGACCGGCGCGGACTCCATCTCTGCCAGAGACCGATCCAGAAGGGCAAATCGGGCCAGTCGGTCCGCACAATCCGCGCATTCCCCGGTGTGCCGGATCACGAGATCTGCCTCATCCGGGGAAATCCGTCCGTCCAGGTATGCCGAAATCTGTCGATCGCTCAAATGCCGGTTCATCGCACACCTCATTTCCGTATTCTGCCGATCAGCTCATGCTGAGAAGATCGGCCAGGAGCGGTTCCAACTCTTCCATCAGTTTCTTGCGGGCCGCAAACAACGTGGTTCCGACGGTCCGTTCTTTGCACTGAAGGATCTCCGCGATCTCGTGCATCGAGAGATCCTGAAGGCATCGCAGTGTCATTGCCGCTTGCTGCCGCTTCGGCAGACGGTTCATCGCCTCGATCAGGCGCTGTTCAAGCTGCTTTCGAATCGTCCGTTTCCGGGGATCCTCCGGCGATTGCTCGTCTATCCGTTCCGGTTCCTTCCCCTCGGATTCCTGTTTTTCTTCCAGGGAGACGGTCCGACCGGGTTTCATCTTGCGCAGATGGTCGATGGCCAGGTTGGATGCCGTTCGGTACAACCAGGGTTGCAGGGAAACACCTTCCCGGAGACGGTCCATACTTCGATACAGGCGAACAAGAGTCTCCTGAAGAATGTCCTGGGAGTCCTGCTCGTTCCGAACGATTCTCCGAATCAGGCAATACAACGGTCGTTCATAGCGGCTCATCAGCGCATCGAAGCCGGACAGATCTCCCCGTTTCCATCGCTTCAGAAGATCCGTATCCGCAGTTGCGGAAACGTTTTCCTCCGTGATGATCGAATCTGTCCTGGCCAAAGCGATTTCTCCGACAGCCACCGGAACGTTTGTCTCCCTGTCCGTCTTTCATTCTTACCTGGGTATACGGACGGAAGAGGTTGGATATTCAATCGGTCCCGTCATTTCCCGCGTCCAAGAGCGTGCGTATTCCCCGCAGGCATCTTGCCGATGGTCTTCAAACGAAGTATTCTCATGGAAGTTTTTCAAAAATCTATTCCAAGCCGATGGCTTATTGGCCCAGCCTGTCAGGAGGGCGATCGTGGCAGAAGATGTTTTGGTGCATGAGTTTCACAAGAGCGCGGATGAAATGGTCCGTGCGACAATCGGAGAATTTCGAGGACGGAAAACCGTGGGAATCCGCATCTTCTATGAGGATGTGGACGGCGATTGGAAACCCACCAAGAAGGGCATCACGCTCAGTGCCGAGCTCTTCCCCGAACTCAAGAAGGCTGTTGAGATGATTGAGGCCGGACTGCAGCAAGAGGAACAGAAAGATCCCTCGGCAGATGGGGAATAGAATCACGATATCCGGGGGCGAGACGCCCTCGCTCCCCTGTTAGTACAGCGACCACTCTGAGATCCCCGGCTGGATGTTCGTTCGGTCGAGCGGAATCGGACCGGCGTAATCGGTTCCTATAACCTCGCCACCCTGTGAGGATACTCCATAAATAAACAAGGGATCGACTTTCTGCCAACTGTC
>JAKPYU010000658.1 GCA_029568995.1 Candidatus Omnitrophota bacterium | reverse complement strand
TTTCCGGGCGCGGACAGCAACTACCACTCTCTCACCGCCGCGTCCGACGGCAAGATCTATTTTTCGCTCAACACACACAATTCGAAATTCGGTGTCCGTTTGTATCGGTTCGATCCGAAAACCGAACAGACGACACTCGTTGGGAAGATCGACGAAGTACTCAAGGAACCGGCTTCGGAATACATGCCGCAGGGGAAAATCCATACACCGCTATTCGAGCATAAGGGAAAACTCTGGTTTGCCACACACACCTCGTTCTACAGCAGCGGCGAACTGCCCGGAATCGACACCGGCGGCAGGAAAACGTATTCCGGCGGGCACTTCATGAGCTATGACCTCAAGACGGGGGAATTTCAGGACCTTGCGAAAGTGTTTGATAACGAGGGGATCATTACGGCGGTCCTCGATCCCAAAAATGAGGTCCTCTACGGACTGACCTGGCCCTCGGGCCTTGTTGTATCTTACGACATCAAGAAAGCGGATCTGCGCTACTGGGGTGCCGTGCAGGGCCGGGGAGAATGGGGGCAGCATCCGTACGAGTGGGATCGGATTTGCCGCACACTTGGTGTCGACCCGGATGGTATCGTCTATGGCTCGACCATGGACGGCGCAATCTGGAAATACGATCCGGCGGAATTCCGTCCCATTCGTTTTCTGGAGGGACTGGATCTCTCCCACCTTGCTTTTGCACAATCGACGGAAGAGACCGCCAAAGGCGACTTCCAATATAACTGGCGTGCCATCGAATGGAATCCGGCTACAAGTAGTTTCTGGGGTATTCAGTGGGAAACGACATCCCTGTTCGAATTTATCCCGAAAACCGGCTACCTGCGCACCGTGGCAGACTTGAGACCGGAGGCCTATCGTGGACAGCCAAGGAATCCTGAAATGGGCCAACTGGGATTCATGATCGGCCCGAAAAATACCGTTTTCCACCTGGCGCACGGCCCGGCGGTAGTTGTGAAAAACAAGCCGGAAGTCCAGTCCGCGCTGTATCTCATTACCTACCAGATCGACAGCGATACGTACACAAACCACGGGCCGATCTTTACCGAGAACATGGACCGGGTGTTTTTCTCCGAGAGCATCGCGATCGGCGCGGACGATTGCATCTACACCGTGGCCTGGGTAGAGGTCAGCGATCCGAATCGAATTCAGACGCTGCAGGCCGCGCGGAAATCGGGAGCGCCTGCTGAAACCGAGAAGATGGTTTATGAAATGCAGCTGGTTCGGCTACCGAAATGGCAGGAATTTGTAAAATAGCCATTCGCCGGGAATAGAAGAAAGGATCGGAGACATGAGAAAAATCCACATTCTACTGATTCTGGTTTGTCTTGCCGCGTGGGGCTGCGCCAGCCTGAATCCGGCTCAGCGAGCAGGTTTTTCCTTTACGGTCGAACCGGCTGCGAATCCATGGAC
>JAKPYU010000646.1 GCA_029568995.1 Candidatus Omnitrophota bacterium | reverse complement strand
GGCATCGTCCCGGACAAGAGTGGCGGTCCAGCAGATGGATTGGCAGAGAAAACGGAAAACGCCAAAGGCGTTCAGATCGAGGACAGGATGAAAGGCGAAAACTGACCGTATCACAGCCTGTGGCGTGGCTAGATCCTAATTCTTATCGTCTTAATTTCATACGCCCCCATCCGAAAGTCGATTTGATTACCGGATACGGTGAGGGGACAGATTTCTTTTTCCATGAGGTCCGCCTCATGCGCATCACGGATGTTCATCGGAAGCGTGATCTGCCCTCGGCACTCCGCTCCATGCGTTTCATACACCCGCAAAATGAAGTCGTCATTCAAGTCCGCCTTTTTGATGACTTCCAGGATGAGGTGATCCGGCGCGACCGTAGCGAAAGAAAATGCCGGTTCCCATTGTTCGGGATGAATGGATTCCGCGACTGCATACAGCGGGTAATTGAGATCGTGACCTTTCCGTTTCACGAGGCCGTTCCACCAGTTTCCCGTATGCGGGCAAAGCGCATATCGGAGTTCATGCTTGCCTTCATCGGTCAGGTATGCCGGTTCTGTCGGGCTGCGCAGAACGCTCATCCGAACGACATTGCCCCGCACATCATGGGCATACCGTCCCGCGTTCAGCAGCGCCACGCCATAGCCGTCCGATGACAGATCCACCCATTTCTGCGCCGGGTATTCAAGCCCATCCGCCGGGCGGGTGGTTACAGCGTACGGATCATCGTAATTCACCGTGGGATTCTCCAGTTCCAGCGGGAATGCGATCTTGATCATGGTATGGATATCATGCCAGTCGATCTCCAGGCGAAAGTCGATGCGGTCAATTCCAGGATAGAGCCCGATATCCTGCGTGAACTGCGAATTCTGAAATTGCTTGTGGACCCGAAGCAGAGACCGTACCGGGCCGTTTTCCACTTTCTCAACGGAAAGAACCGTGTCGATCTCCCGTGCCTCCCCCGGCGGCGCTCCAAGAATGTCACTCCGCGTGTCAAATCGTCCTTCGGAATCGCCCTCATCCTCAATGGCGATCAGGGCATTCGCTCCCCCGGTCTCCGGCAGAACTTCCCGGTTATTTTGCTTGTCCAGAATCCGCCGGATATTTCCCGAAACCCGGTCCAGTTCAACAAGGAAGAACTCATTCTCCATTTGGAGATCCGTTGCTGAAACCGGCTCGGAAGCGGGTTCATCTGTCGGAATCAGATGAAAGGTCTTGTATCCCGTGGCCGGGATATCCTCCGCAAGAAACAGGCAACGGACTTTCTGACCTTTCTTATGATCTTTCCGGGACAGGATACGGACCGGCATGTTCTTTCCGATCTGATTCCTGGCAGACAGGGCTTGCGGGGGCGTTTCAAAATCGACCTCCGCTTCAACCGCATCGGTTCTCGTCCAGCAGAGAGGATTCCAGACAACCACGGGGGTTCCTTGCCCCTGTGTATTCACCTTTTCGGAAAGCAGATGGGTTGCTGTTTCAATCGTATAGGCGCAACTCTCTCGGACACTTTGATACAGCACCATGGCATCATTGTAAGCCGTTTCGAGCAAACTGCCGCCGAGAACGTCGTGGAATTGATTGAACAGCAGTTTCTTCCAGGCGTCTTCCAGCTCCTCCCGTGGATATTCCGCATTGCACATCCATGCGGCGATGCTGGCCCATTTCTCGGCGGTCATCAGCAGGTTCTCGCATTCCCGATTGCCTTTTTTGATTTCTCCGCAGTTGGTCATATCGGCGTGCAGCTCGAATCCCAAGTCCTCTTTCCAGACCGGCAGTTTCGGGTCCTGTGCAAGAACCGAATCGACAAATTTCTGAAATGTACCGAATTGGAAGGTGACATCGGAATCCGTGCTGCGGGAGAATGCCAGAATGTCCTCAATTTCCTTGGCTTTCGGACCGCCGCCGTGGTCCCCACCGCCGATGACAATCATCATGTCATTGATGCCGTAACGTTCCTGGCAGATCTGACGGAACTTCTCAAAGCCCGCGTATGGCGGTTTCTCCGGGTCGATGAATCGGCAGGCCAGCACTCGCGAGCCATCGGGCGCTTCCCACCAGAAGAAGGGTTCCCCGATATCCTCGCGGGCGCTTTCCGTGTCCCCGCGCTTGAGGAGGGGAAGCGGGGCCTTCGCATCGAGTCTCCTTCGGGGACCTCCCGCATCGCCCCTGCGCCACAAGTAGGCGTGGATTCCCGCCTTCTTGAGAATCTGCGGGAGTTGCGATGGGTGTCCCCAGGCATCCGCCTGCCAGCCGTTGGCGATATCCAGTCCGAACTTCTGCTGGAAATACCGCTTCCCCAGAACGCACTGTCGCACAAAGGATTCCCCGCACGGTTCGCTGCCCTCCGGTTCCACATACATCCCGCCGACAATCTCCCAACGTCCTTCCGCAATGTATTTCCGAATCCGCTCAAACAGTGCCGGGTAGTGCTTCTCGACCGGCTCATACAGCGGGACCTGGCTCTGGAGGAACGTATACTCCGGGAATCGGTCCATGTTTTCGAGCGCGCGCGTGTAAGTCGGCTTGCAGCATCGGTGGATGGTTTCCGGGTCATAACGCCACAGCCAGACGACATCAATGTGCGATTGAGGAAGGATGTGAAAGGTGAAGGTCTTTTTTTTCATCGGATTCCTTTGTCATTCGAATTGGGGGGTGACAGGTTCAGTGAGATCAACCCCACCCTACCCTCCCCAATCTTGGGAAGGGTAATCTCGGCGCTCTTGTTGCAGCCTGTCTTCAGCCTGCCGCCGGACATTTTTCCTACCACATTTCTTTTGCTGCAACAAGCCGCAGCAGGGGTTCGACACCCGATGGCGGACTCAGGGTAAGACAGAACAAGAATCAAAAAAAGTTGTTTACTGGACTTGTCAACT
>JAKPYU010000642.1 GCA_029568995.1 Candidatus Omnitrophota bacterium | reverse complement strand
TTCCGGAGACACCGAAACCAATCTGGAAAATGCCCGCAGATACAGCCGGTTTGCGGTGGATCAGGGATACCTTCCGATTACGCCGCACCTGCTGTTCCCACAGTTTATGGACGACAGCAACGAAGCCGAGCGGAATCTGGCCATGCGAATGAACATCATCCTCCTGACGAAATGCGCGGAGCTCTGGGCTTTCGGCGACCGCATTTCCAAGGGAATGTCCATTGAGATTGCCAGAGCACGCCGCAAGGGCCAGACAGTCCGTTTCTTTACCGACGATTGCAAGGAGGTCAACTGATATGTATTGCACCGAGTCCGACGGTAATTCTTATCCTGCCAAGAAGCGTATCCGCGCCATCGACCGATCCAAGGTCACCACATGGAGCCGGGAGATCGTCAACTGCAACATCCTCGAAGTGGAGGCTGGCACCAATGGTTACCAGGGCGGCGATTCCGGCCACGGCTCCCGCACCTATCTTCGCCTGAAGGATCTGGGCAGTACCGATATCCGCTGCAATGTGGAAGCGGATCAGTTTGGCTGCGATTCCATTGAGATCATCCTGGGCGGCGACGCGGAGCTTGAAACCATGAAGGAAGCGCTGCGCTGGATGCTGTCCGTGCTGGAGACCCAGTCTGAAATGGAGGCATGATCCGAATGGCAGCTTTCAATCTTTATCGGGCCAACTGTATTGGCAACGAGTGGAACTGCCTGTATCCGCACAAGGTCTGCGCCGGAGATGAGGAATCTCTCCGGCAGGCCGTGTGCCAGGATTATGTGGCGGTTGAATACGCCAAGGGCTACCGCTCCAACGAGAACTTCATTCGCACCAACTGCCTGGCGCTGGATTGTGATAACGGGCACAGCGAGAACCCTGAGGAGTGGGTTTCCCCGGAGAAGATTCTCAGCCTGTTCCCGGACGTCACGGTCGGCTTCCACTTCAGCCGTCACCACAATCTGCCTAAGGAGGGCAAGAGCGCCCGGCCCAGGTTCCATTGCTTTTTCCTGATTGATGAGATGACCGATCCGGAAACCTATAAGAATCTGAAAAAGCAGATCAACAGCATCTTCCCGTATTTCGACACGAAGGCGCTGGATGCGGCCCGCTTCTTCTTCGGCACCTCCGCCCCCGAGGTCAAGCTGTTTCCCGGCAGGATCAACCTGACCGAGTTTCTGGAAGAAGATCCCTTCGATGACGACATGCCGGACGGTCAGTACGACGGCAACACC
>JAKPYU010000628.1 GCA_029568995.1 Candidatus Omnitrophota bacterium | reverse complement strand
GAGCGATTCGATGCCCCCATCGCGGCCTACAATGTTTCCGGGGAGTTCTCTATGGTAAAGGCCGCCGCCCGGAACGGATGGATCGACGAAAAACGGGTGGCCCTGGAGATATTGATTTCGATCAAGCGCGCGGGGGCCGATATGATTCTGACCTATTTCGCGAAGGATGCGGCGCGGTGGCTGTCCTGAGAGGCAGTGAGGGAAAAAGATTGATGAGAGAGATTCTCGGTATTCTCGTGTTCGGCATGATGGTTCTGTCGCCTTGTTTCGGGGAGTCCGTCATCCCGTTGGGGGAGAATCCTGAAACTCACTTGCGGGAGATCCGCGTGCTTCTTCCGGGCTTGCCGGAAAATGCGAAACCGTTGGATATGGCACAAATCCCGGCAGGAACCTTTGTGATGGGGACCGGGGAAGATGACTCCGCCGGGAGTGAGAGCGAACGTCCCGCGCATTCGGTTACCCTGACAAAATCCTTTTATCTTGCGAAATGCGAAATCACACAGGCGCAATGGGAGGCGGTGACAGGAAGTAACCCGGCGAAGTACTGGGGAACCGGCATGGATTATCCGGTGTATTACATCAGCTGGGATGACTGCCGGGAATTTATTGCGAAGATGAACGCATTGGATCTGGGGACATTCCGCCTGCCGACCGAGGCGGAATGGGAATATGCCTGCCAGGCAGGGACCGAAACGCTGTTCTTCTGGGGCGACGGCCAGGAACCGGGTGATGCGTCACGCTATGCCTGGTATTCGTTCAATTCGCTGGAGCAGACGCATCCGGTGGGATTGACCCACCCAAATCCCTTCGGGCTGTATGATATGAGCGGCAATGTGGCGGAGTGGTGTCACGATGGATATGCGCCCTATTCCGGAGAACCGCAGTTCAATCCGCAAGGTCCCGAGACGGCAACCTATCGCATCATACGAGGTGGGTATTGGAATGCGAATATTCTCGATTGCCGATCCGCCGCCCGCCTGGTCAATAAACCGAACTACCGAGGCAGTTTCATCGGAATTCGCCTTGTGCGCGAGGACGAATCCGCTTCCGGCGTTGCGGAGTGGTCTCTTTACGACAAATAGAGCAGGCGATTCCAACGCTTATGTGGGATTCGGCACAAAATCGCCGCCACGGCATTCTTTCAGATAGTGCAGACCGCGCACCTGCCCGGTCATTTCCAGTGCCTCGATGTAGACCGGGTCGTGCCAGCCCTCAATGTCGATGGAGCCGGTAAATCCACCTATCCGCAGTTCGGTAATGATGTCGGTCCAATTGCAGTCACCGAATCCGGGAGTGCGGTGGAACGCGAACGGTTGCGGTCCGTTGATTCCGTATTTTCGAATCACATCCCAGCGGATCGTGACGCACTTGCCGTGAAGATGAAACACCTTGCGCACCCACTCGCGCAATTGCGGGATCGGGTCGATCAATTTGTCCATCTGGTGAGCGGGTTCCCATTGCAGGCCGATGTTTTCTTCGGGCACAGCGTCGAACATCAGTTTCCACGCTTCGGGGTTGTGCGCGATATTGTAGTCTCCGGTTTCCCAGTTGCCGCCCATGCTGCAATTCTCGAACGCGATACGGACGCCCTTTTCTTTTGCGCGTTGCGCCAGGGGGCCGAAGACCTCCTGGAATCGGGGGATGGAATTGGGAATGGATTTCCCCCGAACCCGCCCCGAAAAACCGGTGACGAGATCCGTGCCAAACAGGTGGGCTTGATCAATCAGGGATTCCCAACCGCGAAGTGTTTCCTTGTCTTTCGGAAGCGTCTCCAGCGGGTTGCCGAACATCCCAAGGCAGCTGATCACGGCGCCGGTTCCGTGCAGGACCTCTTCTACTTCTCTCGCCAGCCGGGGGATATCGGTATTACCGAGTGTCTCCCAGAACGTAATACCGAAACTCTCAAATCCATAGGGAAGGATTTGACGAATATAGTTTGGTGTGCCTTGATTCCCGGCTACGAGGGTGCCGATACGAATATTGTGTTTGAGGGGATATGCGTTTTTGGCCATGAAAGGATCTCCTGATTGAGATGAGAATCGGAATCTTGATGAAACGAGAATATAGGATAGATGAAATGGATTCGGGGCGTTATGTCTCGGCCCTTGTTGGAGTGGACAGTAGGGCAATCAGCCTAACGAACTCAACCCCCTCTGTGTCTCCCCCACTCTTTGGGGGAGAGAAATCTGAGCAAATTTGCGGGTTTAATTCATGGCCCTTCCGGAGGGGGACAGATGAGGTCCTATTTGCTCTCAAAAGGACTATGCGAATCGCCGGACAGATCTCTGAGCGCCCATTCCACGGCACTTCGAATATCGGAAGGTTTCACCGGCTTGGCGATGTACCCATCCATTCCGGCGGACAGGCAACGATCCTTGTCTCCCCGCATGACCCCGGCGGTCAACGCGATGATCGGGATGTGCCCGCCGGATGAAACCTCTTTCTCTCGGATCTTACGGGTTGCCTCGATGCCGTCCATCTGGGGCATTTGCACGTCCATGAAGATCAGATCGAACCGGCCCTGTTCCATTACGGTCAGCACTTCCTGACCGGTACGAGCCAATTCCGTCTGGTGTCCGGCTTTACCAAGAACATGAAGGATATACTTTGAGTTTGCAGGATCGTCTTCCGCCAGAAGGATACGAAGCGAGCGCATAGTTCCGGTATCGGAAATCGGGAGATTGCCCGTGACGGGCCTCTCGATAGGTCTTGTGGCAGACCTGACCGCCTGGGATTGAGAGATTTTGCGGAAACGTAATGTGCAATGGAACACCGTGCCGGGACCTTCCGGCTGGTCGGGATTCCAGCCGGGACGCGGGCTGACAACCCGGATCCGCCCGCCCATCAGCGAAATCAATCTGCTCGAAATAGCTAATCCTAAACCTGTTCCGCCATATTTCCTGGCGGAAGTTCGTCCGCCCTGTTCAAATTTTTGAAAAATCGACTCTCTCTTGCCTTCGGGAATTCCGATTCCGGTGTCCAGGAACTGAAAGCGAAGTTCCATTTCCTGTTCTGTTTCGGATTCCACCGTTACATCGACTCGAACCTGTCCCTTTTCGGTGAATTTGATGGCGTTGCCCACGAGATTTAAAATAATTTGTCGGAAGCGAACGGGATCGCCGATCAATTGCTCGGAGACCTTCGGCGCGATGCCGTACGAGAGTTCCACGTTTTTCTCGTGAGCGCGAATCGCAAGAGTTCGCAAGGTCCGGATCAAGGTATCCCGAATATCAAACGGCACGGGAAGCAGTTCCATCTTTCCGGCTTCCACTTTTGAGAAGTCCAGAATGTCGTTAATGACGGAAAGCAGGGACTCGGCAGATTCTCTTGCCAGCGAGAGGTATTCTTTTTGATCTCGATCCAGGGGTGTATCGAGCACCAGATCGGTCATGCCGATGATGGCATTCATCGGGGTTCGGATTTCATGGCTCATGTTGGCGAGGAACTCGCTTTTGGCGAGGCTGGCTTTTTCGGCGGTCTCTTTGGCCTGATTGAGTTCCAGGGTCCTTTCACGGACGCGGATTTCCAGGTCTGCGTGCGCCTTCTGGAGTTCGAGGTGCTTGCGAAAGAGATTCCACAACGCGATAGCCGCGAGGAGAAACAGCCCGGACACCGGGATCAGGAATACGCCCGTCTGCCAAATCGGTGCGAGCACCTCGAATTCGACCTGTGCCGGGGTGGGATCGATGTTGCGATCCTGGTCGATGCAACGGGCGTCGAAGAAATATGGACCGGGCGGCAGCCGCGGAGTCACAACAAGGGTGTCTTTTGAGAACGGTGTCCAGAGAGTCTCTGCATCTCCGGAGAAGCGGGATCGGATGCGCCAGGAAAAAAGGAGAGACTCTCTTGGCGTCTTTTTCCAACAATCCAATCCCACAAGAGAGAAGATTCCTCGATCGTTTGGGGCGATTTGAAGCGGATATTCTTCGATACAAGTGGTGGGGCCATCGGAATCCGGCGTATAACAGAGCACTCCTTCATGTTCCAGAACAGCCCAGATTGTTCCCTTCGGATATTCACCGAACGTGAGCACGCGATAATTTGACAGTCCATCCGTAGTGGTATAGGAGATCCAATGCCCATCCCGATAGGAAGAGACTCCTGTGGAGCGGGTTCCGACCCACAGGGTCTCGTCCGAGGACTCAAACAAGGCGGTCACCCGGTTGCCGATCAGGCCGTCTCGTGAGGTGATTCGCCGAAATGCACCGTTTTCCAGACACAACAAGCCCTCTGTGTATGTTCCAAACCACAGCTGCCCGTTTTTCCGCAGGCAGATCGAGGTGACAGGATCGTTCTCCGAGAAAGCCGAATCAATGTCACGAAGAATGAACCGTTCGGTTTCATTTTGTGTGCGGTGCTGGAATTCACCCTGCAGTCCAAACCACAGATCTCCTGCAGCATCTTGACTCATGGACAAAACAAAGTGCGGTTTCTCTCCTTGTCCCACTACGGGCAACCGTTGCCATTTCCCTTGTACGGATTCATAGACTCCTGAAAATCCGTATAAAAAAAGACGGCCTTTCTTGTCCTGGTAGAGATGATCCAAGTACATGTTTTCAGGATCGGGGACAGGGATCGATTGAATGACCGTGTTCTGTGTCAACGAGAATTGGATGGCCCGATTCGAGGACAGAATCCATACAAGATCCTGATGGAGGGCTGTGACGGAGAATGCGGGCGATCCGCCGGATACGAGTCCGGCTACGGATGTCCAGGATCCATCTTGATATCGAAGCAGGCGACCGGTCTCGTTTGCGAGAATCGGAGGAGTTTCGGGTCTTGCGAATAGGTCGTGCGCCGTCAGGGGACGACCGTCGTCCCGGTTTTGCGGTCGCCAGGAAGGTGGGGTCAGTCGATAGGAGCCTGTTTCCGCTCCGATCCACAAGACATCGTTATCAAAAGAGCGAATGGCTTCAACGCGAGGTCTTGGAAATACCTCATCGAATCTGGGAGCCAGCCAGGTTCCATTTCGGAGAATCCACAAGCCGGCTTTCCCTCCCAAGTACACATCGCCGGTCGAAGAAGCGGCGACCACGGAGGAAGGCCCCTGTGCTTCCGTCACTACCGACCACACGGAACCGTCATAGCGATAGAAGGAATCCGCTCCGGCGCTCCAGACCGAACCGTCAGCGGCCTGTGCCAGAGAGAGAATGCTGGGATTGAGATCGGACTCGGTCCATCTCAACTCCCATGCTGCTCCATCGTAGACTGCAATACCGAGGCCATCCAGCGCCGCCCAGATTTCCCCATTCCTTGTACGCAGGATGGAGCGAATATTGTGAGGGCCGAATCGGTCCGGAGAAAGGACTACCGACCACTCACCTTTCGGCACGGGCGGCGGATCGGCCGAGAGCGCCTCTGCAGGCTCCGAACGGAACTGGAAGATCCAGCCTTTTTCTACTCCGACCCATAACCGGTTGTCCGGGAGACCTACGAAACAGAAAACAGAGGGAGCGGTTGCATCGGTAACGGTGGCGGAGACAACGGACCATGCAGAGCCGTTGTAATAACCGATACCCTGCGTGGTTCCCGCCCAGACACCCTGATTTTGATCGATATGGAGTGCGCGGACGTCATTCCCAGGCAATCCCTTCGATTCATCGTAGGTTTCCCAATGAATTCCGTCGAAATGAGAGATTCCCCTTCCCCAGGTGGCAAACCAGATCGAGCCGTCACTTGCCTGTGCGATATCCCGCACAACCTCATAGGCCAACCCATCCACAACACTGAAGTGCCGAATCTCGAAAGGGGATTGCGAGAAACAGGAGGGAGACTGTGCTGTCAATAACAGCATTACGGGAAGGCAGACTGATAGATCCCGCGCGCGGCAGAACCGCTTTGTCCTCAGAGGCGTTTCAGGAATCCACCGCATAACCTGAACTCAGTTTTCTCTGCCCAGTCGTCGATCCGCGATTCTGCGAACCTGGCGGATGTAGTCCGGTCCGGTTCCGCAACATCCACCCACAATCGTTGCACCGTTATTATACAACTCGTCCACGCGAGTGGCCATGCGTTCGGGAGGATCGTCATAAATCACCGTTCCGTTCCCGGCAGGTCGTCCGAGACCGGCGTTCGGTTGAAGCATGATCGGTCTTGCGGTCGCCTCTTTGAATCGGGTCGCGAGATCCACGTAAGCGTCGATGGGAAGCCCGCAGTTGCTGCCCACGACATCCGCACCCAGCGACTCGGCCTTTTCACAGATGGACGCGGGCGTGTCACCGTACATTGTGCGGAATTGCCCCGGATTCTGCTTGTCTGTATCGAAGAACATCGAGACGATCACCGGCAGATCACACAGAGAGCGGATTGCCTCGAATATGCATTGGACTTCACCAAAATCCATCATCGTTTCGATAATAAACGCATGCACACCGCCGTCGAGCAACCCCCGAACCTGACGGGAAAACTGGACTTTCAGCACATCGAACTCCATATCGCCGAACGGTTCCAGGATCGCGCCGCTCGCCCCGATATCGCCCAGGACCAGGGTTTGAGTGCCTTCGGTTGCCAGACGGGCCACGCGCGCACCGGCGGCGTTGAGTTCCTCGGTGCGGTCCGATAGAGCGTAGGAATTCAATTTGTGAGGACTTCCGCCGAAGGTATTTGTGAGCAGCAAGTCGGACCCGGCCTCTACATATTGCCGCTGCAATGCGACCACTTTCCCGGCCTGCTCCACATTCCACAACTCGCCGCAGATGCCGACCGGCAACCCTGCACCCTGCAGCAGGGTCCCCATGCCGCCATCGCCCACCAGGCATCCGCACGCGAGTTTCGCCTGAAATGAATTTGTCATCGAAACCTCCGACTGGAGCGAGATTGCTTACCGTGTTTTTCAACGTTCATGAACATTATGCTGAGTTAATCTTGGCCATGCGCGCCCTGATTTTCCTTATCGT
>JAKPYU010000596.1 GCA_029568995.1 Candidatus Omnitrophota bacterium | reverse complement strand
CCCGATGCCTTTGACGGAGATCCTGGATCACGCCTGTGATATCTGCCCCGAAATCCCATCCGTAAAATTCAATCCGGATAAGAGGGGAACAATCCGCCGAATCGCCCGGATCGTGGATGAAATCTCATCGGACCGGAATCGCCTGAGACGATGGGAGAAAGAGGCTCGGCGTGCGGATACTCGTGACGCTCGTAGGTTCCAGCAGCGGATGATTCCCGTTCTGAAGGAATTGGCAGAATCACTGGAAACCTGTCCGGGAATCCGCCTGGCGGCTTCCCAGGCCGAAGGAAGCGCGGCAGAGATTCTGGGACATGTTCACGGAATCGGGCTGATGGGCGGAACGGATTCCAACGCGAATGACAAGGCAAAAGACCAGATTGTGAAATGGATACGCGAAATGCGCGAAGGGATGGAATCCATCGCCCCGCTACTGGAGAAGGCTTCGCAGAAACTCCGCGAGACGTGAACCGAGAACCGGCAAAGAATATTCCCGCTCCGCCTTGAGCCGCGCATTCATACCGATCCGCTTCCGCAGTGAGGCATCCCGACCGACCCGAACCAGGCAATCGACAAACTCCTCTTCATTCTGCGCCAGAAAACCGTCGGTGCCGTGTTCAATCACCTGCCGAACCTCTCCGATATTACCTGCCACGACCGCAAGACCGGACGCCATATACTCGAACAGTTTGGTAGGACTCTTAGCGGCGGCCCACTCAGTATCTTCCGCAATCGGCAGCAATCCCACATCCGCCTGGCGCAGGATCTCCGGCATTTGATCCGGCGGAACAGCCCGGGTCGTCTTCACCGGAAAGTCCACTCTGTCCGCCAGGTCTGCCTGGAATCGGTCCCACAACCGACCGTCGCCCACAATCCACAACCGCGCGCCGGGAACCTTCCTGACCACTTCAGGAAATGCGCGCAGAATCATCTGCACATTCTGATAAACCGGATCTCCCCAAATCAGTCCGTTCCAGAGATACACCACCTCGGAATCCATCCGCTCGCCCGGCGTGAACCATTCCGCGTCTACTCCCGTAGGGATGCGAATCACACCGGAATGATATTCACTTAGAAACTCCTTCAGACGGAAACTGGACGCAACACATCCCAACGCCCGGCGGGCATGACGATAGGTGATCTCATCCCATCGGTTCGACCCGAAGAAAATGCGGTTCCAGGTCCCACGCCCGAAAAAATTGGAGAGCGGAATATCATAGTCGTCATAGTCAAAGACATAGCGCGGCAGAAATCCCAACCGGTTCAAAAAAAACGGTGCGGCGGAATGGAAATGGGCCTTCTGGATATAGATCAGGGAATGCCGCTCGCCCAGCAGGCGGGGAATGGCTTTCAGGGTAAGAACCAGCTTATGCCGGTCGCGTAGGTCGAAATACATCGCCTCTTCGGATAGATGAGGAGCCAGATCCTGCCGGAATGAAAGCACGGCGGTCTCGAAATCGGGATATTGGGAGAGCATCCGCGCGAAGTGATAGCAGCGCACACGGCTGTGCGGATAGCCGTATCCATTGTGCGCGATAAAC
>JAKPYU010000565.1 GCA_029568995.1 Candidatus Omnitrophota bacterium | reverse complement strand
ACCGAGCGATTGCGCCTTGTGCGGGGAGTCGATCAGGACCTCATTGCCATCCACAAGGATGCGGCCGGAGTCCATCGACTCCGCACCCGCCAGGATTTTCATCAGGGTGGATTTCCCCGCGCCGTTTTCCCCCACCAGGGCATGGACCTCACCGGGCCGGACACGCAGTTGCACGTTCCGCAACGCTTGAACGCCCGGATAGGACTTGTCGATCTCCAGCATTTCCAGGATGTATGGATCGGTCATTGGTCGATTCTCCAGCATCAGGTCCCGTCATTATAGAGGGATCTGCTCATCCCCTGAAGATTGAATCTCTGATTGTTCGGGGGCGTATTCGTAGGCCGCATCACGCCGCGTGGTTAGAATGCGCAGAGTGTCGCCATCGGATTGGAGACAGACCGTGCCGCACCGATCCGTACGAAAGAACTGAGCGCCGATGCCCCAATATCGTCGCATCGTGCGTTCATGCGGATGCCCATACGGATTTCGCCCCACCTCGGCTACCGCGACCACCGGATGAAGGTTCTCAATGAATTCCCAGGAAGAGGAGTACCGGCTGCCGTGATGCGGGACTTTCAATACCACGGTTTTTCCATCTGCACGAAGGTTAAGATTCTCCTCGGTTTCGAACCCGATATCACCAGTGAGGGCAATTTGAAGATTCCGCCAGGAAAGCAATAAGACCAGCGAATCCTCGTTTGCTTCTCCTTCGACGTGACAGCGCGCGCGTGGGCCGGACGGATTGACGATCCGGAGACGGATATCCCGCAGCCCGCCGATCTCATCTCCGGCACGGGCAACCTTCCATGCCACGCCACTCTGCATCACCGCATCACAAAACACCTGCCAGGAATCGGTCTCCGCATCTTTGCCGGGATCGATCACCAGGCCAACGGGAAACAGTGAAATCACCTGCGGCAACGCCCCGATATGATCGGCCTCCGGGTGAGTCAGAACCACAAGGTCGATTCGGCGAATCCCCTGGTCGAGAAGATATTCCACGAGGTTCTTATAGCGTTCGTGTGGTGCACCGCCATCGACTAAGATTGTCGATCCCTGCGGTGTGCGAATAAACGTGGAATCGCCCTGTCCCAGAGACAGAAAATCTACTCGAAGGGGTCGCCAAAATGTGTTCAGCGTATCATACCAGACGCCCACAGTCGCCAGGGCCAGGCAAACCACTATGAGGCTGATCGGTCGTCCTTTGTGCGGCTTTCGGGATTCCTCTACCAAAGAAATGCTCAGAAATACCAGTGCGGCCACAGCAAGCAAACCCATGCTGGAATGTGTCAACTCAAGATATCCCCAGTTGGACAGATACATGGCAGTGGAGATCATCCATTCGGCAAAAGATCGGACAACAGGAACAAGGATACCGGCCACTATCGCCAGACCAATGTGATGAAGAATCAGGAAGACATAGAGCAGTGGAAGCAGGAACGAGAGAAGGGGAATCACAATCAGATTCCCAACACTAGCGGCCGTACTCCAGGCATAGCAATGATAGATGGCTATTGGCGCAAGTGCAATCGTTACAGCAAAGGAAGCAAGAACCAGTTGGACTATATAGGACCACGGCAGCGAGCGGGGAATCGGCAGGAATCGCATACATCCCGGCAGAATCACAATCAGCGCCAGAACCGCCATGAACGATAATTGAAAAGAAGGCAGCAGCAATTCTTCCGGCCAAATCAGAAGAACCGCAAGAGCAGCGGCGGCTAACGCATTGAGACGATCCACCGGGCGCTCCAGGAAAATCCCGCCCATCAGGAACGCTGCCAGGATGGTGGCACGAACTACAGGGATTCTCGGCCCGATCAGCAGCAAAAAGAAACAAAGAAACGGAATCGCGAGCGATGCTGCAATGCGCCGACGAAATCCCGCAAATCGCAGAAACCAGAGCAATGCGCTCAGCAGGAGAGTCAGATGAAGACCGCTGACTACGGTGATATGCGCCAAGCCGCTTTTCCGAAAGGCTTCCTTGACTTCCCACGACATCTGGCTGTTTATACCAAGACCAAGCGCCAGCAGCAGCCCTGCTTCTTCCGATGGAAACGTCTCGCGGATCAGCCAATAACTCTTGTTGCCGAATCCCCAGACAAATCCCATCAGCCTGTCCGAGAGGGTGCGCGTCGGAATAGGCGGGGCAAAAACTACCGTTGTCGAATCGGCATACGCGCAGGCAACCTGGGCGCGAGCGTAATAGAAATCCCTGGGCGAGAATCCACTGGGCAGCGCAGCCCCCTGAAGAAGGGAGATTCGGCACTCGGCCTGAACCTGCTGACCGAGATCTACCCTCGGCTCGTTCTCTGTGGAATACCACAACTCGACCGATCCGGGCATGGAATGAGTTTTTTCATATCGCGTGACGGCTACCCGATCCAGCAGGATTCGCGCTTTGCCGTCTCGAAACACCGGCGGAGCGGACGCTCTCCCCGAAAGAGAAACCGAATCGAATGCGGCAAGATAAGAAACCTGATCGTCGATACGACTTTGGCGAGCGGAAATCAACTCGGCACGGATCGTCCCAATGAGTACGGATGCCACGACAGCACAAATCCAGACGGACCGCTGCACTCCGGGTGACCGTCTCAGCGCAAACAGCAGCATGACACCGAAACAAACCAGTAGAAGCGCCGATGTCAGAATGACCGAAATGGGATAAGTCCATCCGACAACAAGCCCGGCCATGTAGCCGAGCGCGACCTTGACAAGAGGACGGGCGGGCGGCTCCCGCAAACAGGCAGGTTCAATATCTGTCCATTCGGAATCTTCCATCGCCAGTAACACACATCTCTCATGCGGGGTCGTTTGTCGCCCGCTTTTTGAAGAATATCCTGATGGCGAGCACGACAACACCGATTGAAAGCATAACCAAAAGCAGATCGACAACCAACAGGATATAGTTGTCTTTCCGTATATAATTCATCAACAGAAAGACTAATGCCGTCATGGTCGTGGCAAGCATGAACAACGCCGGATAGAGCGCAAAGAAGTATTTCTTTCCTCGGATCACCAGCCAGCTGGCGACGGTGATTAAAGCCAGCGCGGCAAGAAGTTGGTTTGCCGCTCCGAAAATCGGCCAGAGAACGGAGAAAGCGTTCGAATACGCCAGGATAAACATGAAACAAACCGTCAACAATGAATTGAACCAGTAGTTTGTGAGAAACGGTTTCGGCTTTTCAAAAAGAATGACCCACAATTCCTCAAATAAGTACCGATTCAGACGAACAGCGGCATCGAGCGTCGTAACAACAAAGCCCTCCACCAGGAGAATACCGAATATCGTGCCAAGGGAAATGGATATGCCCAGGCCCTGGTTGAACAAATGCCCCGCGGCCAGCGAAAATCCCAAGATCGGATTGGATTTCACCAACGGATCCGATGGCCAGACGATCGACTTGTAATCTGCAAGACTTAATCCGACACCGAGAGCGAGCAGAACGCATACGGCCAGCAAGGATTCGAGAAGCATGGAATTGAAACCGATTTTCCGTGCATCGGTTTCAATTCTCAACTGCTTACAGGTTGTCCCGCCGCCGACAAGCGAGTGAAATCCCGATATCGCGCCGCAAGCGATGGTAATGAACATCATCGGCCAGATCATGCCGAGGCTGTTTGCCCCTTCCGCCAGGTTAAAGTGTGGAAGCGAAATCGAGACACCACCAAATCCCACGGATAACAGCGAGACAACCATCAGAATGATCCCGCCATACAGAATCTGTACATTGATAAAATCGCGCGGTTGAAGAATGACCCAGACCGGCGTTCCGGAAGCGAAGAGGACATAGATGGAAATAATGATCATCCAATGAAAGGGCTGCAGGGAAACCGGATAGGCGATACCGAGAAGAACGGACACGACACAGATTGTGGAAGCCAACAGGTACGCATAAATCGTTCTGATTCCCTTCCTGTAAATCAGCCAACCCAGAAAAGGAGCGCACAGGGTGATGATAATTACGGATGTTGAGGCAATACCGCCGATTCGTCCGTAGACCACTCCGTCGGTTGTTACGGTCTTCAGGATGGAATCGGTGCCTTCGATACCGAGCTTGCTGAGCGGCCATAAGGAGGTCAACGAGATAGCCGTGGCACTGAGAAACGACGAACAGACCAGCAGCAGCATCATAATGGTGAACGAGATCATCAAATTGAAGCCGGTCTTGCCCAGCGTGGTTCGGGCTACTTCCGCGATGGATTTTCCTTTTTCGCGCAGGCTGATGAACATCGTGGTGAAATCATGTACCGCACCGATCAATATCCCTCCGATGACTACCCACAGCCATGCAGGCATAAACCCATAGAGCGCCGCCATGGTCGGTCCGATAATGGGACCGGCACCGGCAATCGCGGAAAAATGATGAGCAAAAACCACATAACGTTTGGTAGGAACATAATCCCGCCCGTCATTGATTGTTGTCGCCGGAGTCGGATGGTTCGCATCTTCACCCAAAACTCGCGCAATATAGCGTGCGTATAATCTGCTTGCTAGGATAAAGGCGACTATCGGAATCGCCAAGAAAAACAGGACATTCATCTTTACTGTTCACCTCAATGGACTGAAATCATCTATGCACAGACTTCCCGGCTGTGACCGTGATCGCCTCTGTTCAGACCGATGAAACGGAAACCACTCCAATTGTCTCATACGGGGCCTCAATCAACGTCAGGAAAAACATGACTTCCGGAATTATACAGGCCCAATAGATCAATCGGCAGTGTGCTTGAAAGGCATTCCCCCCCCTTGATCCCCCCGTGAACGGGGGGAGAATTCTCCCTCCCCGCTCGCGGGGAGGGTCGGGGTGGGGGGTCTTCCGGGATTTTACGGGGAGAGCCGGGGTGAGGGTCTGAACCTCACTCGCCTCACCGCCGCTTCAATTCCCTCACCTCTTGTCTCGCTGCCCAACAGAGCGCATTCGCCAGCAGCTTCCGAAATTGCGCATTCTCGAAATCCTTCGGCCCGCCAAGCGAGGTATAAAATACCCTTGCCCCACGGTATTCCCGCACCCACACGGCTGGCTGAGGCACCTCGTTCGGGATAGAGGCATTCATCAGGACCGTGACATCCGATGCAACCGGCGCGGTCTTGTAGAGGCTGTATTCCGACTCGATTGTCCGCACGCCTTTCATCACCGGGTGTTTTTCAGCCTCGGCGGTGGGAACCGCCGTTTGAACAGGGCCTTCCGGGAAATGGTTGTGATAGTTCCCGCCCAGGATTTCCTTGTCGAATTCGAGCCAGTTCTGAAAGCCATGGCTGGCGGTACGCACCGCGACAATCGGCTTGCCGGACTGGCCGTATTTCTTGACGCGCTCCAAATCCTCCCCATCAGTTCGCAGTCGTCGCGTGAAAAACAGGGACACATCGCACTTCTCCAGCGCCTCCAGTCCCGGCAGTTCCTCAAACCCAACAGCCTTGAGAAGCGTGCACTCCATGTCGAAATGCTTCTCCAGGTACTCCTTGAACGCGGCAAGCGAGACATCGGATTTGTATTCCTCCGAGCCTGACAGAAGACAGACTCGCAGGGGAGCGGCCAGCGCCGCGACAGCGAAGCACCCCATCAGCAGGATGCAGGCGATAAGAACAGTCTGGCGCATGGTCGAACCTCCTGAGACTGCCTGTTCTGAGCTTGCCGAAGGATCGAGGGGCCAGGACACAGCCCGATGAGATTCCTCACATCCGTTCGGAATGACGATAACGCAAAACGGTTCTGTTGCGCTAGACTACGGGGGAGAGGATTCAAGGGTTCCCATTATACATAATCCCTTAATAATCAATATGTTATGCAATTATTCTCCACCCCCAACGATCCCTCCTGGAGGAATCATAGAATATTCGCAATTTCCTTATTGACATTCGTCTGAGCTGTTGTTAAATTCTTATCAAGGTACGGAAAAGGTCTCTTTCTATGTTATCCTTCCGGCAATGCGGCCGCTCAGGACTTCCAGGCCGGTGTGGCGCAAGTGAGCCATAGGGCGTAGCACAAGAGTCTCGCCCGTGGGACAGAGAAAGGCAGATGAGCAATCCAAGAGCCTTCACGCTCATCGAGCTCCTTATTGTTGTGGCGATTATCGGAATACTTGCGGTGATTGCGGTCCCAAATCTTCAGAATGCATTGGCTCGGGCAAGAATCACCCGCTCGTACGGAGAATGGAGACATGAGATCGGTCCTGACGGCCGTTGAGGAGTCATCAACGAACTAACGATTCCGATTCTCTACTTGCTTCTGCAAATGCTCTTTGTAATCCAAAAACAGCTTCACCGTATCTTCCCCGCCCGGTTTGAGGGATGCCCAGGGTGCATTCAAGAGGCCCGGATACTGGTAGCAGAGAATCTTCTCGAAGTTCGGGAAGCGATGCAGATCTTCGATTAACCCCTCAATCGGGCGCGGGTACAACTCACCATTCGGCCCGAATAGAAAGACCTCCAGGTCCATCCACAAGTGCGCGCCGGTCTCATTGCACAGCTCCTGAAGTAGGCAGGCTGCCTCCTCTCCGGTCATATCGTCGTTGCGCATTCGATGGAACCCGAAGGGGCACAGAATATCGCAGTACCGGAGAGCTTCCCGCCACGCATCCTCGGCTTTG
>JAKPYU010000557.1 GCA_029568995.1 Candidatus Omnitrophota bacterium | reverse complement strand
TCCGATTTGCTGCCTCCCCATAGCGTGAGGACATTTCGAGCATTCCATTCAAGAATGGCCCTTTCCTCTTGAGTATTTCCCCAGCGCTTTGCATCTTCTAACCACCTGCCTAGCAGAAATTCCTCACGTGTGGATAGGACTTTGTCGAGGTCGCGGATCAGTTCAAACAGATCATTGGAAGCGGCTCGCAGATCCTTCCGGTTCTTCTCATTCCACGCCTCCAGAATTCGGATATAAATCGGATCGGCAAGATTGGAGAGTGCCTGGCGGGTCACGTTCGTCAGATCAAAACGATATGTTTCCTGCTGTTCCAGATCGGCACTGGACTCAAGTAGATATTTCCATGCCTGGAACAACAGGGATCGGTCATATTTTGTCCAAACCGGTATCTTTTCGGCTAATTGCGGTCGTGCGCATATCCGAGAAAATGAATTCGGAGAACTCGCATAGACAGAGTTCCGGAGATGTGTCCAGGCACGCTCCGCGGCCGGATGGCTTTGACCGTATCGGCTTCGGCAATAATCCCGAACCCATTGGTCCAGGTCAACGGATTCGCTGTGCCAGGCCATTTCGGTCATAAAATCGAATACAATCGGATTGTAGTCTAGTCCTTCCTGAACGATTCCGATGCCACGAAGATTGCCGCGCTCAGGGCTGTTCATGGCCTGATGGAGATCGGTATTGATAAGGGGCAGCGGGCCGCTTAAGCGGATGGTATTCCCAAAATTCTGAAGGATGCACCAGAGCCATGGCTTGCCGCAAAACGCCTTGGTGTTTTGCCATACCGGATGATCGTCACAAAAGAGATCCAGTAAGATCATTCGGTTATCGGGGACGCCATTTAAAAATGCCTCCGTCTGTTCGGGCTTCCAGAATTTTGCGTTATGGTAAAAGATCCATCCCTGCATCACCCATACGCTCTCCGTATCCGAGGAGTTCATAGCCGCGTAGATGGATTGGGCCATGTTCCGCAGGAATACGGGATCGTTGCTGGGCGGGGTCATTTCAATGAAAGCATCTGACGCATAGAGATGATCTGTTCCGAAATTGCGGGTCTGCTTGTCTACGAAGGTTTTGCCGATCTCCTGAAAATGAGGGTCACTCGGATCTACAAAAGACGTTTCCCATTCGACCCATTGGATCTTTTGTAGCCTGATATCAGGGTAAATGTTGTGAATGGAGCGGGGCACATGTCCGGTGAAGCCTTGCAGTACCGGGGTCATGCCCAGTTCCCGCTCGCGAGCGAGAATCCTGTTCTGGAGATCGGCATGCCGATCGATCCAATCCTTTGGCAACGGCCCGCCCCATCCGTCCAGGCAACCCATCCATCCGAAAGGGAGGTATGGGGGACCGGCTAGAAAAATATTAATCTCTCGGTCGTCCATACCCCATTTTCGCATTACATCCCTCCAGACAACCTCTTGCCCTGTAACGGCGAGAGGCATGTTGATTCCATGCAGAGCCATCCAGTCGATGAGGCGTTCCCATTGCTGCCAATCCCACCAGGGAAGGGAATATCCAAAGCAGCAATAGTTAAAGAAGTAACGATATTGATGCGGGCTTGCCCGATGGATCTTCTCCTTCGGGATGGGGAGGGGATCAGGCAGATTGAGCTGATTGCCGGACCAGGAGACACTTGCAAGACAAAAATATTTCAGGTACCAGTTCAGCGCGGAGCAGAGGCATACGGCGTTGGGTCCGCGAAGAACTATTTTACCGTCCTTACTGTCAATCTCAAAGAAATCCGCATTGTCCGGATTCTCCACTGTTTCGAAAAGAAAATCGGAGGAATGCCTTGGAAGAAGGCGCTTCAATACACCCCGGGCCGCGACATCGGGTGAGGGGGCAGGATTGTCATAGGCGAGAATCGTATGCGGTGACACAATGAATAGGGGAACCATCCATGCAAGAAGGATTCTGGTGTTTCCAAGCAGGTATTTCGTTTGCAATGCGATTCGGTTCATGCGATCACCTCCGGGGTGAATTAAGGCAGACTGCGATCAATCTCTAGTATGAGGATCCTAATACATACACATAACCATCCGCGAGAGGCAAGACGATCTCGCTCTTTTGGTCCTTATTGACATCCGCGAGGATGGGTGCGCCCAAACCAGCGGGGTAGATATGTCCGGGGAGACTGGCTCCTGACGGAATCTCTACCTCCCACACACGCCGAGGTGTTCCGTTGTCGTCCCCGATTGCGTATAAACGGTTGTGGCTGGTGGCGACTACAAATTCCTGGCGGCCGTCATTGTCTACATCCATGGCGCAGATTTCCGCACAGGTCGCCTGCATGTCAAGATCCCATCGAAGGCCGCCATCGGAAGCATTCAGACATGAAAAATGACCGTTTTGTCTCCCAACGCCCATTAGCCAGGTCCCATTCTCGATTTGGATGAACCCTTCCGGGTCGGCGCGACATTCGCCCACGGTGGGGATCTGGTACCAGCACGGAGTACCTTGAATGGACATGACTCCAACGAAATAATGGCCACCGATGAGACATACGAAGGGATCTTCCTTGCCGTTTCGATCCAGAATGGCAGGAAAGGTATACAGTCCCATACTGGATTGGTGAAATACTTTCTGATTATCCATCGGCTCCATGAGAAACTCACCGGTCAGGCCATCGCAAATGCATAAATTGGCCGGATTCGTGAAAAGAAGATCCTCCTTCCCGTCCCGGTTGTAGTCATATACGGAGGCGAGGTTCATGGTAGGTCCCCAATACAGATTTGTCCCGGTCTCGCCGCGTTCCCAGATAATCTGACCGGTCAGGCCATCAAGGACGCAGCTTCGGACTAAAGGTACACCCGCCCACACGTAAAGATCCGGGGTCTTCTTGCCGGTAAAATGGCCGGAACAGATATAGAATTTCCTGTTCGTCCATGGAAGTCCGGTCCGATCTACAGGCGGAAACACCGATCGCCAGAGGACTCGATTCCTCAGTGCAGGAGTTCTCGCCTCGACTGTCGGGGTAGATGTGTCGTTGACCGTGCCTGTGACAATTTCCAGGTTCCCATCGCCGTCCAAGTCGACAATGCCGGGTAAGCCATTGGACTGGTAATGCAGTATTTCAGTAAGGGAACCGGTTGGACTGAATGACGCGACGTTAATATTGCCGACCAGGTCGTAATAACGGAAATCGTAGGAAATGATCTCGTTCTTGCCGTCGCTGTCCAGATCAGCGGAAAAAAGGGTCGGTATCCTGCTGCCCTTGACCGGGGGGACAGCGGAAAAGTCGCGGGAAGCTGTGGCTGGAGGGATCAGGGCAGATTTCCTGCTTTTGCCGTGATTTGCAGGAGGATTATCGGGTCGTGCTCCCCGATCCGAGTGTTTTTGGATCTGGGGGGATCTGTTCTGACGGGAGTGTGCGGTTCCACTTTCCGAAACTACCTGAAGGGCGCCGTCAACAAGATCCAAGTATTGGATCGGCCCCCTGTTTGTCTGTAATGCGTCGGATGTTGTCTGAATCGCAATTTCCATCTTTCCATCCTGATCGATATCGCCGATGGATACAGCGACGCATCCTGGAAATCGGTACTTCAGTTTCCCGGTGATGGAATCGTATACTCGGATCAGCCAGGCGTTCTCTTTCTCGGAATTAAACATCGAGACGATAATCTCTAATTTTCCGTCGCCATCGATGTCCGCGTAGGGAGGCTCCGGCCAGGTAGTTGCGACCTTCCCGGTCATAACGCTTTCATCCCAACCGTGTGCCCATGCCTGCTCGAATTTCCCGCCTGTGTTGAGAAGCACCTCGTGATGCTGTGCAAAATCGGCGATACAAAGAAAATCCTGAAGACCGTCCCCGTTGAGATCGACGAAACGGTCCAATCCATAACTACGGGAGTTACCGGGCGAGACATCCCAGGCTATGAACTGCTTAACCTTCCCCGTGTAGACATCAAGCAGCCACATTCGACTATGGCTGATGATCGCCAACTCCTCTACACCATCGCCCTCCAAATCGGTGCGAAGAAGCGGCGGAAAACAAGTATATTTGTCAAAATCATATCGCCAGATTTGGGCGGGAGGCTGCCCGGGTTCCTTGAAATCGAACAGTGCGATATACCCGTTATCCTTGTCCGGTGGATATCCCTGCATCAGGACAATAATCTGTTTAGTGCCTTCTCCGGGAAAATAACGTCCGATGTGGAGATACCATGCATACGACATCGGATCGACATCGTATCGCCACAGAAGGCTTCCATCTACCGAAGAGACAAGAGCCACGGCTCCATAGGGTTCTGTGGGCCGACCAGACTTCAAGGCAATCTCCGTACGACCGTCCCGGTCGAAATCTTCCACAGCCGAGATACCCCAATAGTTGATTCCTGGCGGATGGGAATTCCACATCTCCTTCCCCCCGGTATTGAAGCAATGCAGAGCACCTCCGATAATTGTAATTGCCCAGTATTCCTTACCGTCAGGCGCAGGGAACGATTTGAGATCGGGGTGATCACAGGTAACCGGGAATCGGGCCAATATCTCTGGGGGAGAGGTCATTCCGCCCGGTAAAGGTTGAATGGCGGTGCGATGGGGATTCTGTCGAGGCTCGGGCCAGTCACCGGGGGCTGCCTGAGCAGATAAAGCGCCGAACAGAGTCACGCAAAGGATCAGGTATTCGCTTCGCTTGAATCGCATGGGAAGCATTCCTTGAACAACGTTTGAAGTCATTCGTCAATATCGTACAGAATTCTCAACGAATGCTCCTGATTTACCAAAGACGTAGACATAACCGTCATAGCAGGGAACAACAATCTCCGATTTTCCGTCTGCGTTCATGTCGGCGGCGATTGGGGCGAACTGGGCGGCCGGGTAGCTCGCGTATCCCGCTCCGGCGGGTAAGTCTGCTTCCCAGACAATGCGAGGGGAACCGCTGTCGTCACCCAAAGCGATCAACCGGCTGTGACTTGTAGCGAGAATGAACTCAAACCGGCCGTCCCCATCGACGTCCATTGTGCATGTTTCCGCGATGGAGGCTTGCGCGTTAAACTCCCAGCGCAAGGTTCCATCGGCGACATTGATGCATCCGAAATTCCCATTCTGCCGCCCGACTCCCAGAAGCCACTCGCCGTTCTCCGTCCGCAGAAATCCCTCCGCTGCGTAACGGCTTTCACCGACAACAGGCAACTTGTACCACTTTCGACGCGCGGTAATGGACATGGCTCCCTGGAAATAGTGACCACCCACGAGACATACCGTCGGGTCGCCGGAGGCCTCTTCGAGGATGGCGGTTAACGTATACAATCCCTGGCTGGGTTGATTGAATATAGTCGGTGGAAAGGACGGGCCCCGCAGAAATTTTCCATTTTGTCCACTAATAATTCCGTAATAATCAGGGATGGTAACGATGAGATCCTCGAATCCATCTGCGAGATAATCGTAAACCGCGGCAGGTTGATGCGTTGGGCCCCAGTATCGACCAACAGATGTCTCGCTTTTCTCCCAAACGATCTGCCCTGTCAATCCATCCACAACGGTGCTGCGGACAAGAGGAACTCCTGCCCAGACATACAGATCGGGAGTCGATTTCCCTGTGAACCGTCCGGGGCGGACGTAGAATGGTTTCATGGTCCACGGGAGGCCGGAAAACGAGGGATTCGGGAACACGGATCTCCAGAGAAGGCGATCTCCCAGGGCGGGAGTGCGTGCCTCAATAACCGGTGTCTGGGTCATGCTGACCTGCCCGGTGATGATCTCCGAATAGCCGTCGCCGTCCAGATCGGCGATAGCAGGCAACCCGCTGGATTGATATTGGGCGATTTCCTCGCTACTGCC
>JAKPYU010000554.1 GCA_029568995.1 Candidatus Omnitrophota bacterium | reverse complement strand
ACAGCCATGGTCTTCACGCGGAAGGATTTTCGGATTGCCACGCGATGTCAGCCCGGTGGGGCTTCTCTACAACCGGGAGGAGTTTGAGAAATGCGGTGTAAATCCTTCCGAAATCGAGACTTGGGAGGACTTCCACCAGGCAGGGAAACGGTTGACACGGGATCTGAACGGGGACGGGATTATCGACACGTATGCCATTGAGCTAAACGACACCATCGCGGATCAATTCCATCAAATGCTGCTTCAACGGGGAGTGGATTACTTCGGCACGGACGGGAATCTGAGGTTGGAGGAGGACATTGTCGCTGACACGTTGGCCTTCTATCTCAAAATGGCGGTGGGACCGGAGAGAATCGGCGCGCCTTTCCCGACACTGGCGGTTACCACGCAGGCCATGGCGGATCGGTATTTATTGAGTTTCTTTACAGCGGATTGGCGTCTGGGCGGATTCCGGAAAGACTCGGCGATCATGTCGGGCAAGATGGCCCTGATGCCGTTGCCTGCCTGGGAGCGCGGCGGACGGCGAACCAGTACGCTTGGCGGAACCATGATGTCGATCTGCAAATCCTCCCCCCGGCAGGATCTCGCGTGGGAATTTGTCAAAATGGTCTATACGGACCGGCAGTCGTTGTTGACGGTTTACGAATACACAGCCCTGATTCCGCCCGTGAAATCCACCTGGGACGATCCGATCTTTCAGTTGCCGGACCCGTATGTGGGGGGACAACAGGCGGGGGCATTTTATGTCAGCCTTGCGCCACAGGTTCCGCCACGGATTCAGACGCCGTTTTCCATGGGGACCGATACTGCGATGGGTGATGTCCTGCTGGAATCCTGCCGACGCTGTCGTGGAGAGGGAATCGAACACGCCCGCAGAATTGCAGCCGAGGAACTTCACCGTGCAGCGGAGCGGATTCGCCGCCAGATGGAGAGGAATCCGTTCCTATGAATATATTTCCCCTTCGTCATCGCACTCGGAAACGACTTGCACCGTACTTGTTTCTGTCGCCGTTTCTCTTGTGCTTTGCGGTTTTCCTGGCCTATCCGCTGGTACGGTCCGTGTGGATGGCGTTCACGCAGTGTTATGGCCCCAAGGCAACGGTGTTCGTTGGGCTGGGTAATTTCGAATACCTGTTGCGGGACCCGATGTT
>JAKPYU010000553.1 GCA_029568995.1 Candidatus Omnitrophota bacterium | reverse complement strand
ACAGCCATGGTCTTCACGCGGAAGGATTTTCGGATTGCCACGCGATGTCAGCCCGGTGGGGCTTCTCTACAACCGGGAGGAGTTTGAGAAATGCGGTGTAAATCCTTCCGAAATCGAGACTTGGGAGGACTTCCACCAGGCGGGGAAACGGTTGACACGAGATCTGAACGGGGACGGGATTATCGACACGTATGCCATTGAGTTAAACGACACTATCGCGGATCAGTTTCATCAAATGCTGCTCCAGCGGGGAGTGGATTACTTCGGCACGGACGGGAATCTGAGGTTGGAGGAGGACGTTGTCGCCGACACGTTGGCCTTCTATCTCAAGATGGCAACGGGACCGGAGAGAATCGGCGCACCGTTCCCGACACTGGCAGTCACTACGCAGGCCATGGCGGATCGGTACCTGTTGAGCTTCTTTACAGCGGATTGGCGTCTGGGGGGATTCCGGAAAGACTCGGCGATCATGTCGGGCAAGATGGCCCTGATGCCGTTGCCTGCCTGGGAGCGTGGCGGACGACGAACCAGCACGCTTGGCGGAACCATGATGTCGATCTGCAAATCCTCCCTCCGGCAGGATCTTGCGTGGGAATTTGTCAAGATGGTCTATACGGACCGACGGTCGCTGTTGACGGTTTACGAATACACAGCCCTGATTCCGCCTGTGAAATCCACATGGGATGATCCCATTTTTCAATTACCGGACCCATATCTTGCGGGTCAGCAGGCGGGGGCATTTTATGTCAGCCTTGCGCCGCAGGTTCCCCCACGGATTCAGACACCGTTTTCCATGGGGACCGATACCGCGATGGGTAATGTCCTGCTGGAATCGTGCAGACGTTGCCGTGAAGAGGGAATCGAATACGCCCGCAGAATTGCCGCCGAGGAACTTCACCGTGCAGCGGAACGTATTCGCCGCCAGATGGAGAGGAATCCGTTTCTATGAGCATTCTGCCCCTTCATCATCGCACTCGGAAACGGCTTGCGCCGTACCTGTTTCTCTCGCCGTTTCTGCTGTGTTTCGCGGTGTTTCTGGTCTATCCGCTGGTGCGCTCCGTGTGGATGGCATTTACACAATGCTACGGCCCGAAGGCGACGGTATTTGTGGGGCTGGGCAATTTCGAATACCTGTTGCGGGACCCGATGTTCTGGCGTGCTGTGTTGAACACCACCGTGTTCGCGGTGGGAGCGGTTTCCATTCAACTGCCGCTGGCGCTGGGACTGGCGCTGATCCTGAACCGCCCGAAATTGCCGGGACGGAATACGCTTCGGTTCGCCTTTTTCATTCCGCACCTGGTCGGGCAGGTGTTCATTGCGGTGATCTTCGCGCTTCTGTATACGCCCCGATACGGCCTGTTTAATCAAACGCTTCATTTCCTGTTCGGCGCGGGGCTGGAAACTCGATGGCTGACCGATGCATCCCTGGTTATGCCTGCGCTGATTCTGACAGCGACCTGGATGTACACCGGGTTTGTCATGATTTATTTCCTGGCGGCGCTGCAAGCGGTCGATCCGCAGCTGTACGAGGCAGCACAGGTGGACGGGGCCAACGCGGGAAGGAGATTTCTCCACGTCACTCTTCCCGGCATTCAGCCGGTGACCGTATTCGTTCTGGTGACGTCCACCATCGGCGCGTTCAAGTTGTTCGAACTTCCGTACATTCTGCTGAGCCGGACCGGCGGGCCGAAAGATGCCGGGCTGACCATTGTGATGTACCTGTTCCAGACGGGATTCGAGGCGGGAGATCTGGGATATGCCAGCGCAATCGGCTGGGCGCTGGTGTTCTTTGTTCTGACCATTTCCCTGATTCAAATCCGTATGACAAGGACATTCCGAGAAGAATGAATCTGCATACAGCCTGGAAGAAGCGACTTGCCGGATTCGGGACCGTTGGTCTCTGGGGTGTCGTCGTCTTTGCGGCCTGTCTGACGCTGATGCCGTTTGTATGGCTGCTGTGCGCATCCGTGAAGACCACGGATGATTTCTTCGTCTATAATTTCCTTCCGCATCGGGAGAACGCCTGGTGGGATATCCTATGGAATCGCCTCACGCTCGACAATTTCCGGCGACTGGAAACCGAACTGGGATTCCATCGCTATGCGATCAATTCCGTTTTTGTATCGACCGCGCAGACCTGCCTGGTGGTTCTGTTCTCCTCGATGGGGGGCTATGCGCTGGCGAAATACCGGTTTCGGGGGATGCATGTCGTTGCGACGCTGATGCTGGTTTCAATGATGATCCCCGGCGAGGTGCTGCTCGGCCCGATGTATGAACTGCTGTATCGGATCGGATGGCTGGATACCTATCTTGGGTTGATTATCCCCGGATCGGTGAGTGTCTTTGCGATGTTCCTCTATCGTCAGAGCATGTTAGGTGTTCCGAACGACCTGCTGGATGCGGCGCGGGTGGACGGCTGCTCGGAGTTCGGCATTTATGCGGAGATTGTGATGCGGGCCTGCAAACCCATGACCGGGGCGATTGTGCTGCTGACATTCCTGGGCAGCTGGAATGCCTTCCTGTGGCCGCAGATTATCCTTCAGACCGATGCGAAGTATACGCTGCCGGTGGTGTTGGCGCAGTTGATCACGCTATACTGGCAGGATTACGCCCTGGTGATGGCGGGGACCCTGGTGTCGGTGGTCCCGGTGATGGTGCTGTTTTTTGCGCTTCAGCGGGAGTTTGTGGGGGGATTGGTGAGTGGAGCGCTGAAGGGGTGAAGGGGATTGTGGATTGTGGATTGCGGATTGGAGATTGAAAAGATGGGACGTAGTGGATAGGAAAGGGAACGGGGGAGAATCGAAATGGAGAGGCTGATGAAAAGGCCTGTTTTGATCCAGTTGTCACGAATCAGAGGACACTTGCGCGGTCGGTGTCCTTATGCGATATAAATAGGAGGTATAGCCCTTCTCGATATCGGACCCTATCCGGGGTGCGCCGATGCGTCCTGCTCATGGGGAAAATCAGATTTGGATTTATCTCACGATTCTGCCACGACCCGGGGGAAAAAGAGATGAGCACAAAACATGATGTGACAAGAGAAATCTGTGAAATCTTAGGCATTCAAGAAGATCCCAGGTTTTTTTCGAGGGGAAGCACGGTAACCAAAGATGTTCTCGAGGCAATCCGCGAGAAAGTCAAGATAATCGGTCATTATGACATTAAGACCAAATCTATTCCCGTTCATCTACGCGCAATATTCTTGAGTTACATTCGGGCGTTCGAAGATCATTATCGGATATTGAGGCAGCAAGATATCATAGTCAGAGCTATTATACAGCCGGATGGAAGTATATGCATATCACTTGAACTTCCCAATGGTCAACCAGCTGGTGGAAATGAGAAAAATGATTTCGAAGAATGGCTGCAATTCTCCATGTCCGGTGATCCATCATACATTAGCAGTTTCAAGGCCCTACCAAAAACAGAACAATTAATAATAATGAACAACCTGGAACATACAAAATTGCGTATTATCCAGCAGAAGTTGATCGCTCAGCTTCAGGGAACAGCTGGCGAGGGAATTCAATCTTCAGGTTTGCTCCCTTTAAATTTCACTGTGAACAATTATATCGATGTAACAGCCACCTCACATGCGGAGACACACACCGGCGCTTTGCTAGAGAACATCACAGAGGCACTTGCGAAAGATGATTCTGAGAGACTGAGGAATCAGCTGGAAG
>JAKPYU010000534.1 GCA_029568995.1 Candidatus Omnitrophota bacterium | reverse complement strand
ATTGACCTTCCAAACGCTGGAGGCCGGTTTGCCTGTCGAGCAGGCCGGAGCGGTTTCGTCGGAGAGACGATATCGATGGCACCGATTGAACCTCGGATTCTCTGTATTCCTGGTCCTGATCCTGATTGTGTTGTGGTACGTATTCCGTTAAGAGATCAGGCCTCAATTTTCGGAAAATACATCCAAACATGTCCGGAATTGTCATTCTCGCCGAAGACAATCTCGCCGTCTCTTCCGGTCAGCGAGTCGCCGAATACATAGCCGTATCGGCGGCTTTGAAGCACGGAAACCGGGACGCCCAGATCGCTCACGGTTCCGTGCCTGGGACGGTAGCAGAACAGACGTCCGATGCCTTCTCCGCAGATCCCGAACAGACGGCCATCGAATGTGACCGACATGGTTCCGACCGGGAAGAATGGTGTCTTGCATAATAGATCGCTGAGTCTTCCATCCGATGCAATCGCAAAAACCTTCCCGTCCGCATCGGCTATATAAAGACGATTTCCCTGGGGATCGAAGGCCCAACGCACATAGGAGCCGTCCCAATTTCCCTGCGGTAGTTGAATCGCTTTCCTTTTCAATGAACGATCATTCGGGTTGAAAATCCAAAGTGTATCACCGTCATCGAGGCCGAATATCTCACCGTTGGGGCCGCATGAAATGCGCCCCTTTCCCGGAATATCCGAAACAATGCACGGTGTCAGGCTCTCAAAATCTACCGTAAATAAATGATTCTCCGAAATTCCGACTATTTTTGTTCTATCCCGGCTGGTAACAGCGTGCAGGATATTCTCCCGGTGGCCGATGGGTGGTAATTCGACAAACGGTTTTCGCCGAAATCCCCACTCCTGAATCAGATCGAACGGCAATGGGACCAGGTCGCAGGCATATAGCGATCCCCCATCCGGACCATTCAGGCAGGCAATGAGTTGTTCCTCACCGCAGCAGATCGCGGAACAGTTCTCCTTTCCTTCAAAGACTCCCATGTCGAATACGGCTCCGGTGACTCCCCAAAACAACGCAAGAAACACGTGTGCTCTTTTTCCGCTGGTCCCCCCGTAGAGGATATGATCGCACGTGATATCCAACGCGGTGATGCGGCTTTCATCGTGTACAATCGGAACACTGGCTCCGGGAAAGCAGGTCGGAAACGCAACCATGCGTCCCTCCTTCACAAAGGTTCCGTGCACCATTTCATCGATAAAAGCCTTTTTTTCAGGCGATTCCGTTGCGAATGTGTCGATTATTTTTTTCATCGTTTTGTTCATCCCCAGATCCGAATAGGAAGGTGTGCGTTCTTTCTCTTGCGATTTTCCGGCATGGTGACTTTGAAAATGCCGGTCGGTTTCGGGCCGACATGCCCGAAGAAAAGATCTCCATTGTGGTCCACTGCGCCTCGCGAAACATACTGCGAGTACTGATCGGGGCGAACCAGGAGGGCAACCTCTTCACGTTCCAGGGTCTCCGGATCGAGCCGCCAGACTACACCTTCCCATTCGTCTTCCCTGTCGGTCATTGGGTTGTACGTTGGATCTTTCCAGCGCGAGGCTACATAGTAGAGTTTCCCATCTCCGGCGAAGGTCAAACCACCGCAATGATCGACAAACGTATCCAAAGGAATAGTCGGATCGCGATCCTGGGTTGCAGGCCCGAGATCTTCTATGCGTCCCCATTCGCCCTCGTTCGGCCAGATCCGTACAAGCCACGGATTTGCGATCCAGGTCACACCGTAAACACAGTCCGTGTCGGGCGCCGCAACGGCATCATAGAGTACGCTGTGCCAACCAGTCTGGAATAGCGAATTATGAGGCAGAACATCCGGTGAGATTTCCAGCCGATCCTTTTCGGGATCATAGCGAACCAGATGACCGTGGTCGCTCGTCGTCCACACGCGATGTTTCCTGTCGAGAAACAACACCTGCGCGTTAATGGATCCGATTCGCCCGATATCCCGCATGGTACGCTTTGCTATATCATAGACAATAAAGTGATCTCGGGGATAACTGAGCGCATAGAGCAGCCCGCGTTCTTCATCGTGCAAAAGACATCGGCAGCCCTCTTTGGGAATAAAGGTATCCCACCAGAGTGGCGTATCAGAGTTCGTATCATACGCCAGAAGCGCCGCTCCTCGAAAGCACCGCTTCGGATCGTGCCATGACCGCCAGGGAGAATAGAACGGCTGGTCAACCGGCGGGCCGGAGAGATGCGTCGCCATGTACAGAATCCCGTCCGCCATGGAGGGCGCAAAGCTGTAATGGATCTTGCACTGCGTGGCACGGCCCGAGTCGTGTGGGTCCTCCACAACCCGATCCAGATCGAACAGATAGTCCAGGCTGTCCGTCGCTTCGTTATAGCGGGTAAGTTTCACAACGCCGCCGGGAGTTCCCTCGCAGCACGCCGCCGCATAGATCCTTCCATCCGGTCCGGTCGACAGGGACCAGCAGGAATCGGAGTCGGGGTGTTCGGAAAAGGAATAATATTTGTTCGGGTAGTGCATGTGGGATTTACTGTCCTTTGTCTTTGTCCATTGGGGAATCGCTCGGTTTCGATTCCTCCATTTGCGCCGTGATTCTTCTCTGGTCCAATAGTTTAAACAGCGACCAGAGATCACGAATGCCGAACGGAATAATCAAGAGCACTGTGAAATAAAAGATGGCAAGACTCAGAAAAAACACCACTGTCCAAAAGATGATCCAGTTTTCCACGGCTAATTCTCCTGCAACACGGATTTCTTTTTGTCCGGAAAGAGAAGAGAAACAACAACGAACAACACTGCGCAAAGGGCATAGTTGCCAAGACCGAGTATTTCAGTCGTCAGCCAGGAAAGGGTGTGTGGGAACATCTGCTTAATCGGATCGAGAAACACTCCGGCTATCGACAAAAGCCCCGCGCCCAGGGCGGCGAGTGCGCCCGCTCTTGACGCGCGTTTCCAATAGATTCCGCCGATGAGAATCGTCGCGGAACCGCTCAAATAGATGTTCCCGGTAACCGCCATGTAGGTCCACACGCTATCGGGCAGTTCATACCAGATTCCCCACACCAGGAGGAAAATCGCAATCCAGGTGATATTGATTCGCGTGATACGGATCTGCGCTTTGTCGGACAGCGGATGGGTTCTGAAAGGCCCGATAACATCCCGGACAATCACAGATGACCAGCAGAGAAAATAGCTGCTGTGCGTCGACATGAACGCGGCCATCATGCCCGCGGTCAACACCCCCAGAAGTCCCACAGGGACAATTTTCCCCATAAACAGCGGCATCGCCTGGTCGGCGTGAACCGGGCTTCCGGAAAGCCCATTCGGGAAAAAGTATCGCGCCATTTCCTCGTGCTGGGAATAAAAACAAAAGGCCGCAATCGCCCAGAAAGCGGGGATTCCCACACGGCCGAGCGCGGAGGGAGCGGAGTAGAGAAATGTCCGCATCGTGGTCTTCTCATCCTTGGTGGTCAAGGCACGGCTTGCCTCCGGCCCCCAACAGACCATAGCGCCCACAGTGACTACCGCCATCCAGATCATATAGAGCCAGCCATAGGAATCGGGATGAAAGGGATTGAACGCCATTTCGCCCCGGTGCTCACTCAGCGTGGTAACGATTCGAGTCCATCCGAGGTCCGGGTGTGTCAGGCAAACCAGCATGCCGACGCCCATCCCGATGCCCAGGATGAGGAACTGGATAAAGTCCGTGACGATCACGGACACCATGCCGCCCATGGCCGTATAAATTAGAACAAGGACAATCATCAGCGAGGTAACCAGATTAACCATCTGTACCTGCCCGGCGGCCCCCAGGCCGGTGGCATACGTAATGAAAGTCGCTCCCATTTTCGGGAAAAGCCCCATATTCAGAATCCCCGCCAGGGCGCAGATTGCTCCCGCCACAACCCGCGTCCGTTTATCGAAACGCTTCTCGAAGAATTCCGGGATAGTCAACAGCTGAAGGGATCTCAATGGACGAACCACAAAACCCGTGATACCAAGAACAAGCCCCATGGGCACACATAGCAGCCCGATCATCATGTACGAAAATCCTTTACTGAACGATTCGATCGAGGCGTACATGATGGTCACCAGGCACAAACCGGTAGCAATGTAATTCGCGATATTCAGCGCCGTTCCGGACCCCCTTCCCCCAACCATGTAATCGGAAACGTTGCTGATATATCGATGGGCCAGAACACCCGCCAGGAACACACCGACCAGGTAGATCGCAACAATCAACCAGTCCTGGGCGCTGAAATTGGTCAGAAAGAATTCATTCATGTATCAACACTCCATGTCAGAGCCAAAGTTGTCCGGTACGATAGCACAATCAGTCGGCGAATTGACTGTTCGTATCGGTCAAAACACGAGATTCTTCTTCTCCGGATCGAACTTCATGCGACGCCCGGTGTTCATCGACTCGAAGGCCAGGATCGAAACAACCGAGTGACCGTATCCCGCGTGGACATCCGCATTGGGTTGTTTGCCGGAGCGGATGCAGTCCAGCCAGTTTTTCAGATGCAGCTCGGCGCGGCTCCAGTCGCCTGCTTCCGAAGCGCCTTCAGCCTTGACCGGTTCCTTGAGCGCTTCTTTTCCACCGCCTTCCCCGGTTGCGATCAATGTGGAGCTGTCGAAAGTCCCCCGGTCGCCATAGAACCGGGCGTCGTACCCACCAGCACTGTTTCCAAGACGGGACACATAACGCAGCAGGAAGCCTTTCGGGTAAAGAAACGCGGATTCCAGCGTATCGGCGTGCTCGCGCCCCTCGGTCCAGATCAATGTGCCGCCGAGCGCGATACCGCTTTCCGGCAGAGGATCGTCCATATACCAATGAACCAGGTCGATCACATGAGAGCCTAACAGTCCCGGCAGTCCCACCGAGTAGTCCTTATATAAATGCCAGCGCCGAAACCGCGCCGGGTCGAATGCCCGTTCAGGCAGATCCATCAGGTATTGCCCCCAATCCACATCCTCTTTTCTTACATCGCCGTAATCTCGCAGCCAGCTGGGTGTGCAGCGATTGTAAGCCGCTTCCACCTCGGTGATTTTGCCGAGAAGGCCGGACCGGATGATCTCGGCGGCCTGCTGATGCGGGATATGGCTTCTTCGCTGTGTCCCGACCTGGCAGATAATTCCGCTTTGTTCCACCGCCTCCACCGCGTTGTTGGCATCCCGCATATTGGTCGCCATCGGCTTTTCGCAATAGGCGTGTTTTCCGGCTTTTGCTGCGTCCGCCAAAATGGGGGAATGGGCGAAATCGGGCGTGGCGATGATCACCGCGTCCACATCCGGCATGGCAAGAAGATCCGCATACCGAACCAGCGGTTTCGGATCGGACCCAAATAAGTCCTTCATGTTCTGGACTGTGGTATCACGATTCTTCTTCCACACATCGCAAACCGCCACCACCGTGGCATTCCATTCCTTCTGATTCTTCGCGATATCCTTGCACAGGCTGTTGCTTCTGCCGCCGCCCCCGATCACGCCAATGCGGATGCGGTCGTTGGCCCCAAGCACAACGGAGGGCGCGAAGATCGCCCCGGCAGCAAGAGCGCCTGTTGTAGCAGTCAAGAATGTGCGCCGATTGGTCTTTTCCGGAATCATCAGGTCGTCCTTTCCATCGTTGCTGAGAAAATGGAAACAGAGGGGCCTCTCATGCCGAGCGGTTCCATGTTTCACAAATCCTATGATACTATTCAAAGATTGTGTATGGTGGCGACTTCCGGTCCGGCTCGCCGTCAATCACGCGAAACATGCTCCAGGAGATTCCGAAATGAGAAACATGCTGCTGCTCTCGCTTGCCATTCCGTGCATCGCACCGCCGGTTCTTGTTTCCGCGCAACAATACGAAGCCAACTGGCAATCCATCGACAGCCGACCGACGCCGCAGTGGTTTGACGATGCCAAGTTCGGGATTTTCATCCATTGGGGCCTTTATTCTGTGCCCGCATGGAGCGCGAAGGGACGATATGCGGAATGGTATTGGCACGACATGACCCATGCGAAGGAAACGGCGGAATTTCATGCGCGGGTGTACGGAAGCGATTTCCAATATCAGGACTTTGTCTCACAGTTCAAGGCGGAACTCTACGACCCGGCGCAATGGGCAACGATTTTCCAGAAGTCCGGCGCGAAATATATCGTGCTGACATCGAAACATCACGACGGATACTGCCTCTGGCCGAGTGCGGAGAGCTGGAACTGGAACAGCACGGACACCGGTCCGCATCGGGACCTGGCAGGGGATTTGATCAACGCCGTTCGGGAAAAAGGCCTCCGCATGGGATTCTATTTTTCTCTGTATGAATGGTATCACCCCCTCTACCAGAAGGATCTCCCACGCTATGTGGATCAGCACATGCTTCCGCAAATGCACGACCTCGTAGAACGCTACCGGCCGGATATTCTGTGGGGCGACGGCGAATGGGAACACCCCAGCGATATCTGGAAAACGAAAGAATTTCTCGCGTGGCTATTCAATGAATCCCCTTGTCGGGAGTACATTGCGGTCAATGACCGCTGGGGAAAAGATGCCCGTGGCGCACACGGCGGCTATTATACAACCGAGTACTCGAAAGTCTACAACGATGAAACGGTCACCGGCTACCACCACAGCTGGGAGGAATGCCGAGGCATGGGCGCCTCGTTCGGCCTGAATCGCAATGAGGACCTTGCCGAATACAAAAGCGCGACAGAACTCATTCATGTGCTGATCCAAACGGTATGTAACGGTGGAAACCTTCTGCTCGATATCGGGCCGACCGGGGATGGCCGTATTCCTGTCATTATGGAAGAACGCCTGATCCGGATGGGGGAATGGCTCGCGGTCAACGGAGAAGCAATCTACGGAACACGCCGATGGCGCACCACAAGCGAAGGAGACCTGATCCGCTACACGCAAAAAGGGGATGCGGTTTATGCCATTTGTTTGAAATGGCCCGGAAACTCCCTGGTTCTGGAAACACCGAAGTTCGATCAAAACGCCACGGTTTCCCTGCTGGGATATTCCGGGAAACTGTCATGGACAAACGAGAACGGCAAAATGAAGATCGACGTTCCTTCCCTCTCGGTGGAGGAAGTCCCCTGTCTTCATGCCTACACGTTTCGGCTGGACGGGGTGAAATAATCCCGTCCGTTATCGCGGGCCGGGACAGAAACCGTTAATATACTCTTCCAGATTCGTGTAGCCGTCCGCGTCCCGGTCACCATTGCCATCGCCCGGTTCCTTCGGATTCAGCTCGTTGGCGGTTTCCCACGTATCGGGAATGCCGTCCCGGTCCGTGTCCCATGAATCGGGCCGGTGCTCTTCGCGGTATGGGTCCCAACCACCCACATCCCGCTGCGAATCTATGATTTCCCCTCTTTTTTCGACGATGTTCCGAATGACCCGCTCATCGACCGTATCCCGCACCAGCGAACAACCGGCATATTGCAGGCAGGCCTTGTATGCCTCTTCAGCGATCTCGGAATCAAGACTGAATTCACCGCAGTCAAATTCTGACGGCGCTTGCCACTGCTCCCTTGTCGAAGACATGTATTTTCCGGTGTTGGAATAATCCACCGCCGTGTAGTTATCCGCGTTGAACTCATTCGGCATTGCCTCGAAATAATTGCCCCTCATGTAGCCCTGCGCCTGCTTTGTATCTCCGTCCTTCATCTGCATCGGCCGTCTCATTGGATTTGTGCAGGGACCGGGACGATAGTAGTTCCCGACAATATTCATCTTCAGACCGCCGAGATTCGTCGGCCCCGACCAATTGTGATTCAGGCAGTTGCGGAAATCGACAATGAAATCGGGGCGATTCGTATTGTTCACACCGGAACCGAGTGTCGGGTGACGGTCACGCGAAGTGGAATAGATGTTGTGGTGTACGGTCGTATTTCCCTTGCAGTCGCGCAGCGAGGTACACATGGCGTGCTCCCCTTTATCATGCAGCGATGCGTTCAATGCTTCGCTGTAAAGAATCCACTGCAGGGTCATATTGCTGTTGCCACGGTAGTCGGAGTTCCCGTCAATCCCCCAGCTGAGCGACAAATGATCGAGAATAATCCGGTCATTTTTGTCCACTGTCATAACATCTTCCTGTGAATGCGGTCCTTTGTTTTCATCCCCCAGACGGACACGCAGGTAGCGGATAATGATTTCCCTGCTGTCCCGGATGTCAATCTTGCGTCCCCGAATGGTGATTCCCTTTCCGGGAGCCGTTTGCCCCGCAATAGTCAGGTGGGATTTGTCATGGATCTCCAGGGGATTCTTCAGAATTATGGTTCCACCGACATCAAAGACAATCGTTCGCGGCACAGTTGCAGAGTCGATCCCTTCCCGCAGCGATCCGGGTCCTGAGTCGTTGAGATTGACAACGTGATAGACATTGCCTCCCCGCCCCCCGATGGCGTATTTGCCGAATCCCTCCGCGCCTGGAAAGGCCACAATTCCGGTGGAGGCTGCCTGGACACAGATCGATATCAACACAAGAAACGCCCCAATAGCAGATGAAAGACTTTTCAATAAGGTACTGTTTCGAAAATCCATCGGATTCAGTTCTCCACGGTGATGGCGT
>JAKPYU010000533.1 GCA_029568995.1 Candidatus Omnitrophota bacterium | reverse complement strand
TTTGAAATGGCCCGGAAACTCCCTGGTTCTGGAAACACCGAAGTTCGATCAAAACGCCACGGTTTCCCTGCTGGGATATTCCGGGAAACTGTCATGGACAAACGAGAACGGCAAAATGAAGATCGACGTTCCCTCCCTCTCGGTGGAGGAAGTCCCCTGTCTTCATGCATACACGTTTCGGCTGGACGGGGTGAAATAACCCCGTCCGTTATCGCGGGGTGGGACACAGACTGTTAATATACTCTTCCAGATTCGTGTAGCCGTCCGCGTCCCGGTCACCATTGCCATCGCCAGGTTCCTTCGGATTCAGCCCGTTAGCGGTTTCCCACGTATCGGCGATGCCGTCCCGGTCTGTGTCCCATGAATCGGGCCGGTGCTCCTCGGGGTATGGGTCCCACCCTCCCACATCCCGTTGCGAGTCTATAATTTCCCCTGTTTGTTCGACAATGTTCCGGATGACCCGCTCATCGACCGTATCACGCACAAGCAAACAACCGGCATATTCCAGGCAGGATTTGTATGCCTCTTCAGCAGTCTCGGAATCAAGACTGAATTCGCCGCAGTTAAATTCCGAGGGCACTTGCCATTGTTCCCTTGTCGTAGACATGTATTTCCCGGTGTTGGAATAATCCACCGCCGTGTAGTTATCCGTGTCGAACTCATCTGGCATCCCCTCGAACCTGTTGCCTCTCATATATCCACGGGCTTTCTCGGTATTCCCGTCCTTCATCTGCATCGCCTGTCTCTTTCGATTTGTGCAGGGACCGGGACGATAGTAGTTCCCGACAATATTCATCTTCAGACCGCCGAGATTGGTCGGACCTGACCAGTTGTAATTGAGACAGTTGCGGAAATCGACAATGAGATCGGGGAGTTTCGTACTGTTTACACCGGAACCGAGTGTCGGGTGACGGTCACGCGAAGTGGAATAGATATTGTGGTGCACGGTCGTATTCCCCATGCAGTCACGCAGCGAGGTACACATGGCATGATCGCCCTTGTCGTGCAGAGATGCGTTCAATGCTTCGCTGTAAAGAATCCACTGCAGGGTCATATTGCTGTTGCTACGGTAGTCGGAGTTCCCGTCAATCCCCCAGCTGAGCGACAAATGATCGAGAATAATCCGGTCATTTTTGTCCACTGTCATAACATCTTCCTGCGAATGCGGTCCCTTGTTCTCATCTCCCAGGCGGACGCGCAGGTAACGGATGATGATTTCCCTGCTGTCCCGAACGTCAATCTTGTGCTCCCGCAAAGTGATTCCCTTGCCGGGGGCAGTCTGGCCCGCGATAGTCAGGCAGGATTTGCCGTGGATCTCCAGGGGAGTCTTCAGAGTTATGGTTCCGCCGACATCAAAGACAATCGTTCGTGGCGAAGTCGCGGAGTCGATTCCCGTCCGCAGCGATCCGGGTCCGGAGTCGCTGAGATTGACAACGTGATAGACATCACCCCCCCGTCCCCCGACGGTGTATTTACCGAATCCCTCCGCACCCGGAAAGGCCACAATTCCGGTGGAGGCTGCCTGGACACAGATCGATATCAACACAAGAAACGCCCCAATAGCAGATGAAAGACTTTTCAATAAGGTACTGTTTCGAAAATCCATCGGATTCAGTTCTCCACGGTGATGGCGT
>JAKPYU010000531.1 GCA_029568995.1 Candidatus Omnitrophota bacterium | reverse complement strand
CCGCCATCCCCCCCTGTACCTCGCAGACCCTGGTCCGCTTTTATTTGCAAATCGCCTTGACGGATGGAACCGACCTTCAACTCCCACCCATGGGCGAGCCTCGACCGTTTGAATCCTATTTCGTTTATGACAATGAGATCCCCTCAAAACTCCCACTACTTTGGATCTTTCCGAGAAACCGGACAGGTGCTTCAACAACAACACGACCCATCAGCGGCATTGTCGTCAAACCGGTGACATCCGAGCAAGTCCTGGTTTTCGATGGTGCACGAGTCGAATCCGCCCGTACGGGGCAGAAAATCCGATTCCTGAAAGGCGAGGAATTCCGGGGGGACCGGACGATCAACCTGTCTCCGGTCAGTCCACATACAGGCACCACCGCCGGTCCTCAATCTCCTCATGTGGAGCATATCTCTTACCGACTGTTTCGGGATTTCGGCGTCCTGGCCCCACGTTGTGACTGGTATCGGTTTATTGAGAACAACAAGCATTCTCAGAGAATCGCCATCCAACAGCCCAACGAGTGCTTCCTGGCAATCAACGGGCGCGACGACGAAGGAAATATCTATAAAATCGCGTACAACGAGCTGAACCATTTTAATGAATACGACTTCGCCAGCTTCGTGTATAAAAAACAGACCAACACGGATGAAGACTGTGAGGATCTATTCGAGATGGTGCGGGCCATCAACGCAAGCGGTGAAGGCGCTCGCGGCAGGGCACTACGAGCCTATCTCGATGTTCAGGAGGTCATGGCTTATTCGGTCGTTTCGGTCTTTCTTGTCAATTGGGACGGATTCCACAACAACATGTTTCTCTATCACAACCCGCCCCCCATCGACCGCTGGGAGTGCATTCCCTGGGATCTGGACAAGACGTTCGGCTATACCGACGGCAATCCCATGTTCACAGAACTGCCGGTCGATTTTCCTCTCACGGGAAGATCTTCCGGCGTCTCCAGGGGGCCGGGTCCTATCGCAAAGCCTTTCCACGGTGACAGCGAGCTCGATGCCGAGTACCGCGAATGGCTTGGGAGAGAACTGAACGGTCTTCTGTCCGAGCAACGCATCGGAGAGTTGATCGCCGAGGCAGAGACCCTTCTTCTGCATGACCTGGATCTGACCGAACAGTACCTGGGAACTCAGAATGCCACACGCCGCCAACAGATTCTGACCTCGTACGAGACCATGCGAACCTTCCTGCGCCTTCGACACGAATACCTGCGCAGCGAGCTGCCGGTATCCATTGAAGACTGGCAAAACCGCTGATTGTCCATGCCCCGCATCTGTTGAGCCTCCTTCCGACGTGTTTCCTTAACGCATGGTGTGGATGGTGAGGCATTTCCATTATGCAATCTTGCAGTCATGTGGACACTCGGTAATTCCCAAGATATATTCCAAATGGTGATGGAAATTCCTATGGGAGATCTTCATGGTTTTCAAGAAGGGATTCCCCCTGCCAATAGCCTTCTGGATTGGCGTTTTCTCTGCACACGCAGAGGACGTTGTCATCAATGAAG
>JAKPYU010000504.1 GCA_029568995.1 Candidatus Omnitrophota bacterium | reverse complement strand
GAGCGGATTGTCGATTCGCGAATCAGTATTCACGATGACCCGCTGTTGGAGTTCCAACCCGCGAGCCGTCCCTTCGATGACGAGGGAGTTATCTGCCGACGAAATACAGTAATCGAGCACGGCGTATTGAAGGGATTTCTGTTCGACTTGCAGACTGCTGGAAGGTTGGGAACCGTATCCACCGGCAGCGCCGGACGCGGGATCTCCGATCCGCCTTCTCCCACATGGTCAAATCTTGTCATGGAGCCGGGACAGAATTCCGTTGAAGATCTGATCGCCGGAATTAAGAAAGGATTGTTCATCGACCAGGTATTGGGAGCGGGGCAATCCAACCTGCTCATGGGGGAATTTTCACTCAATGTCAATCTCGGATTTCTTGTAGAGAATGGGGAAATCCTGGGCCGCGTAAAGAACCTGATGGTCGCCGGGAATGTCTATGAGGCACTCTCAAATGTAGAGGCATTCAGCCGAGAGCAAGAGTATCGACACGGCATGTTGCTGCCGTCGATCCTTTTCGGAAAACTGCAGGTCGCGTCAAGAACATAACGGATGCAGGAGGTTGCGATGTATGAAGATCTGGAAACCGTTCCGGTGTACGTCTGCCACGATCCAATTGAAGAGGCCGAGATGATCGCCGCCCTGGAACAGGCGGGAATTCGTTGCATCCTTCAGTCTTTTGAGGACAGTGCTTATGACGGTCTGTTCACGTACGGACTGGGGCGTTCCAGAATTCTTGTTTTGGAGAAAGATACAGTGCGTGCCGAGAGGGTCGTTGAAGGCGTGGCGCGATTATTCAATCAATCAGGAACAGACGCGGGCGAAGAAACATCGGATTCCACCAGGTAGTGAAAGGAAACTATCATGTATGATGACCAGAAGATCGTAGCCATTCATACGACCGGCGGCCCCGTGGAAGAAGGTGAGATTTGCGCGGCATTGGATGATGCCGGAATCAATTACGACGTGCAAGCATTCGAGGATGACGCGCTTTCCGGGCTGCTGACGACAACCATGGGCTACTCGCGAATCTCTGTCCTCGAAAAAGATGCCGAAAAAGCCAGGGAGATCATTCAACCGATTCTGGATGAGTTTTCCGAACCGGAGGAGGAAAAGCCGGAAGAAACAACCTGATTCGGCTTTTTCAGAGCGAGATTCCGCAATAAACAGAAAATCAGCCTGAGAACGCGCGGTTCTCAGGCTGATTTCATGTTGTCTTCGAGGCAGATTCTAGTAAAGAGACCAATCTGATACGGGAACAACCGGGACAAACACCTTCCAGTCCTGTCCATCCCATTCCCAGAGATCCATAAAAAGGCTTTCCTCGCCAGGTTGTGCGGCTTCGCCGCCAAAAAGCACCGCGACCCCCCGGCTTTTGTCAAAGCCGAATGCGAAAAATCCTCGATCGGGATTGTCAGGTGTATGTGCCGGAGACAGTTTCGTCCAATTTGATCCGTTCCAGGTCCACGTCTCGCCTTTCGCGAACAGGACCGTCACTTGCCGCACGGAATCGTAGGTCATCGTAAAGAAACCCATCTCGGCACTGGGAGAGGATGCGGGATTGGCATTCGCCCAGGCAGTCCCGTTCCAAATCCAGGTTTCCGTTCCATTGAACCACACAGCGTTCTGCCGTGCTTCATCATAAACAAATCCGACATCCATTCCTCCCGGAGGTTGTGTGCCCAGAGTCAATTGGCTCCACTGCCCATCTTTCAACACCCAAGTCTGGTTGGCAGATCCATACGACATGAAACAACCGACGATTTCGTTCTTAACCGGGTCGTAAGCCAATTCGGCATCCGCCCCAGCGAGTCCGGTGTTCACCGGCCCGGTGATCTGGGTCCAGGTGGTTCCGTCAAATCCCAGGGTCGCCTGGTCGGAAAAGACCCCGCCTATCACAACAAGCTGCTGCCGGGAGCTGTCCCATGCGGCGGCGGTGTGTGTCAGTGGTGCGGGCGCTGACGGCAGGGAATACCAGCCTGCCCCCGACAGTCCCCACACTTCGTTTAAGGGGTCCCACGTCGAGGGTCCCCAGCCGCCGAGTGTCACCAGCGACTCCGCCGGTGGCAGATAAAACAGGCCCCCGTCGATCCGAGGCGTCGGTTGGGCTGCCACCAGGACAGCAAAAACAGCGATCAGCGCGGCCACCGTCATTGCGCGCGTTCCAACCGAGAAAATCGTCGATTGTCGCAACATGTCATTTCTCCTTTTGAGATGTATTCCGGTCACCTGCCCCGCCTGTCTGAGATTATTCAAAGATCCGCTGATCAGTCAAGACCAGATTCTGATTTCCACAATCGAGACGGATTCCCTATTCCGAGTTCTGCACCTGAACCGTTGTCTTATTCACATCCCTATGTCCATGATATACTCACCGGAGGGATTGGGAGAGATCAACCATGGGACCTGTCGCCGTGTCGGGAAAGTGAGTCGCCCAATGCGCCGCGCATTTACGCTGATCGAGCTGCTGATTGTGGTCGCCATCATCGGCATTCTGGCCGCTATCGCCGTGCCGAATTTCATTAACGCGCAGGAACGTGCGAAAGTCGGGCGTGCCAGGTCCGATGTGCGTTCGATCGTCAATGCGCTGGAAATGTACCGGCTCGACAACAATAACTACCCCCTGTTCTTCATGGTTGCCCAATGGGGAGGGAAATTTAATCCGGCACAGAACGAATGGGAACGCCTGTATCCGCTGACAACCCCCATCGTTTACCTCTCCTCCATTCCCATGGAGGTATTTCCTTATGTAGACGACAGTGCCGGGAAGCGCACACGCGCTTACATGTACACGGATCGCCTGGGATACGGAGAAGCTGGCTGGATCAGTCTGCATGACAAGCTCGGCAAGTATCAATACGTTGTACGCAGCATGGGGCCGGATCGGATTGGGAATATCATCGAACCCCCTGCTTCCCCCTACCTGATTCTCCCCTATGATCTGACGAACGGCCTCGCAAGTCGGGGCGACATTATCCAATACGGACCCTGATCCATGGAGGCTCCCATGAAGCGCTTTCTTCCTCTCATTCTCGTGCTCGCGGCCATTCCCTTTCTCTGCCCGGACATCATTCTTTCCGCAGGTGCGGAACAAAAGACGGTTCCGTTGCCGAAGGTGAAGGATATCAGTAAATTTGTTTTCCCTGCCGACATCGTTCAATCTCCTCTTTCCGAAAAACGAACCATCTACGTATCTCAGTTGGGCGACGATTCCGACGGGACATCCTGGGAACGGGCATTTCGAACCATTCAGAAAGCAGTCCAGGCAATCCCGGACAAGGAGGGCGGTTACCGTGTACTGATCCGACCCGATACCTACATGGAAGCCAACCTGTTTCCCGCGCAGCGCGGCGCACAGGGAGCCTACAATATTCTGGAATCCGACTTTGACGGCTCGGGTGGGTCCGGGAGAACCGGCTACGCGGTAATCGATTCCAGCGATCCCGAAAAGGGACTGAAAAGCGTCGACTGGTGGTCGCCGTTCCGTGCCGATAGGACTTTCTCCAGCCTCGGTTGGGACCGATGGACTTTTCGCCATATTTATGCGACCGGGGCGGAAGCGGGTATGGGATGGGATATGACCGCCGATGAGGGAGCAGAATTCAGCGTCCTGGTAGAGGATTGTTTCGGCATCGGGCGCGCTTTCGGCGGACTTGTCGGCGCGTTTATGTCGCGTGCAGAGGAACCGATCATCTACCGACGGTGTCAACTCTGGAGCCTGGATTGGTGGGGTGACGCCGCCGGAGCCTACGTGCGCGCCAACAATACAGCCATGCCCGATCGTCCTGATGTAATCTACGAGGACTGCACTCTGGTCGGGCCGGATAATGCCCTCCAGGCGGGAAATCCCGGGTATGAAGGTTACACTCGCGTATCCCTGAAGAATTGCCGTCTCATTTCGCTCAATTTCTCACAGCCACGCGGGACTCCCTCCACGGGGATTATCTACAGTACCATCCAAGGCAAATTGCTGCATGTCGATCTGGAGGATTGTACCCTCATGGGATATAAAGTGTTCGGTGCGGGGGAGGGTGAAATCGGCTACAGCACAAAAGGTTCCGTTCAGGCCTACGTACAATTCGAGCAATCCGTACCCAAGGGAATGCACCGCCTCGGCCATTGGCCTCTTGATGCGTTTCAATCCGTAATTCCACCGATGCCTCCTGACAACCGGCCTGCTTTTATAGATAAACAAGTTGTGCATGAAAACATGTGCGAAGTATCGCCGTTCGTGTGGGAGGGAAAGATCCACCTTCTTGAATGCGTCCGGCCTGCTACAGGCGGCGATCCCAAGGAGTACTATTTAGTGATACGGGATACGGAAACATCAAAGGAGGTTGCACGATTTGGGGAAGGACACAGTCTCGCTTGTGCCTTGATGTTTGAGAATGCACTGTATGTATTCGCATCGCGCTATGAGCCAAACAACAGTTGGAACGATGTCACGTTATTCTATTCTCCCGACTTGAAAGAATGGCAGAAGACCGTCGTGATTAAGCAGGAAGAGAAGGAGCATATCTTTAACAGTTCGGTGAGTCGGGGCGATGACGGTTTTGTAATGGCTTACGAAACCGACGATCCCGCGTATCCTGCTTTTACCGTGAAGTTCGCATCCTCAAAAGACTTGGTGACCTGGACCAAGACGCCCGACGCGATATTCGGTAAAGATCGCTACACCGCTTGTCCCTGCATTCGATTCGTCGATGGAACTTACTATCTCCTTTACCTGGAGCGTCGAAGCCCACGATGGTTCTTTGAAACCTACTTGGCCCGTTCCCAGGATCTGATCAGTTGGGAGCTCAGCCGTTTCAATCCCATACTGACACCGCAAGGCGACAGCGAAAGCATCAATGCGTCCGATCCCGACGTAGTCGAGTTTCAGGGCCGGACTCACCTCTATTATTCTGTCGGAGATCAATTGACCTGGATGAATACGATGAAATGCGTCTATCCCGGATCGTTACGGGAGTTCTTCCAGGTGTATTTCCCGGATCGTTAATAACGCAAGGAGCCTGTACTCGCAGAAGCGGCTTTACTCCGGCTCGATTTGGACTGTTACGGAACGAATCGTTGATGTGGCCAAATCGTGGCGATGCCGCGCAAATAGGGCATAGAACTGTACATAATCCCCTTTACCGACAATTTTCAGATTTCCCTGTGCGCCGGACACAGGACGCATCCAGGGCATGTGACGCAGGCCTCCTCGTTCATCCCGCTCACACCAGCGCGCGCGAACACCCAAATCCGTGCCTTCCGGGATTTCGGCATCCCATGAAATCTGTACCCGTTTCCGGTCGAACGACCCCGCCGGAAAGAGGGCGGAGGAATATCCCGCCGCAACAGGTCCAGCATCCGGAGGCCGCCTGAACTTTACCTTGTAGAAGGAAATGGGGGGCGATCCAGCCGCCGGACGCAGAATAAACGAAAAGCGATCCTCAACAATGCGATAAGAACCCAGGGACTCGAAGAAATAGCCTTCCCCGGTATAAAGGCGCTCAACCGAATGGAAATCCGGATCGTTCTCACAGCGGACGGAAAACGCGGCGGTTGCCTGGTTCACCCAACCGCTGGAAAACATCTCTATCGAGACATCATACTGCCCGTTCGGCGCCGGAACGCGAAATTCCAGATCCCGATTCCCTTCCGAGGGAGTTGTGAAACAATCATATTCCTTCTGCCACCACCAGTTCTGCGGTGTGCGGACATTGGAGACGGCTCCCATGTCTGCTGCATAAGTCGGCCGCAATTCCACATTGTGTTCTTCAAGGTCTTCGGGGATGCCGATTCCCCGTTTCGGAAGCCAACCGGTGTATTCATGGATTCCTGCGGAAAACTCCGTTTCTTCGCGAACGCGGTAGAGAATCCGGCTGTTCTCTACAGAAGCCTGCGGCATTACCATGTTCAAGTACAGGTATTGCGGTTTGGACAAGTTGTCTCCAATTCCCTTATCGGTCTCCCCTTTTTCTGCGATGAGATCGTAACGGTCCAACTGAAGTTCGAGGACATTCTTCCCGGCAAGGGACGGAAGAGCCGTGGATGTTTCAAAACGGGTTCCGGGAGCCACGACCGGGAAAATGTATGAGTGCTCTTCATGGTTGAATAGAAGGCTCATTCGAACCCGTTCGGCAGGACTCTCCCCGGCATTCCGGCCTTCCGCACGGATGGGAATGGCCTGTCCCCATTGCGCCTCTCCCGGCGGAATCAGGTATTGGACACTGTCCCAGGGATCTACCGTCAGATTCGGCAAATCACGAATCGCCAGATGGACTTGATCTTCATTATTCGTCTCGTCAATTTCCGGGATCGCGTCTTTCGGGTCGGCCACAATCGTCACGTCATGCGGACCCAGTCCGGCAAATCCGGGAATATCCCAGCGGAGTCGAATGTCCACACCGTCCCCCGCGTCGATTTTGGAGATCGGTTCCGGGTTCATATAGGTCTTGTTCTGGAATCGCTTGACCGTGTTATTGTTTTCTTTCGGCCCATCATAACCGGCGATCTGCACATTGTAGGCTGGTGCATTTCCAATGTTGTACAGGCGGGTTGTCAGAAAAATGGATTGTCCCAGGATCGGATTAGCCGGTTCGTACTGAAGCGTGCCGGGTGTAAAGGCCAAGTCCGGTTTTTCGTTCACCGAAATCGGGATTACGGCTACGGTAGCCGGTGGAAGATCGTCAATCGCCACAACTAATGGAAGCCGGTGATCGCCGACCGGAACATTCGGCCAGGTCCATACTTCGCGCGGTTTCTGATCGCGGTCCATGGAAAAGTCGATTTGTTCGACGTTGCTCGGAAGACCCACGAGGCGAGCCGCGACCGATGCCGTGGCAGACGCGATCATACCGGTGAATGGAATAGAGATCCTCACCTCTGCTCCTTCCGACGGAATGGAAGGAACCAGGTTGACCTCTTTGGTAATCGGGTAAATCTGCGGAGTGTTGTCGATAATCCACTCGGTCGCTGCGCGGTTGTCATCCTCGCTCGACTCACGAATTCGACTAACGGGATCGACCAACACATCCAGCATAGCCGTATGCGAGAGTTTGCCTGTCCAGGATAATTCTGTTGTAGCTCCTGCGGGGAGAGCGGGGACTTCGATATTGTCAATCAGCGGTCCCGCCCAGACGCGGCATTCGGTTTCAGGCGAATCGATCAGAGATCGGTTCGCAACAACCCACCGGGCAGATCGCTCCGTGTCCTGCGCCGAATTGTTCGGATTCACGTTGAGGGCCTCTACAGCCAGATTTGGAAGAGCCGTTTCCAGGGCCTTCCCTCCCCACAAATCGGTCTTCCCGTCCTGGGACCGCGCGTAAAAGCGGACTTTCAACTGCTCGGCTACCGAAGGAACCGTGAAGGAAACTACTTGCGAAAACTCGCCGGAGACTACCGAGATCGCGCCCGCCTTCGCCAATTCCTGCGCGGCCCCCATGGTCACGGCTACCGTACCGGTTCCCGTAAACTCCAAAGGTCCTTTTCCCTGGACCGTGAGCGAAACGGTCTCTCCTGGCCGAATGCGCTCCGGGTTCAGTTCGAGAGGTATCTCATAAGTCGGAAGAGCCAGTCGAGTCAGTGGATCCCCGAAGGAGATGTATTGTTTCAATAGTTCATTCACGCTGGAGACCAGGGAGTAATCCAGTCGTGCGGCCTCAATGGCATCGCCCACGATGTTTCGATGTTCTGTGAAGATATTCCGGGCCAGGTAATGGGCCATGATCTGGTGTTGCTCCGTAGATCCCATGTCGCTCGGTGACCAGACCGCTATCGCGCCTTTTCGGGGCTGACGAAGTAATTCCTCTGAGAGACAGACGTGGAAGGGAGGAAAATTGAAATTCACATACCCGGTCAGACAGGACCAGTTTGCCAGCAAAGGAAGACGTCCGTGCTCCTGCAACAGAAGCACCTCACTGAGCTTCCGATCCGTCCCCATGAAAATCCGTTCATGGGACCACATCTGATTCCCGCCGTGCCCGAAATATTGAAATAGAATTCCGCCTTCGTCAAAAGCATGGATAATGGCATCCGTACAGGCAGGACAATATTTCTCCTCCATTTCATACAGGTGATACAGATAGGGACTGGTTACGTGGGGAAAGTCGATTTGGTTGATGAAGATGTTTTCCAGTTGGGTCGGAATGCTGATCGCCTCGGTTTCTCGTGCATCCCGCTCATACGTGTCATCACTGATCAGAACGCTTCGTGCACGCCAAGGCCCAACTTCAGGATTCTGTTCATGCTGCAAGACCTTTTCAATCACATTGGCGAGTTCCCGTGTCGATCTCACCGAAATTCGGCTCAGCAGCATTTCGGGAAGTGTGTCGTCCTGCCCGCCGAAAATCAACGCATACCATACATCCGACGCGTAGTTCTCCGGTGTTTTCTCCGGTACATACGTGGGAAGAAAATCCGGAATTCCGGTCCCGTAATTGTCACGATGATCCCACGAGCAATCTCCAATCAACACGACATACTGCGGCAAAGGCGGTGTCCACGCACAAAGCGTATAACCCAGGAAATCCTTGATCGCCTGGCAGCTCGGCTGTCCGAAATTCCATTCATCATAAATATCTTGAACATCGATTACCTGCACCCGGTATCCCTGCTGCTTCCGCCATTCCAACCACGGGTCCAGAACGGGATCGATGAACATTGCGTGACTGATGACCAGCACATCAGCGGAGTTCTCCGGGGCGTGCAGATTGGTTGCCTCGTCCCGCACGACGGATTCCGGCGTCGGAAGCCTGTTCGGATCGAACAGATGAAACTCTACATCTCCGGAATTTGCCGCCACTATAAAGCCAGCCGTGTTCTCTGTTCGAAAGACGTTTTGTGACCAATCGATAAACCGCCCATCGGCCGTTTCGGCGAGAAGCATCGGCTGCACGGCCTCCGTGGAATCGGCTACCTCGAACTGCATCGGAACATCGGCTACCTCGAACCGCACCGGAACACCCGTCACCGGCGAAACGAAATCAAATGCTCCATAACGCAGCGTCAGGTCTCGTTGATACCGGATTTGATACGCTGCCAGGAATACCCGGCGCACATCGTCGGTTTTGGCGTGAAGCGGGTCCAATGGCTCGGAAAGCTGTGTCGCCTGAGGCAGTGATATTCCTACAGTGGTGGATGAAATCACATCCGACGCGGCGATGACCAATCCGAAAATGTGTTCCCGCTCCGGTTGAATGGTTTCCGCGGATTCGGAACTACCGGCTTTCAAATGGACGGTCTGTAAAATCCGCTCGCGATTGAACAGGCGAACGTTGAAGTTCACAGGAGAATCGGCGGTCAGACCGGGTACATGCAGTGGAATTTCATACTCCTGTCCCAGGGCGGCCCAGAACCATTCATATTCCTGGTGAGTTTTTCTGCCCAACCGATGATCTTCTTCGAAGTAGAGGGTATCGGTAACCGAGCGAACCACAATGGCCTCGCCGGTTCCCTCCAACACACCCGGGGAAGCGGCCGACTGCGGAATATCCGTCTCGCCCCACACCAGCCAAAACACGGTGTCCCGCGTATAAGGCGAATCCGTTCGCCGTGCTCGAAAGACAATGCGCGTTTTCGCCCCGAAGCGGTTTTCCTCTGCGTTTGCCACGAGTAAAGCGCAGGGTTTTCCTCCCGACCACAAAGACAGCGTCGACAGGTCGATGGCGGCTGGTGAAAGACCCGCCTTTTCCAGGTCCCTCATCCCGACGGCATAAAGGCCATCGCCATGGGTGAGAAGCTTAACCGCGTTTTCCCGCCGGACTCGTTCTCCCGGTCCGGCCGTGGGAATCCCGATGCTTTTAGACCAGCTGGTTTCCATCGGAGCCGGAGCACTATCGGGTCGTGTCCGATAGAGATTTGCCGACTCATGGTTCAACAGAAGATGCCGATACAAGGAAGGAAATCCACCTGGAAAGGACTGTTCATCCTGCGGTGGGAGGAGATTGCCCGTTGGATTCAGAAACCGAATCGTCACTTCCAGTTCGCGAAGGCGCACCGGTTTCCCCGCATATTGGGCGGTCGATGCACGAGCGAGGAAATTGGGATTGATGACCACCTTGAGAACCCGGATTTCATGGAAGAAAAACTCCGTTCGCCCGGTTGTTTCTCTGGCCTGGTTCAGGATTTCCTGGATTACTTTGAGGTTCTCATCCGGCGTGGTTTGGGAATCCCCTGCGATGGCTGTAGATTCGCCCTGGATCGGACCGATCTCCATACGCCATCGGTCATAGGTGAATTCCCTCTCACCGGAGAACGGAACCGCCAGATAGACCTCTTCCGGCTGCAAATCGCCGTCTTGCTGGGGCCATTCACAGGCCAGCCGAATCCGCTCTGCGGAAGACTCCAATAGTCGGCAGTATTTCGGCTCGGAGAAAGTGGTGGTCCGGAATGGGTTTTGCCCGACGGCAACGGCACTCAAGAAACTCAGGGATATCGCTGCGCACAAACAACGAAGCATGAAACGACACAAGACGGTTGTCCTCGCTTCCAAATGAGATAATGGAACCTGCTCACAAACACGCAGGCCAGATTCCTGTACGCTCATCCAACCCGGCCAGAAGATTCATGTTCTGAACGGCCTGCGAAGAAGCTCCCTTGCCGGTGTTGTCCAATGCCGCCAGGATCACCCATTTCCCGGTACGTGGGTCTTCCTGCACCGAGATGTCGCAGAAATTGGTGAGTTGGATGGAGTGCAGCGCCGGGGTCTCGCCGAGTGGAAGCACACGCACAAACGGCTCAGCGGCATACGCGTCAACATAGATGCGGTGGAGATCCTCAAGGGAATCATTCCCCGATTTCTCTCCGAACAGGGTGGCCAGAATCCCCCGACGGATCGGCAGGAGATGCGGCACAAAGGTCAGTCGGACCGTCCGCCCGGAAACTCGGCCCAGAATGTCTTCCATCTCCGGCGTGTGACGATGGTTTGCGATCTTGTATGCCTTGAAATTCTCCGCAACCTCCGGGTGATGAAATGCCAGCATGGGATGTTTTCCCGCACCGGTCACGCCGGATGCGCAGGAGGCGATCATCCCGTCCGGATTGATCGCTCCAGCTTTCACAGCGGGATACAACCCCAGAATCACCGTTGTGGAATAGCAGCCCGGATTGGCCACCAACTGCGCTTGGGGGATCTCGGCGCGAAACAGTTCCGGGAGACCGTATACCGCCTTTCCGCACCATTCCGGCGAGGTATGTTTGCCGCCATACCATTCATCATGAAGCGCGGGGTCTTTGAAGCGGTAATCTCCTGCAAAATCAATGACTTTGATGCCTTTTTCGAGGTACGCCGGGGCCAGCTTCATCGCCACTTTGTCCGGGGTTGCCAGGAATGCGACGTCGATCCCGTCGGGGATCGGCCCACCGGCGGGCTGGATCGGCACAGGACAAAGCCCGCGCAACTCGGACCAGATGGCTCCGACTTCGGTTGGCTTATCGACATCGGCTGCTGTCAGGGAAACGATCTCCGCGTTGGGGTGCTGCAGGAGAATCCGCAGGAGATCCCCCCCTGCGTATCCTGTCGCCCCCACAATCTGAATTCGAATTGGATTGGACATGGATTCTCTCAAGTTCAAAAAGGAAGTGAAACACCAAAAGAAACACTATAGGCATGGGAAATACGATTGTCAAAAGTGCCCGGAAATATTATTCTTACGCAAGGAGAACATCGGGTGGCGTTGACAGTCGATCCGAACGCGGATAAATATATCTTTCTATGGTTTGATCTCAATCCACCGATTTGTGATCCGGTGTAGCTCAATCGGCAGAGCAGCTGGCTGTTAACCAGTTTGTTGTAGGTTCGAGTCCTACCACCGGAGCGAGAAAAAAATCCGTGGACCTCCCCAGGTCTCATGGTTTGGGATAAAATCGGGGGAAACAGGAGCCTTGCCTGTTTCCTCCTGATTTATCGGAGGATTACACGTTATTTGGATACCGATGACGATTCTTCCATTCCAAAGCGAGAATCTGCCACGCGGTTGAAACCGTGGGAGTTGCAGCCGCTTTCCGCAATTATTCCTTCTGATTTTTCCTATTCTCCATTTTTCGAGCAGCCTTGTTTAACAGCCTGGTTGCGTCCGGGCTGCCAAAATACCTGCATCATAAGATATGCCGAAGCTGCGCATGGCGCGGACTGGCCATGGATTGATTTCTTGCCCGTGGAGCGGCCCACATTCTGCGTCGGCCCCTCCTGAATGAAAACAGAACTCAATAGGACCCGGCATTACCTTTTACCGGGCATTCTTTAGAAGAAGCCGTCATGCTTTATCTTGAACTGCTCATAATCTTATTCCTTACCTTGATGAACGGCCTGCTCGCCATGTCGGAGCTGGCCATCGTTTCATCGCGAAAAAGCCGCCTTGAACATCTGGCCAATCAGGGCAGCCGCGGTGCGTGCGCCGCCCTTCGCCTCATTGACGACCCAAGCCGGTTTCTGTCGACGGTTCAGATCGGCATTACGCTGGTCGGCGTTATCGCCGGGGCATTCAGCGGTGCGACATTGGGTCAGCGGCTCGGAGCCTGGCTCAATACATTTCCGCTGATTTCACCCTATGGCAATTCTGTCGGCATCGGTATCACGGTTGTGGGCATAACCTATTTGTCGTTGATCATCGGCGAACTGGTGCCAAAACGGATCGCGTTAGCTCAGCCCGAACGGGTCGCCTCTCTGGCGGCCGGCCCGATGCGTGGACTTTCCCTGGTTGCGGCGCCGGCCGTATGGGTACTGCATGTCTCAACAGAGCGGGTCCTGCACCTTTTGGGGTTGGCCAGTACCCGTGAGACAACCGTGACCGAGGACGAGGTTAAGTCGCTGATCGCCGAGGGGACGCAAGCGGGCATTTTTGTTCCCCAGGAACAGGAAATGATCGAAGGCGTTCTCCGCTTGGCAGATCGTTCTGCCCGTGTCATCATGACGCCACGCACCAGGATCGTTTGGGTGGACGTGAAATCCGACCGGAACACGATGATCGAGATGGTCAAGTCCCATCGGTTTTCGCGCTTACTGGTTTGTGACGGAACAGTGGACCACCCCGTCGGTTTCATCCATACCAAAGACTTTCTTCCCAAAGCCCTGAACCATGAAGAGGTCACTCTATCCGAATTGGTCACTCCGCTGTTGTACGTTCCAGAGCGCACAACGATCCTCAACCTTCTGAATCGGTTCAAGAAAGAAAAAGTACACATTGCCGTCGTGGTGGATGAATACGGGAATACGGAGGGTCTGGTGACCCTCACCGACGTAACCGAGGCCATCGCCGGGGATTTACCGGAATGGGGGGAAGGCAATGGCCCGCGGATCGTGCAAAGAGAGAACAGGTCTTGGCTGGCGGACGGGACGGTTCCCACCGACGAAGTTGAAACCCTAACCGGCATCGACATGGGAAAGAACGTGGAGACGTTGGCGGGTTTCATGCTGGAGCATCTGGGACGAATACCCAAAGCCGGCGCAATCGTCATACATGAGAACGCACGCTTCGAGGTCGTCGATATGGACGGCAATCGCATCGACAAGGTCCTTATCGAAATCGGTCCGACAGGTGACAAAGAAGTGCCGGACCCGGCAATACCTGTTTGACCAATAACAATGAGGGTCAGGAAGACTTCGATGAAACGAGTGGTTCTTTTTTTGTTGACCGACATGGCGGTGTTTAGCAGTCACCCGCCCGTTGAATCGCGGATTGCGGCGCTGCAATTGGGAATCTGAAGCGTTCCGCCGGCCAGGCGCTCAGCAGACACCTGCGAAACGCTCAAAGCGCCCGCATGAATGCTTTGACACCGGCACAGTTTGAAACCCAATGCTCTTGAGATGGCAGAGAAAATCATGAGTGAAATAAGCGACAAACCGGTCAACTGGCATCAGATTGATCCAACCGAGGCTGTAGAGAAACTGCAATCATCCGAGATGGGCCTTGTTTCCGAAGAGGCCCGTCGACGATTCGAGCACTATGGTCCCAACGAGCTGATCGAGAAAAAACACAAATCGTTGTGGAGAATGTTCTTTGATCAGTTCAAGGATTTCATGATTCTGGTGCTGATCGCCGCCGCCATCGTGGCCGGTGTGATCGGCGACCCTGTGGACACCATCGCCATCGCCGTGATTGTGCTGCTGAATGCGGTGCTTGGGTTCGTTCAGGAATACCGCGCCGAAAAAGCCATCGCCGCGCTGAAAAAGATGGCAGCTCCTTCGGCGACCGTCATTCGGGGCGGGCGGCCTGAATTGATCGCTGCAGAACAGCTTGTCCCCGGAGACCTGGTTATCCTGGAGGCCGGCAACGTAGTGCCAGCCGATATCCGACTGATTGAATCGGTTCAGCTTCGAATCGATGAAGCGGCGTTGACTGGTGAGTCCGCGCCGGTGGAAAAGGACATCGCAATGCTAAGGGAAACGGTCCTGTCCATCGGCGACCGGAAGAACATGGCCTATAAAGGCACCCTGGTTACTTACGGCCGAGGGCGGGGTCTGGTAGCGGCCACCGGGATGCGGACGGAAATCGGACGGATCGCCGCCTTGCTCCAAGACCAATACGAAGGTCGGACGCCGCTTCAGAAGCGGATGACCTCTTTCGGGCAGAAGATTGCTTACGCGGTTCTGGCCATTTGTGCCATCGTTTTTGTCGCCGGTCTCCTTCGGGGCGAGCCTCCGCTGTTGATACTGCTCACCGCCATTTCTCTGGCAGTGGCGGCCATTCCGGAAGCTCTGCCTGCCGTCATTACCATCTCACTGGCTCTGGGGGCCAAGAAGCTGGTCAAGCAGCAGGCATTGATTCGAAAATTGCCGGCGGTGGAAACGCTGGGATCCGTTACCTACATCTGCTCCGATAAGACCGGAACCCTGACTTTAAACCGGATGACTGTAGAAGAAGTTTATACGGACGGCCGTCTATTCCGCGCAGAAGAACTACCAACCGCAGGTGTGGATAACACTGAGGCAATTCTCTCCGGCAGGAAGCCTTTCGGTTTGCTGCTGACGGCCCTGGCTCTTTCGAATGATTCTCGTGTGGATGCCTCTGATGCCCTTATCGGAGATCCAACCGAAACGGCTCTATTCGAACTGGCCCGGGGGAAAGGCTACCTTCGGGAGAGACTTGATGAAAAATACCCCAGACTGGCTGAGATCCCCTTTGATTCAGACCGAAAACGCATGACCACTTTTCACGCCTGGGAAAACGGACGGATCATTTCTTTCACCAAGGGGGCGGCTGAGGAAATCGTGGAGCGTTCCGAAAAGATCCTTGCCCATCAAGGTCTGGAAGAAATCGACCGCTCGAAAGTACTGCAGACTGCCGAACAGATTGCCAGCGACGGTCTGAGAACACTGGGGTTCGCCATGAAGGTCTGGGAGACACTTCCCGATCCGCTTTCCTCGAAAGAAGCGGAATCAGGCCTGGCCTTGATCGGGATCGTCGGCATGATGGACCCTCCCCGACCTGAGGCAGCGGAGTCGGTCGCCATGTGTCGATCCGCAGGCATCCGGCCGGTGATGATCACCGGGGACCACCCGCTGACAGCCGAGGTGATTGCCGGACGAGTCGGGATCATCCACGGGGATGGCAAGGCCATCATGACCGGACGGGAACTTGCGGATCTTTCGCTGGAGGAATTCGAAGACAAGGTTGAAAAAATACGAGTCTACGCCCGGGTCGCCCCTGAGCAGAAGCTCAAGATCGTCAAGGCGCTGCAAGACAAAGGGAATTTTGTGGCGATGACCGGGGATGGGGTCAACGATGCGCCAGCTTTGAAACGGGCCGATATCGGGGTGGCGATGGGCATTACCGGCACGGATGTGTCCAAGGAAGCCTCCCATATGATCCTGCTGGACGACAATTTCGCCACCATTGTCAAGGCCGTCAGGGAAGGCCGGCGCATCTTCGACAACATTCGCAAATTCATCAAATACACGATGACCAGCAATTCGGGCGAAATCGTCACCATTTTCCTGGCACCCTTCCTCGGTCTGCCCATTCCCCTGTTACCCATCCACATCTTGTGGATCAACCTGGTCACTGACGGCATCCCCGGTTTGGCCCTGGCCGCCGAGCCGGGTGAGAGAAACATCATGAGCCGCCCTCCCAGACACCCGAAAGAAAGTATTTTCGCAAAAGGTCTCGGCACACATATCATCTGGGTGGGACTGCTCATGGGCGCCGTTTCCATTCTGACCCAGATTTTGTTCATCGACAGCAGCCAGACCCATTGGCAAACCATGGTCTTCACCGTCCTCTGCCTGAGTCAGATGGGACACGTGCTGGCCATTCGATCCGAACAGGACTCTTTCTTTAAACAGAGAACCAATATACCGCTTCTCGGGGCTGTCTTGCTGACCTTTGCCCTTCAGATGGCCACTATCTATGTGCCGTTCTTGAACCCGGTTTTCAAAACCGAACCGCTTACTGCCGGGGAACTTACCGTAACGATTCTGCTTTCAACAGTAGTATTTCTAGCGGTGGAGATTGAAAAGGCCGTCAAA
>JAKPYU010000501.1 GCA_029568995.1 Candidatus Omnitrophota bacterium | reverse complement strand
TAGCGGCAAAGGATCTATACTGTGTATCCGAGCATTCCGGTATCCTATACCTGCTTTACGTTCGTGGGAATCAAATGCTGAAACATGCCGTACCCGGTTCGACACACAGGGATGTTCAGCCCTGAATGCTTCCGGAAAAAGGGACAAGACCGTATTGGATGTGGAAGTGTTTCGGGCATTAAGGCGCAAGGCGTTCGGATTGCGAATGATGCAGCACACAGGAATCGACGATGGTTTTTGAGAATTATCCAGAGAATTTGAGCCTTTCGCTGACGGAAAAATGCAATCTGAAGTGTTTTATCTGCACGAGAGAGGAATTTGAATCCGCATCGGTAGGACCGCCGCAGTCCTTTGACCACACCCAGATCCATAAGCTGGAAGGCGCGATCCGGCACGCCAAGACTATCCAACTCTCCGGCTTCGGCGAGAGTTTTATTTATCCCCATTTGAAGGATGTTCTGGAATACGTTTTCCGCATTAACCCCAAGGAAGGATTGATCATACTCATTACGAACGGAACCGCCCTGTCGGGGGAATGGGCACGCCTTCTGGACGGGCACATTGCATGGATCAACATTTCCCTCAATGCGGCCAATGCAGAATCTTATGAGCGGGATATGCATTTCAGTTTCGAGAAAACCACCCGCAGAATCAAGGAGTTCACTTCCAATCTGAGTGAAGCCGAAAAGGGGAAGATACTGCTCAGCTACGTTGTGCACAGGGATAACATTGCCGAAATGCAGGACTATGTGGCCCTGGCGAAAGACCTCGGTGTCCCCCGGGTCAATTTCACCCAATATATGGTGAACAAGGAAGAACGTGTTCCCATGAGTATTTTCTGGCATAAGGAGGCGTACAATAAGTCTCTCTCCAAGGCGATCAGATTGGGAAAGGAATTGGGGGTTGCTGTCAGCGGAGTAAAATTCTATTCGCAGAAGAAGATCCAATATGACAAGGATAAGGATTGCGCCTGGCCGCTGAAGCAATGCCTCATCAATTCCGCCGGAGAGGTCTATCCCTGCTGTTTTTCGGGCAACTGCTCAATGGGTAACGTGCTGCATCAGGGCTTCGAAACCGTCTGGTTTGGCGAGCGATATGAGAAACTGAGAAAGAAGAGACATTTGCCTCCCTGCCATAGCTGCAACGAGTTTCTGACTATTGACGACATTGAGGCCCATTTCAGCGTGGTGTTGAAGGAAACGCTCACCTTCAGGCAGCTCTTGAAGGAAGCCAAATCCGAGGAGGAAATCCTCGAAGCCTGTCGGTCCGCTTTTCGGAAACGGGATCTGGACCCTGAGATGTATGAGCACGCCGGTGAAATGTTGGGCGCAGAATTGACCGATATGGTGGGCCGCGTTTCCGGGGAAGATAGTGACTCATTCTGGAAAGAGATCGACGCTCGCATTGAAGAACTGTACAAGGACTCCGATGTGGAGCCTGCGGAGCAAGCGAAGATAGACTTCAGCGGACTATTCCTGGGGAGCGGATGGGGGATGGCAGAGTCCTACGGTTTGGCAGACCGGTGCTGGCGTTGGATGGGGGCAAACGGTTGGTCTTCGGTTTTTCTGCGGCTGAAACCGGGGCACGACTACCTCATGAATACGGTCATCCATACAGCCCTTCCCAGTCATGCAGTCTATTGCCTGAAAGTCGAAGTCAACGGAGCGGAAGCGGTCAGCCAACGGGTGGCGTGCGAAGAGGGAATCTGGCGGCATCTCTGCGAGCTGCCGCAGGACATGATCGATCGAACCGGGGGTTATCTCAGGCTGGTTTACCACATTGATCGAAGCCAACTGCCGCCCGGAACATTGAGCGATTCCGAAGTGAAACAGAGCAAGATTGCCTTGTGCGAAGTGTCGTGTCGAGTGTTTCCCAAACCGGCGCAGGGCGACACCCGAGGTTGGCTTGAGTGGTTCTGCCAAAAACATCACCTCGGTCCCGAACCTTATTTGCAGGGAATGAACCTTCTTGGAGAATCCTTTACGGACCAAATGGCTTCAATCGATTTCCAGTCCAAGAAGGCGGGAAAGAAAATCGATCAGCTTTATCGAACGTGTGTAAAGAAAGCGACGTTGCCGGTGGAGGACCAAGTCGAAATCGATCTGAGCCAGCCGTTTCTCGGCGTGGCATGGGGGGCAAGCGCCCGCACTGCGCATGAAGGCGGTCTTGGCTGGCGATGGTTAGGGCCGGACGGATCCGGTTCGGTGTTTCTTAGACTAAATCCCGAGAATGACTACCTTGTCCGGACGATCATCCATGACGCGCGTCCCGGCGATGCCGTCTTCCGGGTTCGGGCGGAAGTCAACGGGGTTGCCGCCGAGAATCAGAGTGTCCGATGCCTGGAAGGGCTGTATTGGCACAGTTGCCGGGTACCGGGGAAACTCATTCAGCGCGATGGCGGAAGGATTGAGTTATCGTTTTACTGTGTTCGTTCGGTCAAATGGAATCCTCTAACAGACAGGCGAGCCAAAGTGGCCCTTCGGCGTGTGTCAATTCAGAATCTCTCCGAAGCGGACAGTGCCGAAGAAAGACGGCGCCGGTTCCTGGAAGATCGGGGGCTTGATCCGGAGTTGTACGACTACGCATTTCGGCTTCTGGGCGAGAAATGCGCCATGCCGCTGGCCCAAATCGATTTGACCAGTGCCGATGCGCAAGACCGGATTGATGGTCTGTTCGAACGGGCGGTGGGTGAATTAAAGAAGACGGCGCTGGAGGAGGAAGAAATCAAAATCGACCTGGCCGGGTCTTTTTTGGGGACCGGCTGGGGGGTAGCGGAGAACTATGGAGGCGGTCTGGGGTCGCGTTGGCTGGGGCCGCAGGGCAGATCAGATCTGTTCCTTTTCCTGAATCCGGACCGGGATTACCGAATTGAGACCGTCTTGCATGACGCCCGACCAGGCCATGCGATCTATAATCTGTTCCTGACCGTGAATGGACAACGTGCATCCGATCAACGCATTGATATCCGCGATAGCGTTTATCGGCATCTGGCGTTCCTGTCGGTGGAAGCCATCTCCGCCGGTCAGCCGGTGAAGCTGGAGTATCGCCTGAATTCCAATCCCGTAACCGGCCCCGGTCCCGAAGGCTTGAGAGTCGAAGAAGCAAAACTCGCGCTCGCCAGCGTCACGCTCCGATCTGATCGAGGTGCTTCTTCCGACTTCAATCTGCGGCGTTTCCTCAGCGATCAGGGCGTAGATTACCAGGTCTATCAATACAGCTGGGAAGTACTGGGCAGAGGTGGGCTGTCAGGCTTGGATCAAGTCAATCCGAACGCGCCGAATGCCTTGGAGGCTGTCGACACCTGCTTTGAGTCGGCTTTCGCACGGGCCAAGATCCCGGCGACGGATTATGTACAGCAGTCCCTCTATGAGCCGTTCCTCGGCACCGGTTGGGGCATGGCGGATAAAGGGAAAGAGACCTACGCCCATGGTTTCCGGTGGCTCGGTCCCCAAAAGAGATCGGCTGTTTTCATCGTGTTGAAATCCGGAGATGATTACCTGCTCAAGACCATTATTCACGATGCTATCCCCGGAACCGCTGTCTACGCTATCCGGGCCTCCGTCAACGGCCGGCCCGCTCCCTTTCAGCGTATTTGCCGGGAGCAGCGAACCTGGTCCCACGTCTGCGAGATTCCCCAGCAAACCGTCGAGGAGAATGACGGCCATGTGAAGGTTGTTTACTCCCTCAAAGGAGCCGAAAGCGACCAGGCCGACAGCTCCTATGCGATCGCTTCGGAGCTGGCTATCCGGATGATACAGGTTCGAACCATGGATGCCGCACGGAAACATATGAAAGAAACCGACGCCCAGCAGCCGGATGAAACCATAATTCTTGACTGAGAGTTTTTTTCGCTTGCTTCGTCGGATTACGGAAGGATGATACGGAATGGGAATTACTCCACAACACGCGACCATGATCATCCGGGAACATCTTTACAAAGCTCTTCCCGAAACGATTTGTCTGATCGGCCGTCAGTGCATGTTTTTTGATTACGAAACGGCGCTCCACTTGTGCCGCAAAGAAGGTTTCGAGCCTCACTCGTGCGATGTGAACATTGATCGTCAAACCAACGAGGCCAAAATCATCAAGACACAGTCAAACAAGGACTGCATTACCGATGAGACCTTCTTCAAGATGCTCGGCGTCAAGAATATCCAGGCGATTGATATCAGTGACTATGAAGGCGCTGAGATCATTCTTGATTTGAACAAGCCGATTCCCCCTGCCTTTGAATCGACGGTGGATTTTATTTTCGGAGGCAGCGTCTGCGACAATGTATTCGATCCGGCCATGTATCTCAAGAATGTAAACCGACTGCTCAAACCCGGCGGGCGGCTGCTCGACCAGAATGTGGCGAGCGTTCACTACAGGGCTTATGCAATTCTCCCGCCACCGTGGTATTTTGACTATTTTGTAGTCAACCGGTTCGGAGACTGCAAGATATATGTTTTTGAAGTTCTCAATTATTGGAATATCTACGCATTGGAAGTTTTTCCCAATGAGAACATCGGTGTCGGGTGCGGGTTGATCGAGAATTTTGTAAGCGATTCCGTTGATGCCGTCATCGGAGTTTTTATTATCGCTGAAAAAGACCGTGATTCCACCTGGCAGGTCACGCCGACCCAGGATGCGTACCGAAGTGAGGAGGAATGGAGAACCTATTTCCCCAACTTGAGCAAGATTCGCGCTTCCTCTCGTCCGTTCTGGACGTTCAAGATGCCCGAGCAGGAGGAACTACTGAGATTACCTCCGAAGAATATACCGGGTTACCGATTTGTGGGTCGATTTTTTTAGCCGGCGGACAAGAATCATCGGAGAGACGAAGTCCCGGCACTTCCCGATCTTTTCTTATTTCACCGGGTTGAAGGTATTCGGCGAGGCTCCGGAGTGTAAGAATAGGCGAAGTCTTTCATGGGAATTACGGGACGGATGACGATGAACGTTCAGTGCCCTGTGTGCCTCGGCGGTGAATTTGAGGATCTGATCGATTTTGGCGTGATCCCCCGTTCCGGCTCCTTTCTGCCGAGTCCGGGGACGGCTTTCCGTACGATGCATCATGCTTTTGAGTTTTGTACCCATTGCGCGCTGACCAGGCAGCGCGGGCAGGCGGACGATTCCCCGGACTATCGGAATGTGAATCGCTCCACACGGCGACAGATGCCGGTTTACACTCCCAATCTGGTGAGCTCCCTGTCGCGCCACCACCCGGACCGCAATGATCTCGTTGTGGACGTAGGCGGGAACGACGGTGCGTTTCTGGACCTGGTAGCCGAAGCCGGATACGCGAACCGCTTGAACATAGAGCCTTCGGTCCCTCTGGCCGAACTGTCGGCAAAAGCAGGCCACAAGGTCGAAACCGTTCATCTCGATTCGACCGAGGCGAACCGAATCCGGAAGCAATACGGGCCGGCAGGCGGAATCTTCTGTCGGCATGTGCTGGAGCATGTGCCTGACCCCTTCGGCCTCCTCTCGGCCATGCGATTGATGCTCAAGGAGGATGGGATTCTTTTCGTGGAAATCCCCGATGCGCGTGGGATCCTTCACAGGCTCCTGGGACATGAATTGTGGGATGAGCATCTGTTCCACTTCACCGTTGAGAACCTGGGGCGGTTGGTGAAGCGAACCGGCTTTCTGCTGGAGGAGGAAACCATTCAACCTCACCGCGGCGGAACGAACATTCTGTTCCGGGCCAGGATGGATTTCCAGCAGAAGAGTTCTTCGTTTCCGGAAAAAGCGGTTTTCTCGGATGTGGAGGCCTGTCGATGTTTCAAAACCCGGTGGATGGATTTGCGGCTGCGAATTCAGAGTGAAATGAAGGGGTGGGCTGAACCGGTTGCCTGCCTCGGCGCTTCCCATCCTCAATCCAATTACATCCTCTTCACGGAGATCGGCGGCCACGTGGACTTCCTGGTGGATGACGATCCACATAAAGTGGGCTGTTATGTGCCGCTGCCCCAGCCGGTTCCGGTTGTTTCGACAGCCCAACTGTTTGACGGCCCGCCGCCAGGCACGATTATTCGGACAGCGTTCGGTTGCGAGGCGTGGATGGATGGGATTTGCCTGCCTTTGGCTGCCAGGGGAGCGCGTATTGTCGAACCTTATTTAACCTCCAATCCCCGGCTGTACCGCCCGGAGTGAGAGCAGTCCATGGAAAATGCCTAATTATTATTTCATTGTGCCCGTTTGGGGTGCCGAATACATTGACACTTTCCTGCGGCTGAGTTTGCCGACGCAGCTATCGCCGGGCAATTTGGGCGGCCTCGGTCACCGAAACGACATAGCCTATCGTATCTACACTCGTCCACAGGACGTGGAGACAATTTGCTCATCCACCGTTTTTGCCAACCTTAGTTCTCTCATGGACACGGACGTTGTCCCCGCGAGCGAGATTACCTTTGACGGCGTTCACCATTATGAGCCGTTCAGCGCCTGCTACAAATTGGGGATGAAAGAGGCTTCACGCGATGGGGCGGCCTCTATTTTTCTGAACGCCGACCATATCTGGGCCGACGGCGCGCTGACCCATATCCTGAAGTTGGGCGATGAAGGCAAGAGGGTCGTGATGCTCGCCGGTCCCCGAGTACTTCGGGAGACCTTCGTGCCGGCTTTTCTGGGACGTCGGTCCCAAGTGGAAGGCTCGGCCATCACTCTTTCGTCTCGCGAAGCTGTCCAATGGACCCTGGATCATCTCCATCCATGGGACCGATCTCTGTTCTGGGATCCGGATAACCTGGGCCGTCCGGCTTCTTTTATGTTCTGGCGTGTCGGACAGGAAGGATTCATCATGAGATGTTTCCATCTTCATCCGATCCTGGTTCATCCATATACCGACTACCCCGATTTCCCGAATACGATTGACGGCAGCGATTTTGTCAAGCGTGTTTGCCCAAGACGCCGGGAGGTTCATGTTGTGGAGGATTCCGATGAGGTCATGTACTTTTCCATTGCGCCAGCTGAGCAATCGGCGGAGCTGATCAATCGTCCCAGGGTCGACTGGCGGGGGGTTGTCACTATGGTTAAGGCGTGCGGGCTTGGCTCGCACAATTTATATTACCTCCAAAGGACCATCCGTTTTCACGTGGGTGAGATCTCGGATGAGTGGCTCGCGGTGGAGCGGCTTTCGGACGTTCTGGTGGATCAGGTCAGAAGGGCTATCGACAATCCGTGGAAATTGGCCTATTATAGGTTACGTTTATGGGTATTATCGAAGATCGGTGCTTTTCTTCAAACCAACCCTTCGTTCCATCGCATTCTCAAACGTACGCTTGGCATGATAAGAACGAACAAGTCGATTTAGGATATCACAATGGGTACGGATAGTCCTCCGAGCCAGATCCTTCCTTCGGGATACGGCAAATCCTCTGCCGCGAGCCAGAGTGTCCCTCTGCTTGTCGTTACCCCCAAGCGGAGGTGGGAATTGCCGAATCTGGTGGAACTCTTTGAACGCCATGAAATGATCGCTTCGATGGTGTGGCGGGATATCCTGACTCTCTATCGCCAAAGCGGATTGGGCATGATGTGGATGCTGATCAAGCCGTTTGCGCAGATGGTTATCTTCACACTGCTTTTCGGTGGATTGGCCAATCTCGATTCCGAAGGTGTACCCTATTGTGTTTTTAATTTTGCCGCGTTAGTGCCGTGGACGTTCTTTTCCAATAGTCTTACTCAGTCCACGAATTCGGTGGTTACCCAGGGGCACATGTACAGCAAGCTGGTGTTCCCGCGCCTGACGCTCCCCGTGGCCGCTCTGTTTTCAGGCTCACTTGATTTTGCGGTTCAGATGGGGATTCTTTTCCTGATGATGGCTTATTTCGGCATTGCTCCGACCTGGAATCTTGTCTGGCTACCGTTCTTCCTGCTTTTTCTGTTGCTGGCGGCGTTTGGGATCAGCTTGCTCCTGGGTACTCTCAACGTTATGTTTCGCGATGTGAATCAGTCCATGCCGGTACTGATTCAGTTCTGGATGTTCGTCAGTCCGGTGGTCTATTCGTCGAAAGAGATTCCCGAACAATGGCAGTATCTCTATGCGTTGAATCCGATGACGGGAGTCATCAATGGGATTCGCTGGTCGTTGCTGAACACGCCAACGCCCCCGGATCAAATGGCCTGGATCTCGTTGGGGATGACGGTCGTTATCCTGGTGGTCGGCATGTTGTTTTTTCAAAGAATGCAGGACTCGTTTCCGGATTACCTGATCAATCCATAGGGGATCGGGAATCGAGTCACGGATGATTCAAGATGGATGGCTCCGACACCGGGCAAATACTTGCGGACAATTGTGTGGCTTGACAGGAATCGTAATGTCTAACGTGCTGATCAGGACGGTTGGGATCGGGAAACGCTATTACAGGGGGCTTCGCCCTACCCTCGGCTCGCTCCTGGTCTCCGGGGCAAAGAGTATTCTCCAATCACCCGCTTCTATCTCCAAGTCCGGCTCCTGGGTGCGCAGTGAGGACATGGCTTTCTGGGCGGTGAAGGATGTCTCTGTTGAATTGAAACGCGGAGAAAGTCTGGGCATTCTCGGCTACAATGGTTCCGGCAAGAGCACGTTAATGAGAATGATGTGTGGCGTTACCCGTCCCACCGCCGGATATGCGGAGGTCTATGGGCGGACGGTCTTTCTCGGCGGAACAGGCCTGGGCATGCACCCCGAGCTGACGGGTCGTGAGAACGTATTTGTCAACGGAACCATTATGGGAGAAAAGCGAAGTGAAATAGCCAGGAAGTTTGACGAGATTGTGGGATTCGCCGGGTTGGAGCGGTTTATTGACACACCCATGAAGTTCTATTCGACGGGTATGGTTTCCCGGCTGGCTTTCTCGGTGGCGGCCCATATCACGACGGAGGTCTTGATCCTGGATGAGGTGCTCATGGCGGGCGATTGGAAATTCCAGATGAAATGTGTGGACCGAATACGGTCAATCGCCGAAAGCGACGGCCGCACTGTTGTTGTCTGTTCCCATGCGATTTCACATGTACGGAGAGTTGCCAAGAGATGCATTCTGCTTGAAAACGGGCGGCTCATTCTCGATGGCCCCACGGATGACGTGATGGACTACTACGAGTCCGGAACCGGCCCTTTAGTCGAGCTGGCGGCAAAACGGAGGGAGGAGTATGGATTGACACCGCCCACATCGTCCTCTGTGATTGGCGGCGACTTTCCTGAGACCGCGAAGAAGAACCCCGAACCCCAGTCAAAGCATAGGGAGCCCGATGCAAAGCAGCCGGAGCCGATCCGGCAACAGCCTGCTCCAGTGCCCGAAAAGCAACGCACCGAGGTCGAACGGCCCTCAGACAACGGAAAACCGATGGTGTTGCGTCGAATCGCCATTGCCGGCGGTGGTGGCGAGCTGCACAACGAGTTTCATGGGTGGGAGGCGATTCGTATTCGGATCGACTATGACGTTAATCGAATGGTCCGCGGGGGGCGCGTTCAACTTGGCGTGATGGCCTCGAATGAAACAGTGGTTCTCTCGGCGAGTGACTTTGAAACGGATAACGATCTCCTTCACCTGCGATTGGCCGGAGCCTGGCACTGTGAAGTGGAGATCCCCCCACGCTGGTTAAGTCCCGGCCTGTATCGTGTCGAGGTCGTGATCAGCAACCAGAACGAACCGGGCCTCTCTGAACGACAGGGCGGAGTCAGCTTTCGGATTCTTGACAGCGATCTGCTGTCCACGTTTTACGAAGAGACCGGCGGGAGACCGGTTCTAAAACCGCTGCTGCATTGGACCACGACGCAGAGTGATGCGTGGGCGGGGACGAACAAGTGATCCCGGGTTCTGGAAAGGGCGCTCTTCCGAAGGCTCTGTGGAAATTCCTGCCAAAGGCCTGTTTTGTGTGCCGTTCACGAGACGCACCGGACTGAAACACTCGTACTGGAACAAGGAGTGCGACAGATAACGTGGACCCAGTTCATCTGATCATGGCGGTTTGGGGACAGGAGTATGTGGATCTGTTCCTGAATGTGGCTTTACCAAGCCAATTGTCTCCCGCCAATTTGCCTGCCATCCGCCATTCGAGCGGCCTTCTGTACAAAATCTATACCACAAAAGAAGATGAGAGCCGCATACGAGAACATCCCGCATTTGAGAGACTGTGCCGGTTTGTCGAGACGAGGATCATCGCTGTCGAAAGAATCGATCCCAGCTGGAAATTCTCCCCCCTCATGCAATTTCATAATACGGCGATCCAGGAAGCCGACCTGGATCATGCCGCATTGATTTTTCTGTCCCCGGACTTTGTGTTGGCCGATGGGACCTTTGTCAGCCTGCTGCGAGCCGCAGAGGCAGGTTACAGAGTCGTGTTAGTTCTTACGTTGCGATTGGTACGAGAGACCGCCATGCCGGATCTTCTGGCGCATTTTTGCTCTCCATCCGAACACAGACTCACCGCTTCCCCACGCGAGCTGACTCAGGTTGCCTTCAGACATCTCCATCCTATCGAGCGGACTTACTTCTGGGGCCCGGGATTCAGCAGTTTCCCCATTCATGCTTACTGGCCGGTCGAGGAGGAGGGAATCATCGCGAGGTGTTTCTATCTCCATCCTCTTTTTGTCAACCCGCGCCTAAGGGGAATGATACCTCAGATCACGGTGGACGCCGACTACGTGGATCTGGTCTGTCCGGACCCCTCTGAGATCCACATCGTGAGAGACTCCGATGAAATCGCCTGTTTTGAGTTGTCACCGCAATCGGCGATTGATGAGAACGCGGCCAAGTATACTCCAGCCTGCCGGACTACCCCCTGGAGTTTATCTCGCTGGGCTGTAGTGCACGCAAATCCCTGTTACCGCAGCGTGCTACACCACTGGTATTTCCAGGTCCCGATCCGAGTTCACACAGGAGATCTCTCTCCAGCCTGGAACAAGGCGGAGAGGGCTTCCGCGCGAACGGCGCGGCGGTTGAGATGGTGCTCACTTCTTTTGAGAAAGCACCCGCACATCCGAGACGTCATCGGCTTTTACCGCGCCACGAAGATGAATATCTCGGAGTCGCGCGGATATTCAGACAAAGGTGCCAAGAAACGCGGGCGACCTTTCCGAGACGCATGGAGACGGATCAATCTGGATCTCACGGAGGATTTCCACGGCACGGGCTGGGGCGAGGTGGTTTCAAATGACCTTGGGCAAAGGTGGCGATGGATGGGATCAGAGGGAGCGTCAAGTCTTTACCTGGCGCTTGAGGGGCGACAGGCGTACGTTCTGAAGACGGAGATTCATACGGTTCTGGGAGGAGACATCTACGATCTTCGCTTAGAGGCAAACGGGGAGCCGGCACGAGAGCAGCAGATCATCCGTGAGGGAAAGACCTTTTACCATTGGTGTGTACTGCCTGAGAACGCGATTGGGCGTCAGGAGGGAGAGACCGAAATCGTCTACCGGATCGGTGAAGGCCATGAGACCATGCGTGTGGGATTGGTGCGGGTGATCTGTGAAAGAATCAAAAGAAGGTAAGATGTGGCCGAATTTCAAAAAGCAGTCCGTGGTGCCATTGCTGCCCCCCTGCCTTGAACGCCAAACGACACCGTTGGTATCCTGGTGAGTGGTTGAAGATCTTGATGGGGGGAGTACCCTGAGGCATAATTGCCCCATCTGTTTTCAAAGCGGATGCGCCCACGAACAGAGTTCTTTACTCTATCGCCGAAGACCAGGCTGGATTGATTGTCCGAGCGTTGGCGGATTTTCTGTTCCCGGCGGACGCGGATACGAGCAAGGCATGGACTATGGCTTACAATAAATATCCTAAAACACTAACGATCGCCGTTACGGATCGGTGCAACCTGAATTGCTGGATCTGCCAACGCGAGTTTTACGAAAGCCTCATTGGTGGCAAGGGCCATTTCCTGGCCATCGAGAATCTCTACAAGCTGGAGAAGCCGATACGCCATGCGAAAGTTATTTCTCTCACGGGTTTTGGGGAGACGTTTTTGATTCCCGATCTCGATCGCATGTGCGAGTACATTTTCTCCATCAATCCGGAACGGGATCTGATCAACATTGTGACCAACGGGACCCTTCTCTGCGAAAAATGGGGGCGGCTGTTGAGCGGCCATATCCAATCCCTGGTTATTTCCCTCAACGCCGCAAGCGAAGAGACTTACGATCGCTTTGTCAGGAAATCCGGTTTCGGCCCGTTCCTCTCCGGGATTCGCGAATTCATGGCAAGTTTAAGCGAGAGCGATCGCAAGAAGATTATTTTCACCTCGGTTGTTCACCGAGGAAACATGCATGAAATGACGAAGGCTGTCGATGTCGTCAAGGACTTGGGCGGTACACAGCTCGCTTTCAATCAGTACCAGGTGAACAAAGACCGGAGAGAACACGTTTCCCATAGCCTCTATTTCTATCAAGAAGAGTACAACGCGATGCTCGATGCCGCCATGGCGCGGGGCCGGGAAATCGGGATAGCCGTACACGGCGCGAAGTTTGCCCTGGACGGAGGGAAGTCGGTTAAAGTAAAGACGTACAATGCGGACCCTCAAAAGTGCCGAAGCCCTTTTGACGAAGTCATCATCAACGCCGACGGCCGAGTTGTGCCGTGCTGTTACGCCGGGCACTACATGGGAAATGCGTACGAAGAGGATTTCGATTCGATCTGGTTCGGCGAGGAATATGAGAAGCTGCGGAAATCCCGCTGGTTACCGGCCTGCAAGAAATGCCAGCCGTTTGTTTCGTTCGACAGTTATCACGCGCATGTCGCGTCCGATCTCAACCGAAGGAAGCCGGAGGAAGTCCGATTGCTTTTTGAAGAAGCAGGGAGGGAAATACGGCGGGAACGCTGCCATGCTTTAACCAAGCGATCCGGGTTCGATGTCGGTTTGTATGAGGCTAAAAGAGAGGAATTCGGAGAGGACTACGCCAGACTGCTGAATCAATGGGCATACACGGGCTGTTCCGCCGACAAGACAGCGCTTGATTTGTGCTACGAGCAGACCTTCCGGACCCGGAATCCTCCGCCGGTCGAAGAAGCGTTCATCGATCTACATGGGGTGTTCGCCGGAACGGACTGGGGCATTGCCGAGTCGAATACTCACGGCCAGAAATGGCGGTGGGTCGGGCCGGGAAAGACTTCCAACCTGCTGTTTCGATTGAGTCCCGGGACGAACTACGCAATGGATACACTCATTCATACAGCCCAGGGTGACAGCCTGTGGGATATTCGAGTCGAGGTAAACGGCGAGTCGGCTGAAGCGCAGAGAATCGTCCGTGTGGACGATCTTTTCTTTCATTGTTGCGCTTTGCCCGAAAAGAGCATCCGAAAAACAGGTGGAATGGTGAATCTGGTCTATCGAGTAGACAAGCCGGGCCAGGAATCTCCCAGGGCAAACGCTGATTCCACAGAGCAACCATTCCTGGTTGCCTTGACGCATCTCCATGTCAGATCGGAGCGGGAATGTGACGCGGTCGGCTGCGCTGATAGCCCCGGTTCAGCCGAAACAACGTGATCTTCGAGGGACAAGTGGATCAGGAGAAGACAAGTCTTTGAAATCGCTCGTAGTCGGTTCATTTCTCTCCGGTCGATTCAACGATACGGATATTCATCTAACCCGGTGACCGCGATGCCAGAGTTCAACCAGTACCCCAAAGAACTGACTATCGTCGTGACCGACCGGTGCAATCTGAATTGTTTTATCTGCCACAGGCATTATTATGAAAGCCTAATCGGCGGTAAGGGGCGATTTCTGGAGATCCACAACCTAAAGAAATTGGATGAAGCCATAAGACATGCGGAGACCATTGGCTTAACCGGTTTTGGCGAACCTTTTTTGCATCCACAGATTGATAACATACTGGAATATATTTATGATTTGAATCCCAGTGATAATCTCATAAGTATCATCACAAATGGAACCCTTTTATCAGCGCAGAAAGCGAGGAGCCTAAACGGGCATTTAACGTCTTTTGTTATTTCGTTAAATGCGGCTTGTCCTGAAACATACCGAAAAGAGACACGGGGCGAATTTGAAAAGACGTTCACCGGTATCAATCAATTCCTTCGCGCTTTGGATGCCCCAAGCCGTGCCAAAGTGGCTCTTCACTTCGTCGCGCATAAAGGCAATTACTCTGAAATGCCCCGCTTTGTCCGGCTGGCCAAAGAACTCGGTATCCCCCGGGTGTGTTTTAATCATTACATGGCAAATGATCTGATCCGTCTCTCTCTGACCCTCCCGGCTGTGATGGATGAATATAATAGGATTCTTGACCGGGCTGTTCTTGTTGGCGAGGAGCTGGGTGTGCAGGCTTCCGGTCGCAAGTTCTATGCGGAGCCAGAGACAAGCAGACAGAAAGAAGAAGTGTGTGCCAGTCCCTTCCGTGAACTCATCGTGGACGTGGACGGCCGGGCTATTCCCTGTTGCTTCAACGGAGATCTTTTTGATCTTGGCAATATTTACGAAGCCGGTTTTGAAGCGATCTGGTTCGGAGAACAATACAAGAAGTTGCGAAAGAAGCGGTTTCTGCGAGGGTGCGAGACGTGCAACAAACTATATCCGTTCGACGATTTCCAGGTTCACATTCATCCTGCATTGAAGTGGAAATGCGATTTCAATATTCCAATAATCCTGGAAACGATTCCTGCCGAGATCAAGTGGAATCTACAGCGCGCCGAGTTCAGAAGGCGTTCCGGAGTCGACTGGAATCTCTATCAGTTCCCCAGGGATATCTTTGGACCGGAGTATTCGAGAGCGCTGAACGTTACGGGTACCCATCCTGCCGAAGAGAACGAAGACCGATCACAGGCTTGTCCCATACCCATCGACGTATTGAACGAATGTTATGAGAAGGCGTTCCGTACCGCGAAGATCCAAGCCGTCGAGCGATATGAGATCGACTTGGGCGGCTTGTTCTACGGATCCAACTGGGGCTTTGCCGAATCGAACGTTCACGGTCAGCGCTGGCGCTGGCTCGGCCCCGGAGACCATTCGCATCTCTTTTTATCCCTGGAACCCGGCCCCGCGTACACAGTCCGGACCTATATCCATACGGCGTCGGCGGAAGCGATCAACGCCTTCAGGCTTCAGATTGATGATGAAATCCCGGCGGAGCAGGGGATCGCTTCCGAGGGCGGCGATATCTTCCATTGGTGCATGCTGCCCAGGACATCCCCCCTTGCCGCGAACGGCGCTGTAAAGATAACATACTCGTTGGGGGATATCGGTGAACCACATCGTGCCCGGTCCGTCTTGAAGACCTCCGCTTGTCGCAAGATTGCACTCAGCCGGGTGGTTTGCTGTCCCAACAGCGTTTCTTCACACTCACCTGCTTGAGAAAGGCATGGGAGATTCATGATGTCACAAAGGATTTACGCTTTCGTGACTACCCGCGCTCTCAAAATCATAAAGCCTCTCTTTCTCTATACGGCCATTGTTCTGATCAGCGTTGTGATCACGCTCAAATGTTATGATTACTATCTTGGTGACAAGATCCCCAGCCTGCCGGGAATTCGTATTGAGAGCACGGAGCGACTGCTTCAGACGCTCGAATTGTTTCCGTATACCGGTTGGCACATGCAGGCCAACTTCCATTACACAGGCGACATGCCATGGGAACCCTACCGATATGATTACGATGTGCAATCCGGGCCGATGGGTTTCTTTATTGAATTCGATCCTGAAAATCCTCCGCCCAAACAAGCGAATGAATTCCGTATCCTCTATACCGGGGGCAGCGGTGCCCAAGGGTGGGGCGCGCAAACCAATGAGCACATGTTGCATAAACAGTTGGAGAATCGACTGAATGAATTGTATGCCCCGAAAGGGGTATTTGTCAGAGTGATCAACATGGCCATGGGGTCCACTGTCACCTACCAGAATTTCATCGCACTGAATCGTTGGGGACACTCCCTGGAAGGAGACATGATTTTAACCTATTCAGGAAGGAATGAGATCTGGGTCCCGCTTTTTCATGAGAAAGTATCGGATACGCATTATTATTTCACGGAATTGAATGCCCTGGCGATGGCCGCACGGGGATCCGAATTTCCTCCCGGCCTGGCGTGGCTGAGAGACCTGTTTCCGAATATCATGACACGAACAACGCTTGGCTATGCGCTGAAAATCATGTTTTGTCACGAATATTTTCTCAATCGGGCGCGCGAGAGCTACAAAAGCAGCCGCGGGCTGCCGAATCTATCCGCACAACATTTTCTTGATGAGGTCGGCATTCCTTTTTATATTCATTCCATCCGGTCGATCAAGAGAGATTTCTCAGGAATCCCCATTATGCTTGCCTGGCAAGCTCAGAATCCGTCCGAACTCGATCATTTGAAAGGGATCTATAGCGATCTTGAAGAGGACTATTACAATCGCATGTATGAGAAAGTATGCAGCGGGCTTGACGGATATATGAATGCGACATGGTCTTTCATCAATATCCACAAGATATTTGAGAATGATCCCAAACCCTATATCGGAACGCACCTTGGCAACGAAGGACACAAAGTCGTTGCGGAAATCATTGCGGACAAGCTGTCAAAGGATTTCGACACCGAGATTTCCTCAAGGGCGGTTCAGAATAAATGAACCTTTATCCCGAGTCGTAATCCAATTGTATCCGTGGCAACTGTCGGCGGCCGTCTAGGACCGGATCTCCCGGTGACCTGAGGACTATGATCATGAGAAACCCCATTTTACGGTTGCTGAACCACTTCGGTTATACGCTCATCAAGTGTAGCGACATGGAGGAAGAGCGGGAGAATGCACGGCTGGAACGGGACCAACTCCGTCAGGAACGCGACGCCGGGCGGCAAGAACGGGATGCCGCGCGGCACGAGCTCGCGCAACAGGTTGAGAAGATAAGGGAAGAACGCGAGAGTCTCTTTTGGGAACGGGACCAACTTCGACAGGAGCGGGATGTGGTACGCCACGAACTCGCGCAACAGGTTGAAAAGATCAAGGAAGAGCGCGAAAGTCTTTTTTGGGAACGGGACCAACTTCGACAGGAACGGGATTCATTACAGAAAGAACTGAAATCCTCGAAGGAGGATCAGGAAAACCTCCTGCACGATCAGTTCGGCGCCGCGCTTCGCACGCCCGAGAAGGCGGCGAGATTCGTGAATACCATTGTCCAGGGCGTTCTGCAAAAGCAGCATCGGTCCGTATTCTGGGGTGATCGACTCTTGACGCTGGATAAGACAGCGGGGTTTCTGGAAGATCCCGGGTTCCTCAACCCCTACCAACAAATTAAGGAATCCCATATCTATGATCAGTATTCAGGCCCCGACGGTGTCGCGTGGCGTCTGAATACCCTTGTCTGGGCTGCGAAATGCGCTTTGCATCTGCCGGGTGACTTTGTTGAATGCGGTGTATTCAAGGGGGATTTCTCATGGGTGATCGCCGCCGCGGTAGATTTTGCGAATATAGACAAGACATTTTATCTCTATGATACGTTTGCAGGGTTCTCGCCGAAATACTCCTCTCCGGATGACTTTCCCCTGAATCCCAATTTCCTTCAATTTGCTCAGGAAGTCTATGCTATTCCCGATCTGTTTCGGAAGGTCAAAGAGCGTTTCCAGTCCGTTCCAAACGTAAAAGTCATCCAGGGAGTCCTTCCGGAAGTCCTTGAGGAGACAGCGCCGGATCGGATCGCGTTCATGCACATCGACCTGAACTCGCCGGCTGCCGAGGTGGGTACCCTGGAGGTCCTGTTCGATCGGATTGTGCCGGGGGGGATGGTGGTTTTCGACGATTACGGATGGCTCGAATACGTCAAACAAAAACGAGCGGAAGACGCCTTCGCGGACCAACGCGGCTATTCCATTCTCGAATTACCCACCGGGCAGGGGGTACTGGTGAAGAGGCAAGAGTCTTCGCAGAACAACTCGCTCACTGACACGCGAAAACAGATGTAGACAATGGAAGCGACGACGAGTTCATTCGATCCGGTGAAATACAACGCCGCAGTGATGGAGCAGCTCCAGGCGCGCGATTTCTTGCCTTCCGTCCCGTTCATTCAACTATGCGGCAAATGCAACCTGAAATGCGCAATGTGCCCTGCGGACTTCTGGGAGACGAACAGTGGTCTTATGCCGTTTGATCTGTTTCAGCATGTGTTGAATGAATTGAGTCGTGCAGGTATCGGTACGTTGGGCTTTGCGTCGGCCCAAGGGGAGCCTTTTCTTCATCCTGACGTGTTTCCGTTCCTGGAGGAGGCCATCGGGAGGGGATTCAAGGTCATTGTCTCCACCAACGGGACAGTATTGAATGAATCCAGGATTCAGCAACTAGCCTGCCTCCGTCTCCTCCAAATTCAATTCTCTTTTTTCGGTTACGATAAAGAGAGTTACGAAACAACGTACCGAGGGGCGAGATTTGAGCACGTAGTCAAGAACCTTGTGCTGTTGAAGGAATCTCTCGCCAAATCGGACAACAAGACCGAGCTTCTGGTCAACGGTGTTTCTCCGACGGGCGATGCGGCCTCGGTTCGAAGGACCTATGAATTTTTGAACAAATTAGGCATCTCAGAGAACGAGATCTTAGCGGTCTTGCCCTGTAATTTCGGGGGAAGATAACAGCCGGGAGGTATCATGAGAGTCACAACACTCATTCTTTCAAGAATCTCAATGGACTACCCCTGGTCCTTTGCAGTGTGCTGGCGGAGACCCCAGGCATCTACTATGATGGAAAGGTGACGGCCTGCGGTTGCCTGGACTGCAACCGCGAATTGCTTATCGGTGATATCACTTGCGAGAGTATTTCGGAAATACGGAACGGGCCACGATTCAGGTATTTGCTGGATTGTTTTCTACATAACAGAATCGACGATATTCCCCTTTGCTCGAAATGTGATGTACCGTATGGACCGGAACGACTGATTCGGATCAAACCTGATCCGGCGCTGAATGAATCTTCGCAGGAGAACGCCATGGAGAAGCATGGTATGTCGTCTTCGGGGGACTCGGGTGCAGAGCGGATCTTGTCCGCTGAGGTGAAGAAGTGAATTTGTCTGTCGTCCTGACAAGTTACAATCATTCCCGTTTTTTGTCCCGGGCGATTCAGGCTATTCTTGAGCAGTCTCTTTCACCGGATGAATTCATTATTATTGATGATGCATCGACCGACAACAGTGTAGAGATTATTCGGGAGTATGCACGGAGCAACGGAACAATCCGTCCGGTGCAGAACGAAACAAATCGGGGTGTTATTTCGGCGCTGAACCAGGGGCTTTATCTCGCTCGGGGGGATTATGTCATTTACGCCACGGCGGACGATCTGGTTCTTCCGGGGCTGTTCGAGGAATCGATGGGGCTTTTGCGGCACTATCCGGAGGCCGGTTTGTGCTCTGCATTAGCCACGGTAATCAATGAGGAAGGTGTTCCATTGCACAGGCTTCCGAGTCCCATCGTCGCGAGACAAGGCTTTGTATCCCCGCGACATGCTTTGCAGCTTCTCCATCGCTACGCAACCTGGCTGGTCGGCAATACGGCTGTTTTTCGCCGAGATGCTTTACTGGAAGCCGGTGGATTTTCACCGGATCTCGGACCCTTGTGCGATACCGTAGTCTCTCAGGTAATCGCACTACGCCATGGATTCTGTTTTATCCCCAGGCCTCTCGCGGCGGTGCGATTGAGCGAATCCAGTTATTCCAGCCGGGTTATCCGGGATGCGCGACGTTCGCTGGAGGTCATGCGCAGAGCGGCTGACGTGATCCATCGCGTATCCGGCGAGCTGTTCCCGGAAGATCCTGTGCCGCAGGTGGAAAAGGACTGGCTATACACTTACGGAGTTACTCTTTGGCGTGAGGAAGTGTTTTATCGGCAGCGGCTGTTCGTTGAGAAGACCCTGCCGCTTTTCAAATCCCAATCCTCCTGGCTGAGTCGATTGTTCCTATCGGGCTTCAAGCTGGCGACTTACGTGCAGGAGTTTCTCGTGAGAGTGTACTTTTTCATCATGTTCGCCCGCTGGCGAGCGTTCATCAAACGGGGTCTGACTCCTCGCGTTCCCGTCCAACGCAAATAGAATCGGAATCTGCGATTTTCCACAGGAGGCAGCAGGACTGCGAGACAGTGCGCAGGCATTCGCGTTTTTGCCCGGCCCTGTCTGCCCACTATCGTAAGTTATTGTTTCATAGAGAGTTCAGCGGAGGGGCAGGGGTTCGAACCCTGGGTGCAGTTTAACCCACACGCCGGTTTAGTGGACCTTTCGAGATCGACGTGGCAGTCTCCCAGGGGGGATATCCGAGCGGATTCACTTGGATTCTGGATTGACTTTGACCTATGCCAAGGTGATACTTTCCCAAACAAGATTTCGTGATGTTTTCGTGTGAATAGCGGTCAGGGCAAGGAGGCAAAAAATCATGGCAGAGCATATCAGGCACGTTATCAAAGAACTGCGATTTGTCGGGGGGCGATTCGAGCAAGCCAAAGGTTGGCTTGATTTTGATATCTTGCCCGAATTGGAGGCATACAAACAACTGCTGATCGAGACAGCCAAAGAGCATTGGAGACGATGCAATCCCGGTCGCAAATATTTACCAAAAGGATTTGAAGAGAACATCCGCTTGGGATTCCATGAGATTCGGGAAGGTTCCTGCTGCGTGCCTATTGAGCGCTTGGTTGAAGTAGACCATGATCTCCTTCAAGAACAATATGCCGAAGATGAAGTGGACGAAGCGGCGCGGATTGTCGACAAGACTCTGATTGCCATCCAACAAGACAACCCGTTGCCTGAACAGTTGCCAACAAATGTAATCCCCCTATTTGGCAACTTGGGAAAGACTCTTGGACCGGAAGAGGGAATTGAGTTCGGCGGCCGCGAAGAAGCGGGTGTACGTCCACGCTTTGACGAGACCATTCGTCGGCGTCTTCTGAATGCTCGAAGTGAGTGTTACGAGGACCTTTTATGCCTGGTGGGCGAAGTGCGCGCGGTTCATCTCAAGGCTCGCGAAGAAGGAGGGACGTTTACGATCCAAACGGAAAACGGGGATTCCATCGAAGGGAATTTCAGCGCCATTTGGGAAACGGACATCACTGAAGCTCTACATGAGCATAATAGTGTCCGCTTGAGGATAGAGGGATTGGGGGAATTCGACCCCAATGGAAAACTGCATCGAATCGTGAGGATTGATCAGATGCAGAAGTGTCAATCCGGCGAAGTTCCATTTGACCCGGACGCGCCGCCCATCTGGGAAGTGCTTGCTCGCATAGGAGCATCTGTTCCAAAAGAAGACTGGGATCGACTGCCGGTCGATCTCTCTTCCAATCTCGATCACTACCTCTATGGAGATGGGAGGAAGGGTGACTCATGAGAATCCTTTATGCGGACACCTGCTATTGGATTGCTATGCTGGATCCAAGAGATCAGCTACGCGCTCATACCCAGGGCATGATGAAGAATATAGGCAGTTGCCGTATCATCACGAGCGAAATGGTCCTGGTTGAGTTGCTGAACGCTTTGGCGAAAGGTGGCGAAAGAATGCGCGAGCTGGCCGTCGAGGCAATCAAACATCTTCAGGAGAATCCGAATGTTGAGATTGTTCCTCAAACAAGTCTCCAATTCCAATCCGCTGTCCAGCGTTACGCTTCTCGATTGGACAAAGGATGGAGCGTAACAGACTGTGCCAGCTTTCTCATCATGGAACAAAAGGGAGTGTGCGACGCCTTAACCAGCGATCATCATTTCGCGCAAGCAAGTTTCAACCTCCTAATGAAATAGGTCTTTTCATCCAGACTTCAAGAAGGACCAGCGTCGGGATAAGGGTTGTTCCGATCCCGAATTAACCGGATATACTTATCTGCTGGTGCTATTGGTGGTTTGGGTATAACTCTTGATCTTTGAAGGGTTTCAGCGGAGGGGCAGGGGTTCGAACCCTGGGTGCAGTTTAACCCACACGCCGGTTTAGCAAACCGGTGCCTTCAGCCTCTCGGCCACCCCTCCGATAAGGCTGATTCATTCCTATGTTGAGATAACCTATCGCATCGTTCCTATCGGAATCTCCAGCGTCAATCCCTTGTGTCCCCATCGGATGGATGCACGCGGTGGGGGTGGGATTCGAACCCACGGTACGCAAGCGTACGCCGATTTTCAAGACCGGTGCATTCAGCCAACTCTGCCACCCCACCAGTCTTCCGTCATTGTATCGCCTCATCGGCGGTTCACCAACAGCAGAGTTGTCGGCGAACAAGGTGTATTTTGCTACCATCCGGTGTGTGTAAAGTCAAGAACGGTTCCCGGAAGCGCCAGGCAGCTGCCCGCCGGGTCCCTACGTCTTCCGGGCGGCTTTTGTTACTTTGGATTCCTGATTTCCCGGATGAATGACGATGGAACTTACGGTTCTGATTCCAGCATACAACGAGGCAACGCGACTCGACCAGACGGTTCGGGATTACGCTTCCTATTATGCGGAACGTGACGCGGAAATCCTGATCATTGTGAACGGGTCCAGCGACAAGACCGGCGAAATTGCCCGTGGCCTGGAAAGCGAACTGCCGAATGTACGTGCCTGGGAAACGCCCGACAAGCTCGGCAAAGGGGGAGCGATCTACCGGGGATTTCAACTGGCACGGGGCGATATGGTCGCGTTCACCGACGCGGATAACTCCACAGTTCCCGCGCAACTGGATCGTGTGATCGACGCGGTGCGAACGGGTGCGGACGTTGCCCTGGGATCGCGCTGGCTGCCGGATAGTCTCCAGGAGATTCGGCAGCCCCTTTCCCGCCGGATCGCCAGCCGGGTATTCAACCTGATTGTCCGAGGTCTGTTCGGTCTTCCCTATAAGGATACTCAATGCGGTGCAAAAGCCTTTCGGATGGCGACGCTCAAGCCGATTCTGGACCGGCCCATGTCCTCCGGCTGGGCGTTCGATGTGCAGCTGATCTGGACGCTTTGTCGTCAGGGCGCACGGGTGGTTGAAGTGCCGGTGGTCTGGCGCGATAATTCGGGGTCCCGTCTGAGAATGCACCGGGACGGCCCGGCGATGTTGCTGGAACTTCTTCGGGTCCGATTCGGCAGAACGAGTTGAGTTTCAATATTCCTCGAAAGGATAGATGCCGCGCAGCCGTCATTCCGAGGAGCGAAGCGACGTGGGAATCTCGTCGTTGAGACCCGTGGACATGAGATCGCCACATCCCGGCCCTTCGCAGACTCAGGGACCGGGATTCGCGATGACGGAACAGGGACTGCACTTTCTTCATCCAATCACCGGCCTTGCCGGTAGAATGCTCGAAAGGATAAAAAAATGAAACCCTTATTTCTGCTGCTTTTTGCGATGTGTATACCGTTCCCCGCTTGGACCCATCCCACCTCGATTGACAAGGACGGCATGTTGAAGGCGAACGGGAAGCGGGTGTTTATCCTGGGCTTGTATCAAGGGGCGCAAGACGATGCCTACGCGGCTGAAGTGGCGGATGCGGGATTCAATCTCATCCGCTGCGGTTCCTCGAAAGAAGACCTGGATCGAGCGCAAGCGCACGGTCTTCAGGCCTGGATTCCCCTCGGTGGAGTGGCCGTTTCCAACGACAAAGAGGCGGAGCAGCTGAAAACGGTGGTGGACTCGTGGAAGAACCATCCGGCGCTGGCGGTCTGGGAAGGCCCGGACGAAATCCTGTGGAATGTCTGGTATTCGCGCTGGATGAACGCCGAGAAACGCTGGAATGAAGTGGAGCAGGCTTTCAAGAAATACAAGGAGACGCATTCATCGTCCGGGAATCCGGATACGCTTCATTCACAATGGCTGCGATACCGACAGACGGGCCGGTTTGCGCTTGTTGAAGAGGTTGAGGAGAGTCTGCGGAAGGTGCTGGAGATGCCCCCCGCGAATGAACGTCTCAGCGAATGGCGCAACTACCTGGACCCGCTTTATGAGCAGCTCGAGCGCGGGACGGGCATTATCCGGAAAGCCGATCCTCACCACGTGCAGTGGTTCAACCACGC
>JAKPYU010000463.1 GCA_029568995.1 Candidatus Omnitrophota bacterium | reverse complement strand
CATCGGTCTCCGACTCAAGCAATCCGGTATGGAGTGGTCCGTTCGGGGTGCCAATTCCACTGCGCCATGCTCTCCGGACGCCTCGAAGACTACTGGGAAGATCGCGTCGCCTGATTTACCCCCCTTTCAGGACGCAGACCCCAAGTTCACCGGCACCGATAGAAGAGAGACTCTCCCTCCGAAAGAACACTCCCGCCGTGAAATGCTTCAGAAGCCTTCCGACCAGGGATTTGATCTCCGATCTGGGAGCCACGATATCGATCATCCCGTGTGCCAGGAGAAACTCGGCACGCTGGAATCCGCTTGGCAGACTCTGCCCGATGGTTTGTTCGATAACTCGCGGACCGGCAAATCCGATGAGAGCGCCCGGCTCTGCAATAATCACATCGCCCAGGGTTGCATAGCTGGCGGCGACTCCGCCCATGGTCGGATGAGTGATGATCGAAATGAACGGGACAGCCGCGCGTCGCAAACGGGCCACGGCGGCGCTGGTTTTTGCCATCTGCATCAGGGAGAGCATTCCCTCGTGCATCCGAGCGCCCCCACCCCCGGCGGACGCGACTACAACCGGCCTCCGCATCTCCAATGCACTCTCCATCGCACGGGTGATCTTTTCGCCGACCACCGACCCCATACTGCCTCCGAGAAATCGGAAGTCAATCGCCGCAAATACAATCGGATATCCACTTGAAGTGGCGGTTCCCCAGAGGGCGGCTTCTCGCAACTGGGTTCGCTGCTGGGCCTTCCGAATCTTGTCGGGATATCCATCGAACTGAAGCGGATCCAGACTTTCCAGGTGCGCATCCCGCTCTTCAAAACTGCCGGGATCTACGGTGATATCCAGACGTTCCAGGGCGGACATCAAATGATAATGACCGCAATGAGGGCAGATTTTCAGATGCCGAAGCAGCTCTACATTAGTGATATACTGCTCGCATTGCTCGCATCGGGTCCATATCCCCGCGGGCATCTCTTTTTTCTTGGATGAGGGAGTGAGCGCTGTCAGGTTCTTCTTGCGAAACCATGCCATTGTTGCTTTGCCTCCGGCACAATCGGCCTCCCGACCGATTCATGCAGAATTCCACAACCCAATCAGTTCTCCATGATTCCCTCAAGCCGTTGTATGGAGACAGGTCAGAATCGGACGCAGGTATTGTAACACGTTTTTTTGAATTTCACCCCTGGGGCTGGTCTCGATGATTCGCACAATGGCGCTGCCGATCACCGCCCCGTCCGAATGCTCGGAGACCCACCGCGCCTGTTCGGCATTCGAAACCCCGAATCCGACCACGACGGGTAATCCCGTCCGCTGCCGGATTCGCCCCAGGTTTGCGGCCAGATCGGCGGCAATATCTTTCCGTTCGCCGGTGACTCCGGTTCGGGAGATATAATAGATAAATCCTCGTGCCAGGCGTCCGATCAGGTCCAGCCGGGTATCCGTGGTTGTCGGCGCAACGAGATAGACCAGGGCGAGGCCATGCTCGGCCAGGTTGCTGTCAAATTCCTCGGATTCCTCCGGCGGCAAATCCACCACAATCAGCCCGTCAATTCCCGCCTCGGCCAGATCCCGGCCCAAGCGATCCACGCCGTACCGCAGTAGTGGGTTATAGTAAGTCATTAAAATAAAGGGAGTTACGATTCCCTCGGCTCGCAAGATTTTCACACCTTGCAGGATCTTGGGCAGTGTCGTTCCCGCAGCCAGTGCTCGCTGCCCGGCCCGCTGAATAACGGGACCGTCGGCGAGTGGGTCCGAGAACGGCATTCCCAGCTCAATGATATCGGTCCCTTCTTTGGCCAGCGCACGAACCAGACCCATGCTGGTGTCGAAATCGGGATCGCCGATCATCAGGTAAGGAATCAGTGCCTTCCCGCTGGTTTCTTGTCGAGCCGCGAAAGCTGCGGCGATGGCATCCACTCCGCGCTGGCCTGCATCTCCGGTCATTCCACACCTCCCAGGAATCGCGCGGCGGTCTCCACGTCCTTATCCCCTCTCCCGGACAGATTGACGACAATCCGCTTCTCCGGGGGCTGAGTCGGAGCGAATTTTAAGACATGCGCGACGGCATGAGCCGATTCCAGCGCCGGAAGAATACCCTCGGTCTCCGCCAGAACCTTAAAGGCGTCCAGCGCCTCCCGATCAGTGATGTTTACATACTCCGCACGACCGGAATCCTTGTAGAAACAATGTTCCGGTCCGACTCCGGGATAATCCAGACCCGCCGAAACGGAATGCGCGATCAGGATTTGCCCATGTTCATCCTGCAAGAGGTACTGGTAAGACCCATGCAATACGCCGGGCTGACCGGCGGCCAGCGGCGCGGCGTGTTTGCCTGTGTCGATTCCCTCTCCACCGGCCTCCACACCAATGAATCGAACGGAACGATCTTCGTAGAAGGGATGGAACAACCCCAGCGCATTGCTGCCCCCGCCCACGCACGCCATCAGGACATCCGGCAATTGGCCGAACCGCTCCAGAGATTGGGCTTTCACCTCGCGCCCGATCACCGATTGGAAATCGCGTACCATTTGCGGATACGGGTGGGGACCGGCGGTGGAACCGATGACATAATGCGTGGTTCGGACATTGGTCACCCAGTCCCGAATCGCCTCGTTCATGGCATCCTTGAGAGTCTTGGACCCCGAAGCCACCGGCATGACCTCCGTGCCCAGAAGACGCATCCGAACGACGTTCAGGTGTTGGCGTTCCATGTCCTCTTCGCCCATATAGACATGGCATTCCAGGCCGAACAGCGCGGCGGCGGTGGCGGTGGCGACTCCATGCTGGCCCGCGCCGGTTTCCGCGATGATTCTCGGCTTGTTCATCCGCCGGGCGAGCAGAATCTGCCCCATGGTGTTGTTAATCTTGTGTGCGCCGGTGTGGGCGAGGTCTTCCCGTTTCAGGAAGACTTGCGCTCCGCCGCATCGCCTGGTGAGACGCTCCGCGAAATAGAGAGGTGTCGGACGTCCGACATAATCCTTGAGATACGCATCCAGCTCCTGCTGAAATGTTGGATCGGCCTTTGCCTCTTTCAGAGCATTCTCGAGCTCCTCCAGGGCGGGCATGAGGGTTTCGGGAGCGTACTTCCCCCCGAATGGCCCGAACCGACCGAACGGGTCCGGGCGCGGCGCATCCGGTGTGCAAACCGGTGATGGACTGGCATGAGGAGACATGAAATTGAAGGTCCTTTTTTACAGAAGCCGAAAGGATCAGTATCCCGATCTTGAGGCAAGGCTGTCAAGGAACGGCTGGTGTTGAGGGTGTGTGGCAGGTGCGGAGACGCATGGGGAAATCCGAAAATCCTGCTTGATTTGCCGCTTAATATCGCGATATATTGTTCTTGAGTGGGGCCTTCGTTTTGCAGCAAGCCATGACGGGCGACGTATTCGGTGATAGGGCTGTGCAGAGTGAGAGCAGTCAAGGAGAGATTGTCATGACGACACTGGAGTTGATTCAATCGGAATTGGTCAAGCTCCCGGAAGAGAAGTTGGACGAGTTGTATCGGGTGATTCGAAATTTTGCGGCCTCACAAACCCCGGTCCGAAACGGCGGCATTATGACGAAACTCCGGCAGATTCGGATCGAAGCGCCTGCGGACTTTGCCGCAAACCTGGACCGTTATTTGAGTGGGGAGAAGTCCGTTGACGCAGATATTCATTGACACATCTTTTGTTGTGGCGCTTATCAATGAGCGTGATCAGTACCATGTTCAGGCGACTGAACTGGCGGCTCTGTATGAGCGAGCACGATTCCTGATTACGGACATTATCCTCCTGGAAATCGGCAACGCTTTGGCGACCAGGTATCGCCATGAAGCAGCAGCGATTATTAGGACTTTCTCGCCTCTGAAGATGTGGAAGTGGTTCGACTGACTCCGGATCTATTCCAGAACGCATTTGCTCTTTACAAGGTTCACACAGACAAGGAGTGGGGTCTTAACGACTGCATTTCGTTCATTGTCATGCACCGGTCTGCGGTTCGGGAGGTCCTCACCTTTGATCGGCACTTTCAACAGGCCGGATTCCGTGTGCTGACATGTGAAAAGGCAGGATAGGTCGTATAGCCAATCATCGAACGGGTGGCTCGCCCGCCTTGCCTTCCCCGGACCTGGATTCCCGTATGGCTTCCAGGATGTCGGCGGTTGTGGCTTGAGTGGTGATTCCGGGCACATCGAACGGGGACTTTGGCACGGTCTTGTAGGTGACGGAGAATGTTTCTCCGCCGCGTCTCCTGATGAGGACTTCTTCTTTTCGGGCCGCATCAAGCAGTCTGGCGAGACGCTGTCGTGCTTCCGAGTATGTGTAAACTTTCATGGCGATTACTCCAGTATGTCGATACCCAGTTCCCGGGCGACGTGCTTCATGTTTAATAACGGTAGACCGGGAGTCAAGGTGACAAAACAACGCGGCGCTGGACGAGGTCCAGCGCCGCGTTTGACTGATCCCTTATTGAGACTTCAGCGACCGATCTGTCAATACACGGACCAATCCGTTACCGGGGTGACTTGAGGATACGCCGCATAAAGGCTGACGTTGTCGATCAACCAGGTGCCTTTCGCGCGATTCTCGAAGTCTACATTGTCGGTAATCAGCCCGTCACCGAAACTCACCATGGGAGAGTGCTCGAACGTATTGATGGTAGTATTCTCATCAAACGTCCAATTCTCCGGAATGGCGACGGAAACGGTGCTCTTCGCTGTTCCGTCCAATCCCAGGATTTCGGCTTTGAACATCCGGTCCGCTATGTCCAACCCTATCTTGACCATGAACATCGTCCCTGGAACGACGGTGAACGCCGATCCTGAGGCGGTTGCTTGTTCCTCATAAGAGTTGTAAGCATACAACGTGGGAGTGAGCCGAATATCGCTGCCGGCATTCGTGGCCTGCACTTGGAGAAACATCGAATTCAACGTCGGCACCATTTCGGGGGGGACCGTGGAAACCCCATAACGGACGATCCCAAATGAAGCGGCCGATCCGTTCATGGTTTCCTCGATGGCCGTCTCGAATGTCAGACCCCACCCGTTCTGAAGAGAACCGATTTCACAGGGATGGCCGAATACCGCGTAGCTCAGGTACTCATCATACATCATGTCAGCGGCGATGAACCGCAACGCGCCGCCCGGCACGGGAAGAACCGTGGCCTGCTGGTCGATGCTTCGGCCGCATGACCGAACAAATCCGTCCAATGCACAGGCGGGAACGGCGAAGTTCTCCGCCCCCCGAAGCGTGAACACGTTGAAGACTCCCGGTCCGTCGGCGAAATCTTCGTTGACGATTGTCTGGCCGTTCTTGACGACTTTTACCCGCTCAATGGCCATGTTCCACTCGAAGTTCCAGAGATGGGGGTCTCCGCCGCTGTCCATGAATGCGAAGTGAGTCAAGGCAAATTCGGCTGTTGCCGGAACCCGTGTTTGCCCCTGGGCGGCACTGTTGTAGTCGGCAATCACCTCCTCGGCGCTTGCCACGTCATCGTCGCCCATCACGAACAGAATCCGGACGCTTCGGTCGGCAGCCGTGTAGGCATACCGCAGGAACCGCACACCGCCGACCGAAGTATCTCCGGCGACTTTGAACTGCTGTGCGGTCTGTTTTCCGGCGAGGCTCTCCTTTACGTAGCAATACATCTCGTTACCGTGGGCATTGCCGTCTCCCCAGATCCACAATCCATTCTCTTCGTAACTCCCCGGCACGGCAAATAAGCCTATGTTGAAGTAGGGTGAATACTCGCCGCCGAGGTTTGTGAAGACCACTTCGAACGAAAAATCGTCCGCCTGAGTCACGGCCTCGGGCAACTGAGTGCCAATGGAGCTGAACAGCTGTGTATCCCAGACATCATTTTGACCCCGGATGGTCCGAACAAACGCGGTCCCCGGGATTTCCTCAAACGTCGCAGTCCAAAGCGGCTCCTCCGCACTGGAAACCAGCGCTCCCAGGAGACACCCAGCGGCCATCGTGACCAGAAAGACGCGCTTACTCATGTACGTTCTTCTCCTTCCTGATTGGAGAGTGCGATCTTCCATTCGGTTTTACGCCACTCGCTTCCTTTGTACTTTCGAGTACCGGTCAGGGATTCTCAGTACAAAGAGTACTCCATCACCGATGCGGGTTCGGGGGGGAAGTCACCGAACAGGCTGATGTTGTCGATGATCCAGGTGCCTTTCGCACGATTTTCGAAGTCGGTGTTGGTGGTTACGAGGCCGTCACCGAAGGCGACGCATAAGGCTCCGCCGTATCCGGTCGGGTCCGTTCCGAATGTCCATTCTGCCGGTACTGCTACGGCAGCCGAAGTTAAA
>JAKPYU010000461.1 GCA_029568995.1 Candidatus Omnitrophota bacterium | reverse complement strand
ACATCAGCCGGACCACCGGGGTTCCCTTCGCGAAGCTGACGACCTGCAGCAACTGCCGTTGAGAACGGCCCGAAAAAGAGGATTGTAAAAGGAAGAAAGTTCTGCTATAGAGCCACCCTGCACCGGCAACGCGCAGGATTCGTTCTTGGGAAATTTGCTCCCCAGTAGCTCAGTCGGTAGAGCAGCTGGCTGTTAACCAGCGGGTCCGTGGTTCGAGTCCGCGCTGGGGAGCCAAAATTCAATCCGTCGATTTAGACGGTCATTTGTTAGCACGAAACCCCGTGGGATTATTCCCTCGGGGTTTTGTCGTTTCAGTCGTGTCCACGCCGACTTACGCCCGCCCGAACATTCTCTCCAATTCTCCGTTCCCCTCACAGCTTTCGAGTTTCAACCAAGGACGTTGACGTTCGCGCCCGCCGCTCTCCGATGTGCCCCTCGGATTCTCCGATTCTCCGTCCCTTTTTCGGACGCTGTTAACGCCTGACTGGTCTACTCAGCCCGACACCCCGAGGGGTCCTCCGGTAGGTATCGACCGAAGCCGGGTAACTATGCCCGGCCGAAGAGAAACACCAGACAGCGGAATCGGCCGTAAGAACGGAGACCGTTGTGGGTGCCGGCGGGCCTGCCTTTCGGGGCGGACCGATGGACTCCGCGGTCGAAACCTCGCGGCTGCCTCATCCCACCTCGGCGGCATCCACAATGACCCAGCGGTCGCCGCAAGGAGGACACGATGGAATTCAGAGAATCCGCAAAACGCGATCTCGAAGAAACGATTTCAGAGATCGCCTCAATCCTGGGAGAAGGCTACCTTCGCTACCGACGGGGGCGTCGGCTGCCAACATCCAGGCCGGATATGGCTGGCAATGTGGTGCAAACCAAAGAATCCGAGGCGTTTACAGAGAACCGACTTGATTGTTCCGCCAATAGAAGCCTTCATTCATGCAGCGGTTAACGCCGAGAGACGACCGAACCGCCGAGTTTTTTCGGACACTGACCATTAAACCTTTGGAGGTTGCCATGAATGAAACGACGTATCAGCAGGTGCAAGCCCTTTCTCGAATGACCGTCGGGGAGCTCCGGGAAAGGTATATCGATGTCTTCGGAGAAGAGACGAGGTCTCACCACAAGGATTTTCTTCGAAAACGGATCGCCTGGCGGTTGCAGGCCCTGGCCGAAGGCAGCCTGTCCGAACGGGCCAGACGGAGGGCCGAGGAGATCGCCAATGACGCGGACCTTAGAATCCGCATGCTGCGGGACCCTATTAAACC
>JAKPYU010000449.1 GCA_029568995.1 Candidatus Omnitrophota bacterium | reverse complement strand
AATTCATCCGCGTTCATGGAGACAGCATATGACATCTTCATTCAATCCACAATCCGAAATCCCCAATCCGCAATTGTTACGGCTCTTCGTCTACGGCACACTGAAGCGCGGTTTCTGGAACCACGACCGCTTTTGCCGGGGAGTCCTGGCGGTGGAGGACGCTGTCGTCCGCGGCCGCCTCTTCGAGACATCCTCCGGAATCCCGGTCCTGAAAGTCCCGGAGGAGGACATCCTTGCCGTCGGGACCACCAACCCGCTCGCCGACGTGGCCACACAAGCGCACGTGACGGCCCGCATGTCCAATCCCGAGCCAACCCCCGACCGGCTCCCGAATAAGGGCACAGGCGCGCCCTGGGGCCCCGTGTACGGGGAGCTTCTGACCTTCGACAATCCCGAAAACCGCCTTCCGGCCACCTGTCCCGCCATAGCTCGCAGAGCGGCGGCGGATCGACCGGCTGGAGGGGTTTCACCCCGGCGGTCCTTGCGTCTACAGACGACTTCTCCTTCCGGTATGTATTGCGCACGGCGGTTGGTTGGCGGTCTGGCTGTATTCGGGAATAACAGGTCGCAAGGACTGGAGATTCCTGCCTTCAGGCAGATGGCCTTTCTGACTCTCTCCAGGATGTTCGCAGGAGCGATTTCCCTTGCTTTTCGTCCCGCGAATGATATAACATACGCTATTAAATTCGAGCAGAAACCAGAGGTCTGCCGCCCTGACGACGAGAGGTTCACCGAATGGATAATGAAAATCCAAATTTGTCGACCTTGGTAAAGGAAATCCGGCAGCAGCTCGCCTTGAGCCAGGAGGACTTGGCGAGGCGGTTGAATGTCAGCTACGCAACTGTAAATCGTTGGGAAAACGGACAATCCATGCCGTCGAAGCTTGCTAAGGCTCAGTTGAGTGCCTTCTGCAAAAAAATGATCAAGCAGGGTAAGTTGACACTACCGGACGACCTTATCGACTCAGCGGGACTTAGCCAGGACTAGGGAGCGAATATGAATAACTTCAGTGGAAAAGTGAATTTCATCTGGTCAGTGGCAGACCTGCTGCGGGGTCCTTATCGCCCGAATCAATATAAGGACGTAATGCTCCCCATGACGGTGCTGCGTCGGCTCGACTGCGTTCTGGAGCCAACCAAAGACAAGGTGCT